>NZ_JBVVQJ010000032.1:0-79487 GCF_055811475.1 Mesorhizobium sp. WSM4829 | reverse complement strand
CATAGCCATCGCCTGTGGCCCGCGGGTTCCTTCCTCGGGGACTTTCGTACGCCTGCTGGCGCCCGAAACTCTTCACGTCAGCCGAACGGCGGCTAACCGCTGAACTCACCCTGATTGCAGACAGACGGCTCACGGCCTCACTTGCGTCATCGCCTGCTTCAGCCTGACCGATCGAACTGGTCATCGGCCCAATGCAGGATTCGTCCGCACTGAGGCAGAACACTGATGCGTTGGCGCGATAGCAACGAACTGAGCACTCCCCGGCCCAACGACCGGTCATGGCGCGGCTGCTCGTCGCTAAGGTTCTTTCTTCCGCAGGTCTTTGACGACATCGAGAAACGCCCGCAGTGCGGGCGGTACGGCTCGATGTCCGGGGTAGTAAACCGCAACTTCTTCCGCAGCGGGCATCCACGCGGTCAGGACCTTGCGCAGCCGGCCGTCGGACAAGGCCGCTTCGGCGGCCCAATCGGCCACGTAGGCGACTCCCAAATCCTCAATTGCGGCTTCGACCATCAGTTCCTCGTCGTCGAGGACGGCGGGGCCGTTTGCCTCGATCACGAGTTCCTGGCCGGCGCGTTCGAACTCCCATCGGTAAAGCTTGCCGCTGGGCATGCGGTGGCCGATGCAATGGTGGCGTTGCAATTCCTCCGGGGTTTTCGGGTCGCCGAAGCGATCGAGGTAGGCGGGCGAGGCGACACAGATGAACCTCAACGCGCGTGCAAGCGGCACGGCGATCATGTCCTTGGGGACCGATCCGAGGAGGCGCACGCCGGCATCGAAGCCGCTGGACACGATGTCGATGAGCCGCCCCTCGACGACGATGTCCACGGTCACATCCGGATGGCGCTCCGCCATCCGCGGAAGAACCCGGCGAACGAGAAGCAGGGCCACCAGTCGCGGGGCGTTGATGCGGACGGTGCCCGCGACATTGCCCCTGAACCCGGCGACGCTTTCGAGCGCCTCGTCCAGCGAGGCGAGCGCCGGCTGAAGGCGGCCGAGCAACTGGAAACCGGCTTCCGTCGGCGAGACGCTGCGTGTGGTGCGGTTGAGAAGGCGCACCCCCATGCGCTCCTCGAGCGCACGCATGGTGTGGCTCAATGTGGAAGGCGCCGTGCCGATCTCGTCCGCTGCGCGGCGGAAGCTGCGGTGCGTGGCAACGGCCACGAAGGCGGTGAGATCGTTGAGGGACGGGCGGGACATTGATGGTAATTTTGCATCACCTCATGCCGATTTCAACGGCTTATGCGCGTAAATGCGATTGCCTTATCTCCTGCCTGTATCAACTCGGCGGCTCCGGGCGGTCCGCTCCCGTCATCAAGACAGAAAGGAAATACGAAATGCCTGCACGTGACGCCATCTATCCGGCCAAACGCCACGCGTTATACGATATCCATCGATATTCCGCGGCCATTCGATCCGGCGATCTTCTCTTCGTGTCGGGTCAGGTCGGCAGCCGTGAGGACGGCTCGCCCGAGCCCGCATTCGAGGATCAGGTTCGGCGGGCCTTCGCCAATCTGCGCGCGGTCCTGGCCGCCGCCGGGTGCAGCTTCGACGACGTTGTCGACGTCACCACCTTCCACACCAACCCGGACAAACAGATCGAAACGGTGCTGGCGGTCCGGGCGGATGAGATCGGCGGACCTCCCTATCCGAACTGGACGGCAGTGGGCGTCAATTGGCTTGCCGGCTTCGACTTCGAGATCAAGGTCGTCGCCCGCATCCCCTCGACGACCAGCGGCCAGCCGGCGGGCTGATCGCTCGCCCTGCAATCTACAGCAAAGCTACCCCTGGCAGACAGCCCGCTCCCTACACGTCAGGACGCCGCTTCGTCCTGACGCAGGGATGGGTCAGCAACTCCCATGATCCGGCCGCGTGACGCGTTCTCTCAGCCCTTTTCGTAGCACGTGACTGCCTTTCCCTCCTAGCATTGCATTATTATCGTAATATGTTATTATGATCATAATTCAACCGGCGAGAGAAGTCTGGCCCTGACGATTTGGAGCACGAAATGAATGCGAATTCCGAAAAAACCGCTGTGGTGACTGGAGCGTCCTCGGGCATTGGCCACGCCAGCGCCGAGGCGCTTGCGCGGGCAGGATTCACCGTCTTCGGGACAAGTCGCCGCCCTGTCGGCAACGGCCCGGAGGGAGTGACCATGCTGGTTTGCGACGTGACCGATGACGCTTCTGTCGGCGCCCTCGTTTCGACCGTGCTGGCGCAGACCGGGCGGATCGACCTCCTGGTCAACAATGCCGGCGTCGGTCTGCTTGGCGGTGCCGAGGAATCCTCGGTCGCACAGGTGCAGGCCCTGTTCGACGTCAATCTGTTCGGCGTCATCCGCATGATCAATGCTGTGTTGCCGTCGATGCGGCAGCGCGGCGCAGGGCACATCATCAATATCGGCTCGATTCTGGGATTGGTGCCGGCGCCATACTCAGCCCATTACTCAGCGGTCAAGCACGCGCTTGAGGGCTATTCGGAATCGCTCGATCACGAGGTTCGTGCTTTTGGTATTCGCGTCTCGGTCATCGAGCCGGCATTCGTGCGTACCGTCTTCGACCAGAATGGGATCGAGCCGGATTCGGTGTTGCAGGAATATGATCGGGCGCGCGCCGGGCTCAAGGCGCTGCTGGGCGATGTGATGCCCAAAGCCGATCCGCCGGAAGTGGTGGCGGCTGTGTTGGTCAAGGCGGCGACCGATGCCCGCCCGCGGCGTCGCTATACCGCCGGCAAGGCCGCGCGCCAGGTCAGCATTCTGCGCCGCTTTGCCCCCGCAGAGATGTTCGACAAGAGCTTGCGCAAACAGTTCCGCCTGCCGGTCTGAACCCGGTTAGCAGTGCTCCACCGCCAACGGCTCCGCATCGATGTGAAACAGCGCCTGTGTTCAGCAAGAACAGTCGAGCGCGCTGTCTCGCAAGCTGGCAGATTGCTCTCACCACAGGAGAGCAAGATGACGACGCGGCAAGATCCCTACCACACGCGTATGAAACGGGTGTTGAACTACATCGACCGGCATCTGGAGGATGATCTTGGCCTGGACACGCTTAGTGCCGTTGCGGCCTTGTCCAAGTACCATTTCCACCGCCAATTCAGGGGATATTTCGGCATATCAGTGCATCGCTACGTCCAACTCGTTCGCATGAAACGGGCGGGACAGGTGCTTGCCTTCAAGGACGAGGCGAGCGTGACCGAAACCGCGCTGGACGTCGGTTACGATGCGCCCGACGCCTTCGCCCGCGCGTTTCGGAAAAGCTTTGGGCAATTGCCTTCCGCATTTCGGGACACGCCCGACTGGGAGGTGTGGTTTGCCAGCCTGTGGCCATTGACCAACGCGAGCAGCAAGCTCATGAAAACGGCGTATTCCTTGGCTGACGTCAACATCGTGGACGTGCCGGAAACACCCGTCGCCGTCCTGCAGCACCGGGGCAATCCGGCCCTGGTCGCCGAGACTATCCAGAAATTCATCGCCTGGCGAAGGTCTGTCGGTTTGAGCGCCGCGTCCAGTGCGACCTACAATGTGTTTCATTCGGATTCCGACATGACGCCGCCGGACGAATTCCGCCTCGACATCTGTGCAGCGACCGATCGGAAAATCGAGCTGAACGTGCAGGGCGTGGAAGCCGGTGTTCTTCCGGCCGGACGATGTGCCGTGCTTCGCGCAATCGGGGCAGAAAATGTCGAGCCGGCGATCGAATTCCTGTATCGCGACTGGTTGCCGGCAAGCGGTGAGGCACTTCGGGATTTTCCCCTCTACTGTCAGCGGGTGAGTATTGTTCCGATGGTTGCCGAGCACGAGGCCATCACCGACATCTTCCTGCCATTGGTGTGATTTGCTGGCCCTCCGATGGCCGTCATCTCCGCTACAGTCGAACGTGGGTCAAATCACCACTGGAGACAGCTAAATTCCGCGCCGAGCTAATGTCTGCCTGGTCCGCACCGCGACCTCCAGAACAGTTCGCCAACAAACACGAGCTGTTGCACAGTGCAGCGGCATTGTCAGGTTTTTAACCAAGAAGCCATGTAGCGCCTGGCACTACGCGTATGGATTGGGGTGGTCATCACCGCGATCGCGTCAGTAAGGAGATAAAATGGAAAAGGTGCTCGGCATCGGTGGCTTCTTCTTCCGAGCGAAGGAGCCCGATGCGCTCGCTCGATGGTATGCCGGCCATCTCGGCGTTGCGCTGCCGCCAGAAAGCTATGATGACCGCTCGTGGGAGCAACAGCAGGGCGCCACCGTCTTTGCTCCCTTTGCCGCGACTAGTGACTACTTCGGTCGGGTCGATCAGCAGTGGATGATCAATTTCCGGGTGCGCGACCTCCAGGCCATGGTCGCACAGCTCACGGCAGCCGGAATTGCGGTCGAGGTCGACACCGAACATTACCCTAATGGCTGGTTCGCCCGGCTTGCCGATCCAGAGGGCAACCCGATCCAACTCTGGCAGGCGGAGGGGGCCGACCGTGATTGAAGGCGCAGGCGGAAACGCAAGCGCCGAACCTGGGCTTCGGTTGAGACCGTTCTAGAGCATCTTTCCTGAACGCGGGTCGGCTCGAGGCGTTGTGCTCCTGGGAGCCGCTTTGCGGCCTCAGTTTCCAACGTCAATCGCCGATGACATATCCGCCGCCACCGCGACAATGGCACGTCTCAACCATATGTGCCTGGGCGCGTCCTGTTGGCGCGCGTGCCAGACGAGGCTCATCGTGAAGCTGCCAAGATCGAGGGGCGGCGGCAACGATACGAACCGCTTCATGTTTGCGGCCGCTCGCGCCAGGCTCGAAGGCAGGGTCATGACGAGGTCGGAGCGAGCGGCGATCTCGACCGCCGCGAAGAAGTTCGGCACGCGCAGCTTCACCCGCCGCGTTCGCCCGATGCGGGCAAGCACCTCGTCGACAGGCGCAGGCCCGACGCCGGTGACGCTCACCACGATATGCTCAAGCTCCAGGAAACGCTTGAGCGTCAGCTTTCGGGCGAGCGCCGGGTGCTCCGCGCGCATCAGCGTGACGAGCTTCTCATCATAGAGACCGCGCCGACGGATGCCGGCCGGGGCTTCGTCGACCAGCGCCACCATCGCATCGGCGCTACCCTGCTGCAGCGCTTCGACCGAGTCCGTGCCCGGCGCGACGATATCGAGATCGAGGGACGGCGCCTCGCGCCCAAGGCGGGCGAGCAGATGCGGCGCGAGCACGGCGGCCTGGAGATCGGGCATCAGCAGCCGGATGCGGCCGGTTGCCGTGTCGGGATCGAACGCGTTGGCCTCGACCATCTCTCGCACGCCCGCCAAGATGCCGCGCAGCACCGGGCGCACCTCTTCCGCACGGGCGCTGAGAACATAGCCGCCCGGTCCGTCGACCAGCAGCGCGTCCGAAAACAGCGCGCGCAATCGGCCGAGCGCTCGGCTCGCGGCGGGCTGGCTCATGTCGAGCCGGCTTGCGGCACGGGTGACGTTCCTCTCGTCCAGCAGCGCTTCGAGCGCCACAAGCAGGTTCAGGTCGATCCGGCGTAAATCCACTTCGCGCATGGTGACTATATACACCATGCATTGGACGCATGGAAAGCCTGCGCCTATCGTTCTCCCCGTCAAGTGAGATGAGGAGAAGAAGTGATGTATGTCGTGCTTGGAGCAAACGGACGGGCCGGCGGCGAGGTCGCGCGCGCCCTGATCGCAGGCGGTGAAGCCGTGCGCGTCCTCCTGCGTCGCAAGGAACAGGGCGAAAAATGGACGGCCCTCGGCGCCGAGGTGGCGGTCGCAAGCATGGAGGATGCCGGCGCGATGGCCGCTGCGCTGACCGGCGCGCGGGCCGCGTTCCTGCTCAACCCGCCGCCAGTGAGCGGTGATCCCTATCAGCGCACGGAAGAAATCGGCGCCGCGCTTGCCGATGCGGCACGGCGTGCAGGTCTGCCAAAGGCCGTCGTACTGTCGTCCATCGGGGCGCAGCATGCCTCCGGCACCGGCGTCATCGCCACCCTCAACCGCTTCGAGGCGCTGCTCGACGGCGTGGCGCCGGCCACCGCCTTCCTGCGGTCGGGGTATTTTGTCGAAACCTGGAGCGAGGTGGCGCAATCGGTCCTGTCGCAAAGCATACTGCCGACCTTTATCGAGCCTTCCCAGAAAATCCCGATGGTGAGCACGATCGATGTCGGGCGCGCGGCAGCGACCGTGCTGTGCGAGGAATGGACCGGCAAGCGGGTCGTGGAGCTGGGCGGACCGGAAGACTGGAGCGCCGGCGACGTGGCATCGGCCTTCGCGGACGTTCTCGGCCGGCCGGTAACGGCTGTGCTTGTTCCGCCGGAGGAGCGTGCCGCGCTGCTTGCCGAGGAAGGCGTGCCGGGCGAGGTGGCAGATGCGCTGCTCGGTATGTATGAGGGAATCGCCAACGGCCTGTTGACGCGCCAGGACAGCAGCGAGCACCGGCGTGGCACGACCTTCCTGGCGACGGCGATAGAGCGCGTTGTCGCAACGCCAGCCGGCCGCTGATCCTCGGCCGAGTAGCGACGGCCGAAACGGATCACGGGCTTCCAGCCACTCCTTGGGGAACGTTTTCGGCCGGCATCCGGAACCGCGCCGCTGGTTTGAACTTAACCCCATTCCGGACGGCAAAAAGGGAATCCTGACATGAGACTGCCTGCCCCACGCCAAATGCGTCTCTCCGATGGAACCGAGCTTGCCTACGTCACTGCGGGCGATCCATCCAACCCGGCTTTGCTCCTCCTGCATGGGTTTCCCAGCTCCGCAAATGCATTCCGCGATGTGATTCCCGGACTGGCGGGCGCAGCCTATGTGATCGCGCCCGACCTCCCGGGCCATGGCCGGTCCGACGTCCCGCCGACACCATCCTTCGCCGCGATCAGCGAGGCGATTTCCGAATTGCTGACCCACCTCGCGATCGGGCGCCGCTTCATCCATATTCATGACTGGGGCGCCGCCGTGGGTCTGCAGATCGCCATGCAAGCGCCCGAGCTGGTTTCGGGTCTCATCATACAGAACGCAAACGCGCATCGAACCGGCTTCGGTCCCGTCTGGGACGCCGTGTTGAAATTCTGGTCAGAACCGACAAAGGAGAACGAAGCGGCCGCGACTCCCGACCTGACCTTCGAATTCACACGCGAGCAATATTTGGGCGGCCTGCCAGAGGATGTCGCCGCCACGATCAGGGGCGACCCCTGGGTCGAGGACTGGAGGGTGATGAACCTTCCCGGCCGCATGGAGACCCACCGCGCGCTCATCGGCGACTACAAAAGCCATGCCGCGCGTTTCGATACGATCGCCGCCTATCTCAAGAGATGGCAACCGCCGGCGCTCATGCTGTGGGGCCGTCACGACCCCTATTTCGATATCGCCGAAACGCTGTCCTGGATGCAGGATCTGCCGCGTATGGAAGCGCATGTTTTCGACGGCGGGCATTTCCTGCTCGAGACGCACGCCGAACCAGCACTCTCCCTGATGGTCGAGTTTATCGAGCGAATACAGGAGATGCACCCTGATCGAGCCCATCCCGGAGCAGTGCGAGGAGTGCAGGCATGACATCCCCCACGCAACAGCGGCTGCGCCTGTCCGGCGGGACCGAGTTTTCCTTCATCACCGCGGGTGATGCGTCCAATCCCGCGCTGCTGCTCCTGCACGGCTTCCCGAGCTCGTCGCGCACCTTCCAGGGCATCATTCCCGGCCTTGCGCGCGTCGCCTTCGTCATCGCCCCCGACTTGCCTGGCTACGGCCAATCGGCGCCGTTGCCCGCGCCCTCGTTCGAAGCGTTCAGCGGCGCAATCCAAGAGCTCCTAACTCATCTCGCGATCGATCGGCGCTTCATCTACCTGCACGATTGGGGCGCGCCTGTTGGTCTCCGGGTCGCTATGCAATCCCCCGACCTCGTCTGCGGCCTCATCATTCAGAGCGCCAACGCACACCGCACAGGGTTCGGACCGCAATGGCAAGGCACGTTCGAATTCTCGTCAAACCCGACGGAAGAGAACGAAAGGGAGGCTACCGCGTTTTTGACCTTGGAAGGCACCCGCGAGCAGTATTTGGGCGGCTTGCCGGAGGATGTCGCTGCCCGGATCAAAGGCGAACCCTGGATCGAGGACTGGAGGGTGATGAATCAGCCTGGCGGCATGGAAACACAACGCGCGCTCCTCGCCGACTACGCCAACCATGCCGCGCGCTTCAGTCTCATCGCCGACTATATCGAAACGCGGCAGCCGCCGGCGCTCATGCTGTGGGGCCGCCACGACCCGTTCTTCGACATCGCCGAAACACTGTCGTGGATGCAAGACCTTCCACGTATGGAAGCGCACATCTTCGACGGCGGCCACTTCCTGCTCGAAACCCACGCCGAGGCGGCAGCCGCGCTGATGACCGACTTTATTGAGCGAACGCAGATTGCGATTGGCCATTCAGCCACGATCAGCCCGTGAGGCGCGCACGAAACAAGGTGGAGCCGTCCGGCAGGCGCGACCTGGAGATATCCCGGAATCCAGCCTCGGTCATCCAGGCGCGATACTGACCTTCAGTGTACGATTCGCCGTGGCGATAGAGGTTCAAGAAGGTGAGATTCAGAAACACACCCTCAGGCGGGCCGAGGCGGTCGTCATCGACGACACCCCACCCCGCAATTGCGATCTCGCCTCCGGGTGTGAGGCAACGCGCCGCGTTCAGGATCGAACTGCGCGCCTGGTCCGGCGGAAGGACCTGGACGACGGCCTTCAGGATCGCCAGATCGTGCCGACCGATCGATGGCGCGACGGTTATGTCACCCTCTTCGACAACCACGTCGTCGGCACCGTATTCTGACAGGATATCTTTCGCGACCGCTGCGACCGTTGGGAGTTCCATCAGCGTCGCCGCAATCTGCGGCCGCCGCTCGCGAAGTCCGACGAGAATGGTCCCGGGGCCGCCGCCGATGTCGATGACCGAGCCGATCGCCGAGAGGTCCATCTCCCGGGCCAGATGGCGGCCGAAAATTACCCCGCCCGGTGCGAGCATGCGGCTGAAGGCCGCCGCTGCCTCGGGCCCGGCTTCGGAAAAGTCGTGCAGCGCAGCCGGCCGGTTCTGTCGCAGCGACTCTGCGGTCAGCAGGTCGGCTCCCCAGAGCTCGCGCAGGAGCGCATGATCGCCGCCGCGATAGGTCGGCTTGGACGCGTCGAGGAAGGCCGCCGCTTCGGCGCCGTTGCGAAATCGACCATCCTTGACTTCGAGGAGACCGATGCTGGCGAGCGCGTAGAGGAGCCGCGAAAGACGATCGGGCTCGACTTTGAGCTCGGCTCCAAGGCTGTCGGCAGTCACCGCGCTGCTACCGAGCCGGGTGAAGATGCCAAGGTCCAGCCCGGCGCGAAGCGCCAAGGCGGGCGGCACCGCTGCGATCAGCTTGTCGATCCGATCAGAATCCACCATGTCCTTCCGCGATCCAGGACCGGCTTGCCTACCCATCGCGTTGACTGCTACCGCACGATTTCGCGATGGCCGCCGGGCAGGCGGGTGGCGATGAGCTTGTCGATGCGGCGGCCGTCGAGGTCGACGACCTCGAAGCGCCAGCCCTGCGCATCGACGCATTCGCCGGTCGTCGGCAGATGGTGCAGATGCGCCAGCACGTAACCGGCGACAGTCTCGTAGTCGCGGTTCTCGGGCAGGTCGATGCCGAGAACGTCGGCCATCTCGTCGGCCTGCATGTAGCCGGCGAGCAACCATGAGCCGTCGTCACGTTTGACGGCGTTTTCTTCGTCGCCGGCGTCGAGGTCCGCCCGGAAGACGCCGGTGATGGCTTCCAGTATGTCGGCCGGGGTGACGATGCCTTCGAAATGGCCGTATTCGTCATGGACCAGCGCCATCGGCACGTTGGATTCCTTGAGTGTCGAAAGGACATCCAGCGCGTCGGCCTGGTCATGGACGATGGGAGCGGTGCGCACATGCCGGCGCGGGTCGAGCGCGCGACCGCCGAGCATCGCGGCCAGCACGTCGCGGGTCTGGACGACGCCGATCATGGCGTCGACGCTGCCATCGCCGGCCGGCAGGCGCGAATGCTGGGTCTCCATCAGGAGCTTCCGGATTGCCGCGTCATCGGACTGCAGGTTGATCCAGTCGACCTCGGTGCGCGGCGTCATCACCGCGCGGACGGCGCGGTCGCCGAGCCGCATGACGCCGGCGATCATGCGCCGCTCGTCGGATTCGATGGTGCCGTGATGCTCGGCCTCGGCGACCAGCATCTTGATCTCCTCGTCGGTGACCTTCTCCTCGCTTTCACCGCGCTGGCCAAGCAGCCACAGCATGGCGCGGCCGGAAATGTCGAGCAGAAAAACCAGCGGCGCCGAGACGGTGGCGAGGATGGTCATCGCCGGAGCAACCCTGGCGGCGACGCGTTCGGGATCGCGCAGCGCGATCTGCTTGGGCACCAGTTCGCCGATGATCAGCGAGAAATAGGTGATGAGGGCGACGACGATGCCGACGCCGATCGGGTCGGCAAGGCTTTCGCGGAGGCCGGTCGATGCCAGGAACACGGACAGCCGCTCGCCGAGCGTGGCGCCGGAAAAAGCGCCGGACAGAACGCCGACCAGGGTGATGCCGATCTGCACCGACGACAGGAATTTGCCTGGATTGGCGCCGAGCGCCAAGGCGCGGCCGGCGCCCTTGACGCCGCGGTCGATCATCGCCTTGAGACGGGCCGGCCGTGACGAGACAATGGCAAGTTCGGACATTGCCAGAAGGCCGTTCACGCAGATGAGGACGACCACGATGGCGATTTCAGCATAGAGCATGCGAGGTCAATAGCATTGCGGCGCGGTCTTCGAAAATAGACGGGCGTCATTTTTCATGCCGGCGGGCGCAACCATCTCATGCGGCATCCCATGGCGGCGACGAAAATGCTCGATCAGGGCGTCGATGAGCCGGCCGCCGGCCGTTGGTCCTGCGCCTACGGCAGCTGCCTCAGCACGCCCACTACCGCCTTGCCGTCGGTGAAATAGGGATCGCCGCCGCCATTGCGACCGGTCCTTGTCGCACCGATGCCTGAGATCTCGCTGGTCGAGATCAGCATGCCTGCGGCAGACAGGTCGCGGACCAGGAAATCGCGCTCGGCGTCGAGGTCGGGACCGATATGGTGGGTGATCTGGCCGGTGTCGTGGCTGAGGCCGACGCCGCGATCGAAGCTTGCCGCACCCAGCCAGAGCGGCCGGCCATCGTCTCCGGTCGCATCGGTCTGCCAGAAGCGGACGTGATGGCGCCGGTCGGCACTGTCGCCGACCGGCTTCTCGAAGGCCAGATCCTGTGCACGGCCTTCGAACAACAGCCGGCTGACCGGCGCGTCGGGATAGGGCCGATCGAACAGCACGCTTTCGCCGATCTCGATCGCCGTCTCCAGCGTGAGAGCGTCGGCGGTGTCCCATCCGGCGACGGCGAAGGCGTGGACCAGCTCTTTTTTGGTGCCGACGAGGCCGACATTGATCGGATCGCCCGCGATGCCTTGCGGCGTGTGCGTCACCATCTCGAAGCGCTGCGTGCGGAAATTGCGGTCGCGTAGGGTCCAGAATTCCGGCGCGGCGAAATAGGCGAGCACGAGATAGCCGGCACAGAACGCCACCAGCCAGATCGTTGCGCGTCGTCGAAGGCTTCGTCGGCTCATGCGACACCACCGTGGTGATATGACATCACCTTATGTGATGTCATTCTACGCGGCGGCGCACACCTTGGGCAGTGGGCACGCGCTCGGGCTCAGCGGCACGCGCGGTATCCGTTCTTGCGGTTCTTGATGTCGAAATGGAAATGGTTGCGGTGGTCGTAATTGTAGCCGGGACCGAGCACGGTGGTGAAATACTGGCAGCCGTCGGCGCGCACAGTGTTGAGGAAGCCGCGGGTGCGGAAGGCGAACAGGCCGGGCTTGCGCACGTCGATCTCCTTGCCATTGCTAAGCTCGATGCTCATGACGTCGAGCGCGTTGCCCTTGCCGTGCTCCGACAGCGTGCCTTCGCCGGCGATCCTGCGGCAGGAATAGCTCGAGCCCTGGCGAATGGTCCTGACGCCGGAGAAATAGCGCCAGCGGGCGGACGGGACCAGTTCATTCCTGGCCCAGCCGGCGAAGGTGGCGGCCATGTCGCAGGTCAGCGTCGCGGCCGGCTTCATCCCGATGCGGCCGATGGCCGAAATCTTGACCGGGTAGTCGATGCCGCACTGGCCTTCGCGGATCGGCGCAAGGTCGCTGTAGACGACGCCCAGGCGCTTCAAATCCCTGCGGCACTCGACCTCGCTGGCCGGCATTTGTTCGGTCGGCGCCATCGGCTCGTCCATGCGCGGATAGGCGGCGGTCATGTAGGGGTTGGACGGGACGAGGCGCTGCATCCCGGCGTACTTTGCGCCAGCGTAATTTGGGACAGCTGATGTCTGGCTGCCGACATCGACGGCCGGTTCCAGCGAAAGCACGCTGCCGGTGGTGCAGGCCGAGATCGCTGCGATGGCAAGCCCGCCGGCAATCATGCGCGCGCGTCTCACTTGCCGCACGGCGACAGACGCGGCGCGAAATATCCCGGCCATTGGCAGGTCCCCGGTCCCCGAGCCGATCAGGCTCCATGTCATCGTTTGATCATGATCTTTTTCCGAAAACCGGATCCCACTTTTCGGGGTCATGATCAGATGAAACGGAGCTTACCCGCCAACAGTAAAGGAAAAATCAGCGGCTGCGTTTACAGCTGCGGCCAAATTGCGGCGCGCGTCGGTTCGGAACCATATCACTGGCAGAAGGTGCCGCCGTTGCGGCGCGGTGCAAGATCGAGATGGAGATGCAGCGAATGATCGGCATCGCTGCCCGGGCCAAGCACGGTCTTGAACGGTCCGCAGGCTGCCTTGCGTATTGCGCTCAGGAATTTCGCCTCCTTTTCCGGCGGCGCCGGGCGGATGTCGATCCTCCTGCCGTCCGAAAGCGTGAAGCTGGCGATGTCGAGCGCGTTGCCGAAGGCGTGCTCCGACAATTTCCCGCCGCCATTGCGGTGGCGGCAGACGAAGGCGGATGCCTGGCCGACCGACTTGAGTTCGGCGCCGAACTCGGCCTTGGCCGCCGGCTGGACGATATCGGCGGCGAAGCGCGCGGCGGCCTCGGCCATCTGGCAGTTCAACTCGGATTCGGGGTTGATATCCAATGACTTGCCCAGCGTCTTCAGTGCGATCGGATAGGGGATAGAGCAGCCGACCGCCGCATCGTGCTCGGCTTTGCGTTCCTCGAAGTCGACGCCCATCGACTTCAGCCGCCGGCGGCAGGCCAGTTCCTCGTCCGGCATTTTCTCCTGCGGCACAGCGGTCGAGCGCGGGTCGGGAGGGATTTTTTTCTCCGGCGCCTGCGCCGGCATCTCCGGTGGTTTTGGCGCGGCTGCCGGTGGTTCTGCCTCGGCGGGCTTTTCGGTCGGCGTCGGAGCGACTGCCGGCGGCTGCGGCCGGGCTTTCTGATGCTGGTCCGACTTCTGCTGGTCCATTTTGTCGGTCGCGGGTTGATCAGGCTCTGGCGCATCCGCAGGGCGTGGCTCGGGGATCGGCACGTCGGCAGGTGCAGCTTCTTGCGCTGATTGCGATTGATTGAGCTCCGGGACGGGTACGCTATCGGGCAGTTCCGGAGCTTGGGCCAGGGCCGCTCCTGCGGACAGCATCGCCGCCGCCAAAGGCAGCGCCAATCTGATCAATCCGGCCAATCTGATCGATGTAGGAGGGGTCAGCGCCGCCATTCGCCCTTAACGGCGGGCGGATGCGGAAGTTGCCTGAACGACAGTTTTGGCCGATCACAAACGGTGACCGCATTGTTACGCACCGATCGCTTCCAGCCCTTCCTCCAGCCAGTCGGCCAACAGCGGCATGCCAAGCAGATATTTCGCCGTGCGCTTGTTGGCGCGCTCGCGCGCGGCCGTCAGCGCGTCCGCCCATTCCGAGGCGTCATAGTCGCCGCGTCCAACCCAGGCGAGGGCGACGAGTTCGGCCGCCTCATCGACATTGAGGTCGTTGATCAGTTCGCGCAGCTCTTCTTCGGTGAGGTCCTCGGAACGTTCCTCGACGAGACCGTCATGATGATGGTTGTCATGCGCCTCGCTATCGAGTTCTACCTCGTGCTCGGCGCCATCGGCATAGTCTTCGTTGACGGCGGCGCTCAACGCCTTCGCCTTGAGGATGAACAGGCGCACCGTGTCGGGACCGATCGAAAGCTCCCATTCTTTTTCAAGGCGCCGCTGCACTGGCCGTCTCCGCATACTCCGTTGGCGTTTGCTGGATGATAGCGGATTTGCGGCGCTCGTCACGTTTTGTTCGGCGCTTCCATTTTCCTACTGGCGCTGATCGTTGAAAAGGCTTTCACTGGCCGTGGCTTTTTTCCGGGATGAAACCGCTTTTGCCCGGCGTTAGTCTTGCATTGTCATGCTTCAGGGAGGGTTCGATGCGCAGACGATTGCTGATCCAGGTTCTGGCGGTTGCCGCCCTGCCGCTGTTTGCGGTTCCGGTGTTTTCGGCGGGCGAGGGTGGCGGAGGCGGCGCAGGTGGAGGCGGTGGCGGTGGCGGTGGCAGCCAGACGACACAGTGCAAGAAAGGCAAGGTCTGGGACAAGAAGCTGAAGAAGTGCGTCGCGCCCAAGCACGGCATGCTGGACGACGACAACATCTATGAAGCCGGCCGCGCGCTGGCGATGGCAGGACGTTATGACGAGGCGATTGCCGTGCTCAGCCTGGCTGCGGACAAGAAAGACCCTCGCATCCTCAACTACCTCGGCTACTCGCACCGCCATTCCGGACGCGTCACCGTCGGTCTCGGCTATTATGAGGAAGCGCTGCGCATCGATCCTGATTACACGCTGGTACGCGAATATCTCGGCGAGGCGCATCTGCAGATCGGCGATCTCGCCGGCGCCCGGGAACAGCTCCGCGAGATCGAGAAACGCATCGGCAAGGGATCTCGTGAATACGGCATGCTGTCCGAGCAGATAGACCGTTTCATGAAGAGCTGAATAGAAGCCCGAACACGCCTCACCACCGGCTGTCAGCAATCGCAGCCGGTTTTTATTGCCGCTCGCCCGGCCAGCCGGGCTGCCATGACGGCATTTCCGCAAATGGCGGGCGAATTTTTCAAAACCGATTTTTTGGCGTGAAAAACCCGCGAAGATTGCTATATTGGAGGAAATTGCGGTGACACGGTTCCGTTAGCCCGAGGCTGCCGGACCGTTTTCTTTTTGTACCCATCGACAAGGTCGCTCCCGGAATGCGGGGGCGGCGGCAGGAAAGGTCAGGCATTATGAACAAGGTCCCGATGACAGGCGAGGGGTTCGCGTCATTGAAGGAAGAACTGCGCTGGCGCCAGCAGGAAGAGCGGCCGCGCATCATCGAAGCAATCTCCGAAGCGCGCTCGCACGGCGATCTCTCTGAAAACGCGGAATACCACGCGGCGAAAGAGGCGCAGAGTCTCAATGAGGGCCGCGTCAACGAGCTCGAGGATTTTATCGCCCGCGCCGAAGTGATCGACATCACCAAGCTCAGCGGCGAAAAGGTCAAGTTCGGCGCGACCGTGGTGCTGGTCGACGAGGACACGGAAGAGAAGAAGACCTACCAGATCGTCGGCGACCAGGAGGCGGACGTGAAGTCAGGCCGCATCTCGATCTCCTCGCCGATCGCGCGGGCGCTGATCGGCAAGGAAGTCGGCGATGCCATCGAGGTCAACGCGCCAGGCGGCGCGCGGGGCTACGAGATCGTCCAGGTGCAGTTCATCTGAGGGATTGGTGCTGCTCTGCCTTCTCCCCTTGTGGGAGAAGGTGGCCTCGCGAAGCGAGGTCGGATGAGGGGTGTTCCAGCTTGGCACCAACAGCACTCCGGCCAGCACCCCTCAACCGTCTTGGCGCTGCGCGCCAATCCACCTTCTCCCACAAGGGGAGAAGGGAAGAGGGCGGCGCCGCCCTTTCCGATTGGATTGATTCAATAAATCAATGCCTTCCGGCTGCCTGATAATGCGCTTGGCGCTCAAGCAGCCTCTCTGCTTCCGCAACCACCTCCCCAGGCGCGACACGAGCGCCGGGCGCGACCAGCAGCGTTGACGAGAACGGCCCGCGCGGGCCGGTCAGGCCGGGTTCAGTCGTCACAAACACCGCGACGGTCGGCAGGCCGAAGGCACTGGCGAGGTGGGTAAGGCCAGTATCGGCGCCGATGACCAGCACCGACCGGCCGATGATCGCGGCGATCTCGGCAAGCGGTGATTTCGGCACCAGCACGGTCTGTGGAACGGCTTGGGTGATCGCCTCGGCAACCGCCTTTTCCCTGTCGTTCGACCAGGTGGTGACCGGCGTCATTCCTCTTTCGACGAGAAGCCGGGCCGTCTCGATCCAGTCGCCGACCGGCCATTTCTTGTCCTCGCGGCTGGTGCCGTGCAGCAGGAAGGCGGTTTTTCCGCCGACAAAGGTCGACCCGACGGCCGGCGGCACGATGCCGGAGTCGAGCCCGGAAAAGTCCGGTTCATAGCCGAGCGCCAGCCCGAACAGCCGCCTTGTGCGTTCGATGGCGTGCAGGTCGCGCGGCACAGCGTAGCGGCGGTCGTAGAACACGGTCGCCGAAGGCTCGCGAGCGCTCGACCGGTCGAAGCCGGCGATCGGCGCCGCGGCCTGTTTCGCCACCACGGCCGACTTCAGCAATCCTTGCGCGTCGATGACGAGATCGTAGCGGCAATTCCGCAAGGCGCGGCGCAATCCCGCCGCCTCGCGCCATGTGCCGCCGCCGAGCGGGCTTGTGCGCCAGCGCCGGATCGCCACGGTGTGGATGGTTGCGATCGCCGGATGCAGCGCCACGATGCCGGCAAAGGCCTCTTCCACACACCAGTCGAACGATACGTCCGGCCGGTTGCGGCGCGCATCCTCGACGGCTGGAAAGCTGTGGATGACGTCACCCATCGAAGATGTCTTGACGATGAGCACCCTCATGCGGCGGCCGGCATTTCCAGCAGCCGTTCCGCCGCCGCCGCGACCTGTGCCACCTCAAGCGTGTTCAGGCAGTTGAGGTGGCCGAGCGGGCAGATTTTCCGATGGCAGGGCGAACAGGACAGGCCGAGCCAGACCAGTTCGCGCTGCTCGGCGAGCGGCGGCGTATTGTGCGGCGAGGTCGATCCGTAGACGGCTACGATCGGCGTGCCGACCGCGGCGGCGACATGCATCAGCCCACTGTCGTTCGACACCGCAAGCCTGGCCGCGGCGATCAGGTCGATGGCGTCCTCGAGCCGCGTCTGGCCGGCGAGATCGACAGCGCCCGGGGCAAGCGTGGCGATTTCCGCCGTTACGTCGGCGTCGTTCTTCGACCCGAACAGCGCGACCGCAAAACCTTTTTCCATCATGTCGCGGGCAAGGCCGGCATAGCGTTCGCTCGGCCAGCGTTTGGCCGGCCCGAACTCGGCGCCCGGCATCAGCGCGACGAATTTTTTCGCCTCCAGCCCGAAGCGGCCCAGCAATGCCGCCTGGTTCTTCGTGTCGACGGCGAGCTTGGGGGCACGGAACGTGCCGCCTTGCGCGAGGCCGAAATAGGCCTGCGCCGTGCGCCGTTTCACATCGTCGGGCAAGGCAACGATGTCGGTCAGCAGCCCGTAGCGCATTTCCTTGAGGTAGCCGACACGGCGCGGAATGCGGGCAAAGAACGGGACCAGCGCCGACTTCCAGCTTCCAGGCAGGACATAGGCGATGTCGTAGTGGCCGCGCAGCAGGCGGCCGAAGCGCCTTCGCATGCGGAATTCCAGGGCTCCGGATTTCAGCGGCAGATCGACCTGCCGGCGTATTTCGGGCATCCGCTTGACCAGTGGCGCCGCCCATGCCGGCGCCAGCACGTCGATCGCGGCGTCCGGGTGAAGCTCTCCCAGCGCCGAGAACAGGCACTGCGCCATCACCATGTCGCCCACCCAGCGTGGGCCGATCACGAGGATCGTTGGGCTTTCAGCCATTCGACATAGTCTCTGACGCCGGTTTCCACTGTGCGAAACTGACCATTGTAACCGGCGGCGCGCAACCGGGACATATCAGCTTGCGTAAAACTCTGGTAGCTGCCCTTGAGGTGATCGGGGAAGTCGATGAACTCGATCTCGCCTTTGCCGAGCGCGCCGATCACAGTTTCGGCAATGGCGCGGAACGGCTGGGCACGGCCGGTGCCGCAGTTGAAGATGCCGCTCGATCCGCGTTTCCACAACCACAGATTGATATCGGCAACGTCGCCGACATGGATGAAGTCGCGGCTCTGCTCGCCAGGTCCGAAACCGTCATAGGCGCCGAACAGCTTTGGGTTGTGGCCTTGCTCGACCTGGTTGAACAGGTGGTAGGCGACCGAGGCCATGGTGCCCTTGTGCGCCTCGCGTGGACCATAGACGTTGAAGTAACGCAGGCCGGCCACCGGCGAATGGTCGGTTTCGAAGACTGTGCGGCGGACATAGTCGTCGAACAGCTTCTTCGAATAGGCATAGACATTGAGCGGGCGCTCGCAGTCCGGCTCCTCGCGAAACTCGGCGCCGCCGCCATAGACGGAAGCCGAGGAGGCATAGAGGAAAGGCAGCCGCAGCGCCAGGCAGGCATGCAGCAGCCGCTTCGAATAGGCGTAGTTCACTTCCATCATGAACTTGCCGTTCCACTCGGTGGTGGTCGAACAGGCGCCCTGGTGGAAAACGGCCTCGATGCGGCCGAGGTCGCCGGCCTCCATCCGCGGCAGGAAATCGTCCTTGTCGAGATAATCGGCGATCTGCAGGTCGGCGAGATTGGCGATCTTGTGGCCGTCGGTCAGGTCGTCGACGACGAGAATGTCGCTAACCCCTTCGGCATTGAGCGCGGCGACGATGTTTGAGCCGATCATGCCGGCGCCGCCAGTGACGATGATCATGAAAGCCTCTGGTATCTTGTGCCGATTCCGGCCCTTATAGGGGAGGCTTGCGGGGCTGTCGATAAAGCAGGTCGCAATCAGGCGGTTGGCTGCAGACCTCAGTGCCGCCGCACAGCTTTCGCTTCAGTCGGCGATCCACCGGCGAAGCACGACAGGAGCAAGGGTAATGCCGTCGACCGAACTGCTTATCGCCTTTTTCGCCACCACGGCGATCTTTGCCTACATCCCCGGTCCGGCGATGCTTTACGCTGCTGCGCAAACCATGGCGCGCGGCCGCTGGTCCGGCCTGACGGCGGCGTTGGGTATCCATCTTGGCGGCTATGTGCACGTCGTCGCTGCCGCTGCAGGACTGTCCGTGCTTTTCCATGCCGTGCCGACGCTCTACATGGCGGTCAAGCTGGCCGGCGCGCTCTATCTGATCTGGCTGGGTGTGTCGCTGTTTCGCGCCAGGGCGCAAGACGATGCTGTTATCTCAGGCATCGAGCCGAAATCCGCCCGCCGCGCCTTTTTCGAGAGCATCACCGTCGAGGTGCTCAATCCAAAAACTGCAATCTTCTTCATGGCGTTCCTGCCGCAATTCATCGACGCATCGGCGACGTTTCCCGTCTGGCTGCAATTCCTCGTCCTCGGAACGATCGTCAATCTGATGTTCTCCTCGGCGGATGTCATGTGCGTGGTGCTGGCGGGTGCGCTGATCACCAGGCTGCGGCGCTCGAGCCACGCGCAACGCCTGATGCGGCGTGCGGGCGGCGCGGCGCTCGTCGGATTGGGTGTTCATGTGGCTTTGCAGAAAAGTTGATCCGCCAACCGGTGTTGGCTGTGGTCGGTTCGGAGCCTGCCGTTGCGCTGAGCCGAATTGCGGTATATCGGCTTCGCCATGAACGACCAGCCCTGCCAGTCCAGCGTTTTCACAGCATCGGGACCGGCTCTCATTGCACGTCGAAGATGACATGAGCGAGCAATACCTGCCTTCTCCTGAACCGCTTCACCGCGCCATCTCGCGGTTCGGCAACGTCACCGTGCTGGTGGTCGGCGACTTCATCCTCGACCGTTTCGTCAACGGCGTCATCGAGCGGATTTCGCCTGAAGCGCCCATTCCGGTGCTGCGCGGGCGTGGCGAAACCTCGGCAATGGGCGGCGCCGGCAATGTCGTCGCCAACATCGTCTCGCTCGGCGCCGCCGCGATACCGGTTTCGGTGATCGGCGCCGATCCGGCCGGCGACAATCTCATGCGCATGCTCACCGAGCTTGGCGTCGACACTGGCGGTCTCGCGCAGGACGCCGACCGGATGACCTCGTCGAAAAGCCGCTTCAGCGCGCTCAACCAGCAGGTGCTGCGCTTCGACGAAGAGGAAATCAAGCCGCTGGGCGACGCGGAGCGGGCAACGCTGATCCGGCTGTTCCGGGCCGGGCTCGCGCGAGCCGACATCGTCATCCTGTCCGACTACGGCAAGGGCATGTTGCTCGACGGCGTCGCCGGCGAGCTGATCTCGATCTGCCGCGAGGCGGGAAAGCCGGTGCTGGTCGATCCCAAGGGCCGCGACTATGCTTGCTACTCCGGGGCGACGGCGATCACCCCCAATCGCAAGGAACTTGGCGAGGCGGTCGGACACGCGGTGTTTGCCGATGACGAGATCGTCGCCGCGGCGCGTGAGCTGATCTCGGCACATGGCTTCGAGTTCGTCGTCGCGACGCGCAGCGAAAAAGGCATGAGCGTCGTCGACGCCGACGATGCCCGCCACATTGCCACGCAGGCGCGAGAAGTGTTCGACGTTTCCGGCGCCGGCGACACTGTCATCGCTGCGTTTGCGTTGGCCCTGGCTGCGGGCGCCGACCGCGTCATTGCCGCGGCCATCGCCAACGCGGCCGGTGGCGTGGTGGTGGGAAAGCGCGGCACCGCACGGCTGACGGTCGAGGAGCTTACCGGGGCGCTGTTTCGCTCGCATGGACCGATTGCCCACAAGGATGCAATCCTTGATGCTGCCGCCGCCGCACGGCTGGTGGCGACGTGGAAGGACGAAGGCCTGAGCGTCGGCTTCACCAATGGCTGCTTCGATATCCTTCATGCCGGCCATGTCAGCCTTTTGCACGCGGCGCGCAGCCGGTGCGACCGGCTGGTTCTCGGCCTCAACAGCGATGCCTCGGTGCGCCGGCTGAAAGGGCCGGGGCGCCCGGTCAACGACGAGCATGACCGGGCCTGCGTGCTGGCGGCGCTTGCCTCGGTCGATGCCGTCGTCGTCTTCGAGGATGACACGCCGCTCGCGCTGATCGAGGCGCTGAAGCCCGACATACTGGTCAAGGGCGCCGACTATACGATCGATCAGGTGGTCGGCGCCGAAATCGTGCAAAAGGCGGGCGGCCGCGTCGTGCTGGTCGATCTCGTCGCCGGCAAGAGCACCACCGGCACCATCGGCAAGTTGCGCGCCGGCAGCACAAACTGAGGTTTTCATGTCCGAACTGAACGATTATCTGGTCCGCTCGGCGGCCGCGATCACCGCAATGGTCGAGCGCGACCTCACCAGCGAGATGGAGCGGGCGGTTGCCGCCGTCGTCGCCGCGCTTTCGCAGGGCAAGGCGCTGCTGATCTGCGGCAATGGCGGCTCGGCCAGCGACGCCATTCACATCGCCGGCGAACTGGTCGGCCGCTTCCTGAAGGAGCGCAAGGCCTACAACGTCATCGCGCTGCCGGCGAATGCGGCGGTGCTGACCGCCTGGGGCAATGATTACGGCTTCGACACGGTGTTTTCACGCCAGGTCGAGGCGCATGGTGCCGCGGGCGCCGTGCTGCTCGCCATCTCGACCAGCGGCAACTCGCCCAGCATCCTCGCCGCCGCCGAACAGGCGCGCATGATGAACATGACGGTGATCAGCCTGACCGGCGACAGCGGCGGCAAGCTCAAGCCGCTCTCCGATATCCTGCTCAACGTGCCCTCGACCTCGACGCCGATCATCCAGCAGGGGCATCTGTGCCTCTATCATCATCTGTGCGAAATGGTCGAAGCGCGCCTCAGCAATGGCTGACAAGGTGGTGACGCCGCACCCGCTGACCGAGCCGGGAGTGTGGGTGGAGCGGATCGGCGATAAGGTTTTTCCCGAGCGTATGCCGGCGCTGTTCCTCGACCGCGACGGCACCATAAATGTCGACACCGACTACCCCAGCGATCCGGCTGACATCGTGCTGCGCGAAGATATCGCGCCAGTGATCGCTGCCGCCAACCGGGCCGGAATCCCTGTCGTCGTGGTGACCAACCAGTCCGGCATCGCGCGCGGGTATTTTGACTGGAGTGTTTTCGCCAACGTGAACGGCCGGGTTTTGGAACTGCTGCGCGATCAGGGCGCGTTCGTGGACATGGTGCTTGCCTGCGCGTATCACAAGGCAGGCAGTGGGCCGCTTGCCATTGCCGAGCATCCGATGCGCAAGCCCAATCCGGGCATGCTGATCGAGGCGGCCGGGCGCCTCCGCCTCGATCTCCAGTGTTCACTCATCGTCGGCGACAAGCCGGCCGACATGGAGGCGGGGCGACGCGCCGGCCTGTCGCGCGGCTGGCTGGTCGACGGCGACGCGTCCAGCGAGCGAGGATTTTCGGTTCTGCCGCTGCGCGACCACAGCGACCTGAGTGTGCTGCTGGCGGCGGTCGAGGCGCTTTGGCCTTAATCCGTCCAGGTCAGGGTAGTCGCTTCAGGCCAATTGCCGGTCTCGGCGCCGCCCCTCATTGTCCTGCCGGACATTTCTCCCCGTATAGTGACGGGGAGAAAGATGCTGTCATCAACGGTTTCGCCAATCAGCAACGCTGCAAAATTGGCGTCGAGACTGCAGGCGGATGAGGGGCGGCGCCGAGATCGGCGGTTGCCCTGCCACCCCAGTTCAAGCCGGGAAGGCCACCAGGCCCTCGTCCTTGACGCGACGGATGGTCAGTGCCGTCCGCACCGTGTCGACATTCGGCGCCGAGGCCAGTTCCTCGATGACGAAGGTCTGAAAGGCGCCGAGGTCGCTCGCCACGCAATGCAGCAAAAAGTCGGATTCGCCCGACACCATCCAGGCGTCGCGAACGATCGGCCAGCCGCGGGTGCGTTCGGCGAAGCTTTTCAGCTCCGCGTCGGCCTGGTGATGCAGGCCGATGAGGCAAAAGGCGACGACGTCCAGGCCGAGCGCCGGCGCATTGAGCAAGGCGCGATAGCCGCGGATGATGCCGGTTTCTTCCAGCCGCCTGACGCGACGCAGGCATGGCGGCGCCGAAATACCGACGCGGCCGGACAATTCGACATTGGTCATGCGCCCGTCGTGCTGAAGCTCGCGCAGGATCTTCCAGTCGATGGCATCGAGATCGGCTTTGAGCGGCATGGATACCTTCGGCGCTTCACGCAAGAATCTTTCGTGATTTTGTAAACGACTTTGGTGTCCATTCCATCCCTTCAGTCGCTGATTTTGGCACAGTCGCCCGCGCAAGATGTTCATGGATCGTCTGTTTGCGGGGAAGCTTTCCGGGGACGAAGGCGAGGTCGTCTTGCTGGCGTCGCCCGCAACACCTAGATTAGGCCGGAAATCGATCCCTGTGCCGGACGCTTCATTCGCGTCCGGTTGTTGTGAAAGCCCTGATATGACGTCCAAGCACGCACCCGTTCTCATCATCGGCTCCGGTCCCGCCGGCTATACGGCGGCAATCTACGCCGCTCGCGCCATGCTGAAGCCGATGCTGGTCGCCGGCCTGCAGCAGGGCGGCCAGTTGATGATCACCACCGATGTCGAAAACTATCCGGGCTTCGCCGATCCGATCCAGGGTCCGTGGCTGATGGAGCAAATGCTGAAACAGGCCGAGCATGTCGGCACCGACGTCATCAACGACATCATCACCGAGGTCGACCTCAATGTGCGGCCGTTCCGTGCCAAGGGCGATTCCGGCGCCACCTATACCGCCGACGCGCTGATCATCGCCACCGGTGCGCAGGCGAAATGGCTGGGCATCCCGAGCGAACAGACCTTCATGGGCTTCGGCGTATCGGCCTGCGCCACCTGCGACGGCTTCTTCTATCGCGGCAAGGATGTCGCGGTGATCGGCGGCGGCAATTCGGCGGTGGAGGAGGCGCTTTACCTTTCCAACCTGGCCAGGAGCGTGACGGTCATCCACCGACGCAGCGACTTCCGCGCCGAGCGCATCCTGAGCGAGCGGCTGTTCAAGAAGGACAATGTCCGCGTCATCTGGGACACCGTCGTCGACGAGATCACCGGCCAGTCCGGCAAGATGCCGCTGCCGCCGTCGGTGGAAGGACTGAAGCTGCGCAATCTGGTGACCGGCCAGGAGATGCATCTGACGGTCGACGGCGTGTTCGTGGCGATCGGCCATGCGCCGGCGGTCGAGCTGTTCGCCGGCAAGCTGAAGCAGAAGCCGAACGGCTATCTGTGGACGGCGCCGGATTCGACCTGCACCGACGTGCCGGGCGTGTTCGCCGCCGGCGACGTGACCGACGACATCTACCGCCAGGCGGTGACGGCGGCGGGGCTCGGCTGCATGGCCGCGCTCGAGGCGGAAAAGTACCTCGCCGGGATCGAAGTTCACCGCGAAGCGGCGGAGTAAACAAGCGGCCGAGAAAAGCCGCGCAAAAGCCTGATTTTTCATTCAGACGCCAGAAAACAGAACGGGGGCATCATGGCGTTGGACTGGGACAAGCTACGCGTGTTTCACGCTGCGGCGGAAGCTGGGTCGTTCACCCATGCCGCCGAGACACTGCATCTGTCGCAATCGGCGATCTCGCGGCAGGTCAGCGCGCTCGAACATGATGTCGGCGTGCCGCTGTTCAATCGCCATGCCCGCGGCCTGGTGCTGACCGAGCAGGGTGAGATGCTGTTCCGCACGGCGCATGACGTGCTGATGAAGCTGGAGACGATCAAGTCGCGGCTGACCGAGGCCAAGGATCGGCCTTCCGGCGTGCTCAGGGTGACGACCACGGTGGGGCTCGGTGCCGGCTGGCTGACCGAGCGCGTGCAGGAATTCATCGAGCTCTATCCCGAGATCAGCCTGCAGCTGATCCTGGCGAACGAGGAACTCGACCTCACCATGCGCCGGGCGGACTGCGCGATCCGGCTGCGCCAGCCGCAGCAGCCCGATCTCATCCAGCGCCGCCTGTTCACGGTGCATTTCCATCTCTACGCCGCCCCTTCCTACGTCAACAAATATGGCAAGCCGGCGTCGATCGCCGAGCTGAAGAGCCATCGCATCGTCACCTTCGGCGTGCCGGTGCCGGCGCATCTGTCGGAATTGAACTGGCTGGAAACAGTCGGCGATTTCGAAGGCGGGCAAAGGGTGCCGACGCTGCAGATCAACGACATATTGTCGATCAAGCGCGCGGTCCAGGGTGGCGCCGGCATCGCCATGCTGCCCGACTATGTGGTCAGCAAGGATTCAGGCCTGGTGCAGTTGCTGCCGGAGACCGAAGTGCCGTCCTTCGACACCTATTTCGCCTATCCCGATGCGATGAAGAACCAGGCGAAGCTGCACGTCTTCCGCGATTTCATCATCGCCAAGGCGCGTAGTTGGTCATTCTAAACCTCTGCACATCCCTTACCACCATGCATTGCGGACGGTCCTCTCCTACTGGCCGCGCCATGGCGTCAGGCGGGGGAGCCAGCCTGGAACGGCATGGCGGTAGGCCTCGTACTCGGCGCCATAGCGGCGGGCAAGCGTCGGTTCCTCATGGAACTTCACGAACGAGACCATGGCGACGGCGGCGATAGCGGCATAGGCGACGAGAGCCGCGCTCGAAAACAGCAGCGCCTGGCCAAGGATGATCGCCAGCACGGCCACATACATCGGGTTGCGGACATGGCGGTAGATGCCGCCGACAACCAGTCGCTCGGTTGGCGCGACCGGAGCGGGCGTACCGAGGCCCTCGAGAGCAAAACGGGCGAAGGCATGAAGCAGCAATGCCGTTGCAACGACAATCAGTAACCAGCCGACCGGGACCAGGCCGGGCAGGGTCGACCATGGCAGACGATAGCGATCGGCCAACAGCCAGGGCAGCAATCCCGCGACTACACCGGGCGCTGCGATGAAGAACAGCGCGCTGCCGGCGATCGCCTGACGGGTCCTCATCGGGGCTTCCTTGGTCGCGATTTTCGGGCCGATGCATGTCTGCCCCAAAAATAATGGCTGCCGCAAAAATAAACGCGCGCTGCCTGATTCGCCATCATTCGTTGTTTTCTGCGTTCTGGACCGAAAATCGGCGCTGTTTCGCCATTTCGCAATGATTCTTGACTGGCTGCGCACCGCATTTCGCGATTCTTCTGGTCCTACGAGGCCAAGCAACGACTTAGACCACAGCCTGTGTCATTTTGCATGCGAGTGTTGCAAAATAGATGCTTGTTTCTTGGGCATGATGAGCACATATATGGATCATCTCCTGGGCGCGTTCTCCTCCCATTAGCGCCCTCGAGTGTTCCCCTCTGGAGGTTAGCCTTAACAGGCACTTCCAATCAAACTCAGCCGGATCTTCGTTGATCCGGCTTTTTTGTATCCCGAACCCTGCCGGCGCTGACGCAAAGCCGACCGAAATTGTCATGTAACAGTGACATGTAACCTCAGGTAACATGTCGCAGGCGCGCAGCATCGACTAAGCAGATCATAGGACGCGGTGTGGTTCGTGCGGGAGATGGGGGCATCACTCGGACGATCCGGGCTCAGGCGGCTACCGCGTCCGAACTATTCTTCCGCTGAGGCTGTCAAGCGTTGGCGGCATGTGCGGCGGACCTGCCATTTCGCCTCCCACGAAGACGGTCCGCAAGAGAACGGCGTCCGGATCATTTCCGGACGCCGTTTCCTTGTGTTCTGCAGCCTGACTGTCGCCAAGTTCAAGTGTCAGGCAGCCTTGCCATTGGCGTTCAACGCCTCGTCGGCCAGGCGGCCGGTGAGTTCGGCCATATGGTCGAAGCTGGCACGGTAGCTGGCCACGCCCGCGGTGGCCGAACGCAGCTCGATGATCAGATCGCCGATCTCGGCCTGCGGCATGGTCGCCTCGACGACATCCCATCCCGGCCAGCCGGGCCGCGCATCATAGCCGAGGATTTGGCCGCGCCGCTGCGGGATCAGGGCGATGATTTTCGATGTCGCGTCGGACGGCGTGACGATTTCCACCTTCATGATCGGTTCAAGCAGCACCGGCGAGCAGGCGGCCATGCCTTCCTTCATCGCCAGCTTTGCCGCCATCTGGAAGGCCATGTCCGACGAATCGACGGAATGATAGGAGCCGTCGGACAGGTTGACGGCGACGTCGACCACCGGAAAGCCGAGCGGGCCCGATTTCAGATAATCGCGCACGCCGGCCTCGACCGACTGGATATAGGTTTTCGGCACGGCGCCGCCGGTGATGGTGTCGGTGAACTGGAAACCGGAGCCGCGCGGCAGCGGCTTGATCTCGATCACCACGTCGCCGAACTGGCCATGGCCGCCCGACTGCTTCTTGTGACGGCCACGCTGCTGCGCCGCTTTGCGGATCGTCTCGCGGTAAGGCACGGCCGGCGGATGGCCTTCGACTGGAATCTGGTTCTTGCCCTCCAGCCGCTCGCGCACGACACGCAGATGCATTTCGCCATGGCCCGACAGCACGGTTTCGGCCGAATCCTGATTGTGGCGCACGCTGAGTGAGGGATCTTCCTCGGCAAGGCGCTGGATGGCCGCCGACATCTTGACCTCGTCCTTGCGTTCCTTCGGTCGCAACGCAAAGGCGAAGACCGGTTGCGGCGGCGTCAGCGTGACCAAGGGGTTGATGCCGCCCTTGAGCGAGCTCAAGGTCTGACCGGTCGTGACCTCGTCCATCTTGCCGAGCGCGACCGTGTCGCCGGCCGGGGCCGAGGTGAGCTTGGTCTGGTCCTTGCCGAGCATTCTGTAGATGCCGGAGACCTTTGCCGTCGCGCCGTTCGAAAGGAAGAGCTCGGAGGCGTCGGCAAGCTGGCCGGACAGGATGCGCGAGATCGACAGTTTGCCGCCATGCGCGGTGTGGATGGTCTTCATCACCTGGACCACGGTCGCATTGCCGTCAGGTGCGTCGAGGCGCTTGTGTGTTGCCTCAACATCAGGCGCGTCGTGGCGGATCGTTTTTAGCAGCCGCAGCACACCATTGCCCTTCTCGGCGGTGCCGATCAGCACCGGCGTCACGGCACCATCGCGCAAGTCGGCGGCCAGGTCGTCGAAGATGGCGTCCTTGGGCGGCTCGATTTCGTCGAGCAGCTGCTCCATCAGTTGATCATCATGGTCGGCGAGCGTCTCCAGCATGGAAAAGCGCGCTTCGAGCTCGCGCGCCTTGTCGTCGCTGGGGATCTGGGCGATTTCGCTTTCGGCATATTCGCGATAGATGTAGGCGCGCTCCAGCGCCAGATCGATCGAGCCGATCACCACGCCGTCCTTACGCAGCGGGATCTGGCGCAGCAGTAAAGGCACCGAGCTCGCCGGCTGCAACATCTTCAGCGTGTCGCGCACGCCTGATATCGCCTTGTCGACCTTGTTGAGGAACATGATGCGCGGCACGCCGAGATCATCGAGCTTGCGCATGATCAGCTGCAGGGCAGGGATCTTCTTCTCGTCGGCTTCGGCGACGACCACGGCGATGTCGCAGGCGGCCAGAACCGGCTCTGCCTCGAAGGAGAATTCGATGGAGCCGGGACAATCGACGAAGGTGAGTTGCTCGCCCATGAAGTCGGTGGTGGCAAACGTCGCCTCAACGCTCATGGCGTGGGCGCGTGCCTCGGGCGAATGATCGGAAACTGTGTTTCCCGAGGAGACCGGATTCTGGCGGGGGATGGCGCCCGTACGGGCCAATATGGCTTCGAGAAGTGTCGTCTTACCGCTTGCAAAGGGACCGACGATGGCAATGCATTTCGGTCCCGTGCGTCGTCCTCCGGCGCGAGTTCCCATGACTGACCTCCACTCAGGCGTTTCCCTGGGAGCGGCGGCCGGCCTGTCGACCGTCGCGGGCGGGGCTTTTTCAGTTTGCCGCCTACCCAAAGGCATCGTCCCACGGGTTAGGCGGGAGGGCAAGTGATTTGAGAATCGGGTGATTTGAGAATCGGGGGATCGCCTGATG
The DNA here is from genome assembly GCF_055811475.1 of Mesorhizobium sp. WSM4829. Classification (NCBI taxonomy): domain Bacteria; kingdom Pseudomonadati; phylum Pseudomonadota; class Alphaproteobacteria; order Hyphomicrobiales; family Phyllobacteriaceae; genus Mesorhizobium; species Mesorhizobium sp. WSM4829. Next base: position 50,587 of record NZ_JBVVQJ010000032.1, on the reverse strand, counting down.
TCGCGGATGTTGAGCCATGATCGGCGAAGCGTCGATTGCGGGTCTGGGCTTTCCGTCAATGCCGTGACAGGCCGCCGAACGGCAGCAAAAGCGGTTGCGCCATAATGGTTATCGGATGAAAGTGCCGCTTCCTGCGAGAAAAAGGAGCGGATCGTCGCCGACCGATCCGCCATCAGCCTGAGGACTTTGCGACGATGAAGATCACTGCTTGCGGCAGCGTGCCGACCGTCATTGCGCCGGAAAAGTACTTCACCGGCCGCGTGTGGCAGACGCCGATCATCGAGAAGGAAGCGCCGGCGCGGCTACGCGCCATCATGGTCGGTTTCGAGCCCGGCTCGCGTACCCACTGGCATACGCATCCGCTGGGCCAGACGCTCTATGTGGTGTCAGGCGCCGGCCTGGCGCAAAGCTGGGGCGAGCCGATACAGGCAATCAGGGCCGGCGACGTCATCTCGTTTGCGCCTGACGAAAAGCATTGGCACGGCGCCGGTCCAAAATCGGCGATGGCGCATATCGCCATGCAGGAGGCGCTCGACGGCGTCCATGCCGACTGGCTGGAGACGGTGACCGACGAGCAGTATGGCGGCGTTGATCGGACCTAAAAGCGCGTCGCGTCTGATCAATGGTCGCGTTTGATCATTGTAGGTGATTCCACGCTCAGGTTTGGGTTTCATGTCGAACCGTCGCTTGCCTCTTGTTGCCGCCGTCTATCTCGGCACATTCGTCGCACTGCTCGACATCAGCATCGTCAACGTCGCCCTGCCGACGATCCAGATTGCGCTCGGCATCGATTTCGCCGGGCTGCAATGGGTGATCGACGCCTACACGCTTTGCCTGTCGGCCTTCATGCTGTCGGCAGGCCTGATCGGCGACCGCTACGGGCGCAAGCGCTCCTGGCTGGCAGGCATCGGCATCTTCGTGGCTGGTTCTGCCATATGTGCAATCGCGCCCAACCTGCCGGTGCTGCTGGTGGGCCGGGTGGTGCAAGGGATAGCCGGATCGCTGATCATTCCGGGTGCGCTGTCGATTCTGACGCAGGCATTTCCCGACGGTCGCGAGCGTGCCGGCGTTATCGGAGGCTGGGCATCGTTCGCAGCTGTCTCGCTGCTCACCGGCCCGGTCGTCGGCGGCATCCTGGTCGAAACCGCCGGATGGCAGAGCATTTTCCTGATCAACCTGCCGCTCGGCCTGGCCACGATCGCGCTCGGTGCGGCTTCGATCGTAGAGACTTCACACCCCGAGCATGCCCATCTCGACCTTGTCGGCCTGGCGCTCAGCATTCTGTGGCTGGGCGCCTTGACCTTCGGCCTGATATCGGCAGGCGAAAAAGGTTGGGGCGATCGAGAGGCTGTTATCGCCCTTGTCGTCGGCTTCGCCGGCCTGGTGGCATTCCTTGTCTTCGAGGCACGCACGGCGCGGCCGATGCTGCCGCTTGGCCTGTTCCGCGACGTTCGCTTCGCCGTCGCCAATGTCGCCTCGTTCGCGCTCGGCCTCACCTCCTACACCAGCGTCTTCCTCTATTCGATGTTCCTGCAGCAGGCACAGGGCTGGTCGCCGACACAGGCCGGCCTGTGCATGGCACCGCTGTTCCTTGTCCAAATGGTCGTGTCGCCGGCGATCGGCAGGCTCAGTCAGCGCTACGGACACTCGGCGCTGATGACATCGGGCTATCTTTCGAGCGGTCTTTCCATGCTGGGCATGTGCTGGGTTGGACCCTCGACACCCTATGTGACGATCGGCCTGCTGTTTGCCGTCGGCGGTCTCGGCAATGCGCTGTCCATCCCGACCGGCAGCGCTGCCGCGATGTCGTTTGCGCCGCGCGAGCGTTCGGGCATGGTGTCGGCGGTGATCAACGCAACCCGCCAGAGCGGCACCGCCATCGGCATCGCCCTGCTCGGCGCCTTGATGAGCATGCGGGCAACAGCCCTGCTGACGGCGCATCTTGAAAATGCCGGTGTCACCAATGCCGGAGCGGTGGCCCGCGCCGCGGTTTCAAGGCACGATTTCGCAGCCGATGCGGCGATGGGCAAGGACGGCCTGCGCGATCTGTTCGCAGCCGCCTATGCCGGGGGCTTCCATGCGGCGATGCTGACGGCCGCCATCGTTTCGTTCGTCACGGCCGGGCTTCTGGCCGCCATTCTGGCGCCGGCCGAGGCTCGTTCGGCGCGCGAAACCAATCACAGTCGCCAGGGATGAGGCTGGCGCCGACCGCCAAAACCCGATTGCGAGCCGGGTTTTGGTGTTCGAGATGCGATTGATCAGGTCAGCGAGGCGGTGAAGCGCTGGATGCGGGCGCAGGCCTCTTCGAGCAACGCCTCCGACGTGGCATAGGAGATGCGGAAGTTCGGGCCGAGGCCGAATGCCGAACCGAACACGACCGCCACGCCCTCGGCCTCGAGCAGTTCCGAGCAGAAGGCTTCGTCGCTGTCGATCAGCTTGCCGGCTTTGGTCTTCTTGCCGATCAACTGGGAACAGGACGGATAGACGTAGAAAGCCCCTTCGGGAGACGGACATGTGATGCCGCGCGCCTGATTGAGCATCGACACGACGAGATCGCGCCGAGCCTGGAAAATCGCCTTGTTTTTCGCAATGAAATCCTGCGGACCGTTCAGCGCCTCGACCGATGCCCACTGGGCAATGGTGCAGGCGCCGGAGGTCTGCTGGCCCTGGATCATGTCCATCGCCTTGATCAGCGCCAGCGGCCCGGCCGCGTAGCCGATGCGCCAGCCAGTCATCGCATAGGCCTTCGACACGCCGTTCATGGTCAGGGTGCGCTCATAAAGCTTCGGCTCGACCTCGGCGATGGTCGTGAAGACGAAATCGCCGTAGATCAGGTGCTCGTACATGTCGTCGGTCAGCACCCAGACATTGGGGTGTTCTAGCAGCACGTCGGCCAGAGCGCGCAACTCAGCCTCGCTGTAGGCGGCGCCCGACGGGTTCGACGGTGAGTTCATCAACAGCCATTTGGTGCGCGGCGTGATCGCCTTTTGCAACGCCGCCGCCGTCAGCTTGAAGCCGTTGTCGATGGAGGTGTCGGCAAATGCCGGGGTGCCGCCGCAGATCGCTACCATCTCGGGATAGCTGACCCAGTACGGCCTCGGAATGATGACCTCGTCGCCGGGGTTCAGCGACGCCATGAAGGCATTGAACAGGATCTGCTTGCCGCCGGTGCCGACGATGGTCTGCTCCGGCCGGTAATCGAGATTGTTCTCTCGCTTGAATTTTTGGGCGATTGCCTCGCGCAGCGGCACGATGCCGGAAACTGGAGGATATTTCGTTTCGCCGCGGCGGATGGCCTCGATCGCAGCGTTCTTGATATTGTCCGGCGTGTCGAAGTCCGGTTCGCCGGCACCCAGCCCGATCACGTCACGGCCGGCGTTTTTCAGCTCGCGCGCTTTCTGCGTCACTGCGATGGTCGCGGAAGGCTTTACGCGGGAAAGGGCGTCGGCAAGAAAGGCCATGACGGCGTTGTCTCCTTGTAGGCTTGGCGGTGCGTCCGACCGCGGCGTCTCTCATGTCGCATCATCCCGCCAAGCGCAAGCATTGTCGGATGAGCCAGACCTCAAATCCCCCGGCAAATCTGGCAACAATAAATTCACTTACACGCGGTAAAACCCGGGGTGGCTGGATCACGACCCATTCCACCAGTCTCGCAACGGGAGGAACCGTGTCGCGCAGCTTCGGGCTTGCCCATATCGTCCGTCACGACGACGGCACCGCCAGCGGTGTCTGGGGCAATTATACGCTGCAAAGCGCGTTCCAGCCGATTTTTGCCTTCAGCAACGGCAAATTGTCCATCACCGGATTCGAGGGCCTGATCAGGCCGTTCCGCGACGCCGAGCCGCAGACGCCGGTGAGTTTTTTCAACGCCTGTCCGACGGTCGACCGCCTGCATATTGAGGCGCTGACAAGGACGCTGCACCTTTTGAACGCCGGCGCCTGCCTGCCGCAGGAGGCATTCATTTTCATCAACTTCGATCCGTCGGTGTTCACCGATCGCAGCATCGCCGACAGCGCGCTACGCGACATGCGGCTGGTGCTGCATGAGGCCGGGATCGATGCGAACCGCGTCGTCTGCGAGGTGACCGAGCAAAAGTCGGCGTCGCAGGAAACGCTCTACAATTTCGTCGAGGCGCTCAGGGCCAACGGGTTTCGCATCGCGGTCGACGACTACGGCGCCGAAGAGTCCGACATCAACCGGATCAAGGAGCTCAGGCCTGACATCGTCAAATTCGACGCCAACTGGATCATGCAACTGATGGAGTCCGGCGCCGGCTTCGCGCTGCTGACCGCCATGGTGGCAAGTTTCGAACAGCAAGGCATCCGCACCGTGTTCGAGGGCATCGAGGAGGGCTGGCAGCTTGAACTGGCCGAGAAATCGGGAGCCTCGATGGTGCAGGGATTTGCGCTGGCGCGCCCGGAGCTTGCACCGACCAGCTTTCACGTCTTCGGCAACGAAAGCCAAGTCTTCGGCAAGGAAAGCCAAGTCTTCGGCAAGGAAAGGCAGATGCCGGTGACGGCGCCTGACGCCGGCGCGGCGCCTGCGACCGTCTCGCCTTCGCCGCGGCCGAAACGGGCTTTCGGGCGCAAGGTGGTGCCATGACCGGGCGGCCCGACAGGCGGCGCAATGTCGGCGAGGCAATCTTTGCCGACGAAGTCGGGATCGAATATGGCGTCTATGGCGCGTTCCGGCTGAGGAGCGCCTACCAGCCGATCTTCGCGCCGCGCGGGAGGTTTTTGAAGGCCGTCGCCGTCGAAGGCCTGATCGAGCCGCACCGCGCCGGCAGGCCGGTCGCGCCGCGCGTATTCTTCGAGGGCATCCCCGTGGCGGATCGCCTGTTCGTAGAGACGATGTGCCGGGTGCTGCACCTGCGGAATTTCCGCAACATCGGCGTCGGCGGGCTCGACCTGTTCTTCAACTACAATCCGCTGATCAACGATAACCCCGGGCGAGCGCTGGCAGAAATCAGGCTGATGACCAGGCGTCTCGCCGAGTTCGACCTGCACCCCAGCATGCTGGTCTGCGAGATCACCGAACAGGCGGCCGAAGACAAGGTGCTCGTCAGCCTGGCGCGCGAGATGCGGCGTGACGGCATCCGTATCGCCATCGACGATTTCGGCACCGGGCATTCCACGGAAGAGCGGGTCGCCCTTGTCCAGCCCGACATCGTCAAGATCGACGGCACCTGGTTCGCGGAATTCTGCCGCCATGCCGCCGCCGAACGGTTTTTCCGGCCGCTGGTCTCCGCGCTGCATGACCGCGGCGCCAAAGTGCTGGTCGAAGGCATTGAGCAAGCCACGCATCTGCGCGTCGCGCTGGACGGCGGCGTTGACCTGATGCAGGGATTTTACCTTGCCCGGCCGGCGCTGGCCGGCACGGTCTTCGACGAGGAGCCGCTGCCCATCGACAGGCTGCTTGGCATGGCCAACAACGTCGTGCCGTTGTTTGGGTGATCCATCAGCGGCGCTGATGGTTGCGCCAAAACAAATCACTGGATGAAGCCGTCGCTGCCAGGATAATTGCCGGTAAAGGCGGCTCCGCCGATGGGAGCGGCGATGGGAGCAAGAATGACCATACTCTATGGAATGATCGACAGCGGCAATTGCTACAAGCCGCGCCTGTTGATGGCCAAGCTCGGCATCCCTTTCACCAATGTCGAGGTCAGCTCGCACACCGGCGACACGCGCAAGCCAGACTATGTCGCCAAGAACCCGAACGCCATGGTGCCGCTGCTCGAGCTCGACGACGGCCGGCGGCTTGCCGAATCCAACGCCATTCTGCTCTATCTCGCCGAAGGCACGCGGTTGCTGCCGGCCGACAGATACGAGCGGGCACTGGCCTATCAATGGCTGTTCTTCGAGCAGTACAGCCACGAACCCTATATCGCGGTGCGCAAGGCGCTGCTGACCTTTCCCGAACGGGCCAGGGACGCGACGCCGGAACGGCTGGCGCTGACGCTGGAGCGCGGTAACAAGGCGCTCGGCGTGATGAACAAGCATCTGGCGGGCAGTGCGTTCTTTGCCGGCGAGGCATTGAGCGTCGCCGACATCGCGCTCTACGCCTATACGCATACGGCCGAGATGGGCGGTTTTCAGCTCGACGCCTACCCGGCGGTGGCGGCCTGGCTGAAACGGGTCGAGACAGATCCTGGGCATGTGCCGATGGAGTGGCTGGGGTAGTTCTGTCCTTACGGCTACTTCAGGAGGGGGATCAGAACGCAGCTTGGCGAAACGTTTGTCCGCCTTTGCTCTGATCGACGAGGGCAGTTTTGCATAAGCCTCCCAAAATAAGGGAGTGGCGACATGATTCACAAAGACCGGGTCCGGCCGGCGCGATGGTCGGCCAAGGCCTGCTCGGCAAGTTTATCCAGCCTGCCAGCCTTGGCGTCGGCTTCGATCTGCCGATCCCACATCTCCGCTGTCAGTGCCTCGAACCAGGCGGCAAATGCCTTCAGTTCCTCAGGGCTCAGTTCGGCGACGGATTTCTCAATCTGTTCAAGCTTGCTCATCGCCTAAAAATACCATGATTGGCACAATAAGGCCAAGGTAGCTGTTTCATCCGGAAATCCGGACAGCAAAAAGGCGGGACAAAATCCCGCCTTCCCATGCTTGGTAGCCTGATCGGGAGCGCTTTGGCCGGGCCGGCAGCAATCTGCTGCTTCGGCTTGTCGGGTTCTTTCCGCTCCGGCGCGCTTCTCGCGCGACCGTCAGTACATCCGTGACTTGCCGCGCGCCCCGAGCTATCGCCCGGCGCGCGCCATTCGCAAAATCAGGCTGCCTTGCTCAGAGATCCAGCGGACGACTTGCCAGTGCGGCGGTCCTGCTCGATCTCGAAGTTGATCTTCTGGCCTTCGACCAGGGTCGACAGCCCAGCGCGCTCGACTGCGGAGATGTGGACGAAAACGTCCGCGCCGCCGCTGTCAGGCTGGATGAAGCCGAAACCCTTGGTGGAATTAAACCACTTGACCGTACCTGTTGCCATTTCGATAGTCCTTATACGTTTGCTTTAGCTTGACTGAACCGAAGTCCAGCCGGTTTGTATCGAGATTTTGGAGATAGACGTCAGCAAACGCGAATATCGCGAGGCCCGGATCGATCGGCCGAAATATCAATGGACCTCATATAGTCCGCTTCTCCGCAAAAAACAAGACTGCGCAAAAAAAGGCGCTGATGCGGCACTGCCCAATGGCCGCCCCAATCGCGTGAAAGCGTTGAACGTCGGGCGTTGCGCGGGGTCGCATGGCCTATCGCGCACGCTGCGGGGAAGGATCGTGCCGCCTCCGAGCGTCCGGTCCTGTTTGGGGAGAGGACCATGAAAACTGTCCTGTTTGCCGCCTGTCTGACGCTGATGGCCGCCGAGGCGCAGGCGATCTCGCGCTATGACCCGAGCCGCATGAGCTGCGGCACGGTGCGCGCGACGATCGCACGCGAAGGCGCCGTCATCCTGCGTTATCAGTCGACGCGCACGCCGGGGCTGCCGCTCTACGACCGTTATGTGCGGAGCCAGAGTTTCTGCAACATGGGCGAGGTCAGGGCACGCGCTTCGGTGCCGAGCGCCGATACCAACTCCTGCATCGTCTACAAGTGCAAGCGCGTGGAAACAGACCGGCATTTCCGCCGGCGCATCTTTCCAGACTAGCAATGTCGGCCTCAAAATCCAAAAGAGACCTGCGCCGGCGACGGCGGACCGACGCGCACGCCTTCCATCGTCAGCATCTTCTCCTTGGTGGTCGAGCCGCCTGGCGCTGAAAAACCGCCGATCTTGCCGCCGGCGGCAAGAATGCGGTGGCAAGGGATGACCAGCGGCACCGGGTTGGCGCCGAGCGCGGCGCCCGTCTCTCGCGCCAGCCCGGCATGGCCGGCGCGCCTGGCCAGTTCGCCATAGGTGGTGGTCTCGCCATAGGCGAGCTTGCGCGCCGCGTCGTAGATTGCGAGGCGGAAATCGTCGACACCGGTGAGATCGACCGGCACACCGGAGAAATCCACGTCCTCGCCGGCGGCATAGGCCTTTATCGACGCGATCAGCTCGGCAACCCATTGCGGTCGGGCGCTCGAAGCGGCGTTGCCGGCATGGCGCAGCAACCGCCGTTCCACCGCGTCGCGGCTGCGCTGGGGCAGGCAAAGCCTCGTCAGCCCGGCCTCGCTCCAGGCGATGCCGATGAAGCCGATCACTGTTTCGAAGACGGCGTGGCCGGCGATGGCTTGAGAGGTGTCTTCCATGATGTGCTCCTGTCCGAAGGAACGAACGGCAATCCAGTACATATCGAGAACGAGATATCGCATTCTCAGGGGTCTGTTGCCACCGAAAACCATTGGAAATCCCAACTGGCTGCGGATTGCCGGGGGAAAGCCGCTGGTGTAAGGACTTCTTAACAGACGAACCGGACCCGAGCGCGGCTTGCCAGCAAAAATCATCTTTTCCGCGATCGGCGTGATGCTCGCTGCGGCCGGTCTCAGCGGCTGCACTTCGACCGCGCAGACCAAGGCCGTGCCTTCCCTGACTGAAACCGCCGCAGCTGGTAGCGACGCCGGCTATGCGCTGGCGCTGCCCGACACGGTTTCGGTGCTGCCGGAATCGTCCGGCGTCACGCCTGTCCAGACCGCGGCGCTGGCCGTCGACCCCGCCGCGACCCCCGCCCAGCCAGCGGCCTTTGCCGGCCCGACCCCGTTGGCCGCAACTGCGCCTTCAGTCATGACGGCCGATGCCGCGCCAGCCGGCACAGCGCCTGTCTATGCGACCGCCGCCGTTGCGATGCCGGTCACCGGCGAGACAGGCAAGACGATGCCAGGCGTCCAGCAGGTCGCCTACACCCTGCCTGAGAATCCGTCTGCCCTGCTTTCGACCAGCCCTGCCAAACAGTATTCCGCGGGACCGCGCGGCGAGATCGAGCGGCTGATCGAGAAATATGCCGTCCTTTATCAGGTTCCGGTCGATCTGGTCCGCCGCGTCGTCAAGCGCGAGAGCACCTTCAATCCCAAGGCCTACAATCGCGGCCACTGGGGGCTGATGCAGATCAAGCATGCGACGGCGCGCGGCATGGGCTATGACGGGCCGGCGAGCGGGTTGTTCGACGCCGAGACCAATCTGAAATATGCGGTGAAATATCTGCGTGGCGCCTGGCTGGTGGCCGGCGGCAACGCCAAGCGCGCCGATCGGCTCTACCAGAGCGGCTATTATTACGACGCCAAGCGCAAGGGCATGCTGGAACAAACCGGCCTGGGCCGCGACCGCAGTCGGCGTCGCCTGCAGCCCGACGCCTAAAAGCGCGTCGCGTGTGAACGGATACATGCGACACGCTTTTAGTTCTTGTTTTTATGCATGTCGTTATCGCAAAACCGCTGCGCACTTTTGCGCGACAGGCATTGAACACCATGCTTGAGCCGCGCCCGCCGGCGCCGAACGACATAAGGCTGCGCAAGATCCTCGACGACACGCTCGCCCCGCCGCGCTGGCCGGAAGGTTTCGTCATGCGCGGTTTTGAGGCCGCCGACGCGCTGGCTTTGCATACGCTGCTGACCACCGTCTTCGACGACGGCGCCGACGGGCCGTTCGACGAATGGTGGCCGCGCATTTCAAGCGACGCGGAATTCGACCCTGCCTTGTGTTTCCTGGTCATCGACAGCAAGGGTCGGCTGGCAGGCGCGGCATTGTGCTGGACGAGGGCGTTCGTCAAAGACCTTGCCGTCCACCCCGAGGCGCGCGGCCGAGGCATCGCCGAAGCGCTGATGTGGCACGTCTTCACCACCTTTCACGCACGCGGCGCTGCGCATGTCGATCTCAAAACCAACACGGTTGAGAATGCTGCCGCGGTCAGGCTTTACGAGCGGCTGGGGATGTTCGAAGTCGACTGGGCGGGGTGAGCTGCGGTTGGCGAAGCCGATCAGCGAGCATTGTGCGGAAACGAAGTGTCCACCAAGGCGGCAGGCTGCATCTTGCCGGCAACCGTTCAGAAGTTAAGCTGCGATCCTGCGGCTTTCGTGCCGCGGGCGGGGTCTCGACCGAAACCGGAGAAACACGATGCGGCTTTTACTTTTCAAACCGGGTCTGGCCAAAACCGGTCTGGTGATCCTCGCCCTTCCGCTTCTTGCGGGCGTCGCGCGCGCCGACGATTGCGCCGACGCACAGGACCAGGCGACCATGAACGAATGCGCCGGCAAGTCGTTCACCGAAGCCGACAAGAAGCTCAACCACGCCTACAGGCAGATCGAGGGCAGGCTGAAGGACGACGCTGCGACGAAGAAGCTGCTGGTCGGCGCGCAGCGCGCCTGGGTCGCTTTTCGCGATGCCGAATGCGCTTTCCAGGGTGGCCCGACCGATATGGCAGGCAGCATGTATCCGATGGTCATAGCCGGCTGCAAGGCGAGCCTCACCAACATCAGGCTGAAGGATTTTCAGGGCTATCTCAACTGCCAGGAGGGCGATACGAGCTGCCCAGTGCCGCCGCAGTAGCCTCTGTCGCTGGCTAAGGCGGAGCCGTTAAGGCCTTATCGCCGAGTTAGGCGTGCAAAATGTCGGAACCCTGCTTCGCGATGCGTCCTTGAGAGGCAAGGTGCGCTGCCGCATAGGGCGCGCGCCGCCACAAGCACGGCTGATGGAGATGACGATGATCACCTTTCCCAACGAATCCGCTGAATATCGCGCCGCCCGCGAAACGCTGCTGCAAAAGGAAATCGAGCTGCGCCGCGCCATGGAGGATGTGGCCGTCGCCCGCCGTGCACTGCCGCCGGGCGGGCTGGTGCCTCAGGATTATGTGTTCGACGGGCTTGGCGCCGACGGCAAGCCGGCCCGCATAAAACTGTCGGAGCTGTTTTCACCCGGCAAGGACACGCTGATCGTCTACTCGATGATGTTTCCGCGCCACCCGCAGGAGACGCGCGACGTGGCGACAAGCGGCGGCACGGCCAAGCTCGCGCGGGCCGACCAGCCATGCCCGTCCTGCACGGCGCTGCTCGACCAGTTCGACGGCGCCATCGGCCATCTCGAGGCCGCCGGCTTCAATTTCGCGGTTGTGGGCAAGACCGCGCTTGAAAACCTGATCACGCTTGGCCGCGATCGCGGCTGGACGAACATGCGGCTGCTCTCGTCGGCCGGCAACAGCTTCAAGCGCGACTACCACGCCGAGGCCGACGACGGCGCGCAGTTGCCGATGCTTTCGGTATTCCATCGCGACGCCGACGGCATCCGGCATTTCTGGAGCTCGGAGCTTGGCTTCGCGCCGTCCGAACCCGGTCAGGACCCGCGCGCCATCGGCACTTGCGAGCCCTTGTGGAACCTGATGGATTTCACACCGGAGGGCCGGCCGAACTGGGACGAGCAGCTGCAATATGACGCCGCGTGCTGCCACTGAGCTTTGCCAAGCATATTTCCGGCGTATCGGCGCCGAGCGGGGGTGTTGGCAGGATCGCCGACACCTCATTCCTGTCCCGTCGCGCAACTTCGCCGCTGGTGTCGCGTTGGACTCTCCGAGGATCACAAACCCGGAGATTTCCTGTGAAAACAAATCTCACGCTTGCCATGGTCGCCTTGCTTGCCGGCGCGCCGGCGGCCCTAGCCCAATCCGCCACGCCGGCCGATATACCTGCTGTCGGCCAAACCAAGATCGACACCGAGACCTTCTCCAGAACCGTCCCCAGCGCCAACCGGTTCGAGATTGAAAGCAGCAAGCTGGCCGAACAAAAGAATGTCGCCGCCGACGTGAAGGATTTCGCCTCGCTGATGGTCAGGGATCACACCAAGGCTGGCGAGGATTTCAAGGCAGCTCTCGAACAGAGCCAGATCACGGCCTCGGTGACAGCGAGCGGCCCGGCTTTGCTGCCGAAAGACCAGGCGATGCTGGACCAGCTCAAGAAGCTCGATGGCGATGAATTCCAGGCGAAATACATCCTCCTGCAGACCGAGGCGCACAAGCAGGCGTTGGCGCTGTTTTCAACCTATGCGCAGTCGGGTGAAGACCCGGCGCTGAAGGAATTCGCCAAGAAGACGCTACCAACGCTGCGGATGCACGAAGAGCGCCTAAAGGATCTGGTGGCAGCCCACAGCTAATGCATGTCGTCACCCAAACGCATGCCCCTCGGGCCTGACCCTGGGCCTGACCCGAGATGCGCAGCGGTTTTGGGAAACGCATAAACGAGAACTTAAAGCGCGTCGCGACACGCTTTAAGTTGGCGCTCTCTCAGCTGTTTTTGATCTGCTCGACCGCCGTCGCCAGCAGGTCGTTCATGACGCCGCGAATCTGAACATCCGTCTGGGCGACGCCCGCCGCGTCGAAATCGGCGCGTATTTTGCGCAATACGTCGTCGTCCCCGGCCTCTTCGAAGTCTGCGCGCACCACCTCTTTCGCATAGGCGTCGGCGTCCTCGCCTGACTTGCCGAGCTTTTCGGCGGCCCATAGGCCGAGCAGCTTGTTGCGGCGCGCCATGGCCCTGAACTTCGTGTCCTCGTCCATCGCAAACTTCTTTTCGAAGCCTTCCTGACGGTCTCTCATACTGCTCATAATCTGCCTCGTTCAGGTGTGAGTCTCCGACCTTCATCCGGTGGAGAAGAAGAGCGGCGGTAGGGGCCGAACATGGCGTGCATGGATGTCATAAGCAAGACCGGACCGTTCATTCCGCAGGGCAAACGCTTCGGGTTGGCGCTGCCCCTCACCGCCCTGCCTTTCAGCGTTGGTGGTTGGCGAAAGCCAGCGCGGCATCCAATCTCCCCCCTTGCGGGGGAGATGTCCGGCAGGACAGAACCCATTCCCAACCGGAAACAGCCTGAGGGCGTGGCTATAATCGGTTGACAGGTCGGAGGGACAGTACCCCCCTCTGCCCTGCCGGGCATCTCCCCCGCAAGGGGGGAGATCGGCAGCTTCGCCGGCGGCGCCTGCTGCGGAATGTTTGACGTGTGGTGCCCGGCAGGGGGTTCAGGGGCGGCGCGCCGGCTTCGACAATCGATCGCGTGGCCGATGCCCTTCGCATCGATGTGATTTGACGTTGCCGCGCCGTGACCTACTCTCGATTGGCGGGATGAGCCGAGGAGGCGAGCGATGCAGTCACCTTTCAACGGGATTTGGAGCGTCACGCTGGCAGCGGCAGTGATCCTTGCCGCTGGCACCGCAGCTTACGCCCATCACGGCTGGTCGTGGACCCAGGATGGGTTTTTTGAGCTCCGGGGCAAGATCACAGCCATCTATATCGGCAATCCGCACGCCACATTGGATGTCGACGCCGACGGAGAGGCCTGGCGGGTGGATTTGGCGCCGCCGTCCCGTACCATTGCCGCCGGCTTCACCGAGGAGGTCGCCAAGGTCGGCGACGAGGTGACCGCGATCGGCCACCGCTCGCGCGACGAGACCGAGAAGTGGATGAAAGCAGCCCGCGTCATCGTCAACGGCAAGGCTTATGACGTCTACCCCGACCGCGTGCCGCCGGCTTGAATGGACTGGTACCTCGCCGGCATCGAGCAACTCGCCATCGTAAGGGGGCTAAAAGCCTCCTTCGTCGCCTATCCCATAGTCAATGCGCTGCATATCATGTCGATCGGCGCGCTGCTGACCAGCGTCTGGCTTATGGACCTAAGGATCCTCGGCGCCTTCCGCTCGCTGCCGTACGTGCCGTTCGTCACGCTGCTGCGCCGCACCGCATTTACCGCGTTCGCCGGCGCGCTTGTCACCGGGTCGCTGCTCTTTTCAGTCAGGGCGAGAGAGTATGCGGCGATGCCGATTTTTCTCACCAAGATGACGCTCATACTCCTCGCCGTCGCCAATTTTCTCACCTTCATGCGCCACGCAAAAGGCGGCGACGAGCCGCCCGGCGGTACCGTCACTATCCTGGCTGTGCTCTCGCTGGTGCTGTGGACGTCGGTGCTGTTCGCCGGGCGGTTTATTGGGTTTCTTAACTGAGGCGAGCGGAGGCGATGACCGATTTGGCGGGGCCGGGCAGAGGGCGACCTTTCGTCAAGGTCTTGCATGACCTTGTTTCCTCGGCTGACGTGCAGATCGGTGCGATGGCCGCAACGTGCGCGGGACAGCGCCCCCCTCTGGCCTGCCGGCCATCTCCCCCACTTGGGGGAGATTGGCTAATCGCCTAGGCAAAATACTCCTGCAGCGGGCGCACTTCCAGGTTCCCCGCCCGCAGCGCCGCGATCGCCTCCGCCACTGCCGCAGCGCCCGAGAGCGTCGTGTAATACGGCACCTTCTGCATCAGCGTGGCGCGGCGCAGCGATTTTGAGTCCGACACCGCCTTCTGGCCGTCCGTGGTGTTGAAGACGATCTGCACCTGGCGATTGCGGATGGCGTCCTCGATGTGCGGGCGGCCTTCCAGCACCTTGTTTATTTTCTCGGCAGCGACGCCGTTCTCGGCGAGGAAGCGGGCGGTGCCCGAGGTGGCCATTACCTTGAAACCCTGGCCGGCGAGACGCTTGACCGCCGGCAGGATGCCCTTCTTGTCCTCGTCGCGCACCGAAACGAACAGCGTGCCGGCGCGGGGGAGATCAACACCCGCTCCTAACTGGCTCTTGGCGAAAGCCAGCGCGAAGTCACGGTCGAGGCCCATGACCTCGCCGGTCGAGCGCATTTCCGGGCCGAGCAAGATGTCAACGCCGGGGAAGCGGGCGAAGGGGAACACCGCTTCCTTGACCGCGATGTGGCCGGGATTTCTGGGGTCGGGCATGGCGCCGTAATGAGCGAAGGCGTCTTCCAGGCTCTCGCCGGCCATGATGCGGGCGGCGATCTTTGCGATGGGCCGGCCGATGGTCTTGGCGACGAAGGGCACGGTGCGCGACGCGCGCGGGTTGACCTCCAGCACATAGACGGTGCCGTCCTTGATCGCGTACTGCACGTTCATCAGGCCGCCGACATTGAGTGCGCGGGCAAGTGCGGCCGTCTGGCGCTCCAATTCGTCGACGAGCTCCGACGGCAGCGAGTGCACCGGCAGCGAGCAGGCGCTGTCGCCCGAATGGATGCCGGCCTCCTCGATGTGTTCCAATATGCCGGAGACGAAGGTCGACTTGCCGTCGCACAGGCAGTCGACATCAACCTCGATGGCGCCCGAGAGATAGGTGTCGAACAGCAGCGGGTTCTTGCCCAGCAGTGTGTTGATCTGGCCTGTCTTGTCGTTGGGGTATTTCTGCTTGATGTCCTCCGGCACCAGGCCGGGCACGGTGTCGAGCAGATAGGATTGCAGCATGCTCTCGTCGTGGATGATCTGCATGGCGCGGCCGCCGAGCACATAGGACGGGCGCACCACCAGCGGGAAGCCGAGCTCGCCGGCGACGAGGCGGGCCTGCTCGACCGAATAGGCGATGCCGTTCTTCGGCTGGCTGAGGCCGAGCTTGTGCAACAACTTCTGGAAGCGGTCGCGGTCTTCGGCGAGATCGATCATGTCGGGCGAAGTGCCGAGGATCGGGATGCCGGCCTTCTCCAGCGCATCCGCCAGCTTCAGCGGCGTCTGGCCGCCGAATTGGACGATGACGCCGACCAGCTCGCCCGACGCCTGCTCGGCGCGCAGTATCTCCAAAACGTCCTCCGGCGTCAGCGGCTCGAAATAGAGCCGGTCCGAGGTGTCGTAGTCGGTCGACACGGTCTCCGGGTTGCAGTTGACCATGATCGCCTCGAAGCCGGCGTCGCGCAGCGCAAAGGCGGCGTGGCAGCAGCAATAGTCGAACTCGATGCCCTGGCCGATGCGGTTCGGGCCGCCGCCGAGGATGACGACTTTTTTTCGCGACGAGACTTGCGCCTCGTTGGCGAGCGCGCCGGCGAAGGGCACCTCATAGGTCGAGTACATGTAGGCGGTCGGCGAGGCGAACTCGGCGGCGCAAGTATCAATGCGCTTGTAAACCGGATGAACGTCGAGCTTTTCGCGTATCTTTTGAACCTCTTCGACGTCTTTCCTGACCAGGGACGCGAGGCGGGCATCGGAGAAACCCATCGCCTTCAGCATCCGCAGATTGGCGGCGTCTTCGGGAATGCCGTGCTCGCGAATGCGGGCTTCCATGTTGAGGATGCCGGCGATCTGTTCGAGGAACCACGGGTCGATCTTGCACATGGCGTGCACATCTTCCAGAGAGGTGCCCATGCGGATCGCCTGCGCCACCATGCGCAGCCGGTCGGGCGTCGGCGTGCCGAGGGCAGCGCGAATGGCGTTGCGGTCGTCGGCGTGGCTGGCCGCGCCGTGCGCGATGCCGGGGATCTCGATCTCGTCCAGACCCGTCAGGCCGGTTTCAAGCCCACGCAAAGCCTTCTGCAGCGATTCCTGAAAAGTGCGGCCGATGGCCATGACCTCGCCGACCGACTTCATCGCCGTGGTCAGCACCGGCTCGGCGCCAGGGAATTTCTCGAAGGCAAAGCGCGGGATTTTGGTGACGACGTAATCGATCGACGGCTCGAACGAGGCCGGCGTCGCGCCGCCGGTGATGTCGTTCTCCAACTCGTCCAGCGTGTAGCCGACGGCGAGCTTCGCCGCGATCTTGGCGATCGGAAAGCCGGTCGCCTTGGAGGCGAGAGCCGACGAGCGCGAGACGCGCGGGTTCATCTCGATCACCACCAGGCGGCCGTCGGCGGGGTTGACGGCGAACTGCACGTTGGAGCCGCCGGTCTCGACGCCGATCTCGCGCAGCACCGCGATCGAGGCGTTGCGCATCATCTGGTACTCTTTGTCGGTCAAGGTCAGGGCAGGGGCGACGGTGATCGAATCGCCGGTGTGCACGCCCATCGGGTCGATGTTCTCGATCGAGCAGACGATGATGCAGTTGTCGGCCTTGTCGCGGACAACCTCCATCTCGTACTCCTTCCAGCCGAGCACGCTTTCCTCGATCAGCACTTCGGTGGTCGGCGAGGCGTCGAGGCCGGACTGGACGATCTCGTAGAATTCGGCGCGGTTGTAGGCGATGCCGCCGCCGGTGCCGCCCATGGTGAAGGACGGGCGGATGATGGCGGGCAGGCCGACATGGTCGAGCGCCTGTGCGGCGATCGCCATGCCATGGCTGATGTAGCGCTGCTTGCGGTCGCCCTCGCCGAGGTTCCAGCGCGTTTCGAGCGCGTCGAGCGCGGCGTCGAGGTTTTCGGGCTTCTCGGCCTTCAGCGCGGCGCGTTCGGCCTCGTGCGTCTTGCGGTCGGCATTCTTGACGTCGGTGGCGTTGGCCAGCATCGATTTCGGCGTTTCCAGGCCGATCTTCTTCATCGCCTCGCGAAACAGCGCCCGGTCCTCGGCCTTGTCTATTGCCGTGGCGTCGGCACCGATCATCTCGACATTGTAGCGTTCGAGCACGCCCATGCGGCGCAGCGACAGGGCGGTGTTGAGCGCGGTCTGGCCGCCCATGGTCGGCAGCAGCGCGTCCGGCCGCTCCTTGGCGATGATCTTGGCCACCACTTCCGGCGTGATCGGCTCGATATAGGTGGCGTCGGCCAGTTCCGGGTCGGTCATGATGGTGGCCGGGTTGGAATTGACCAGGATGACGCGAAAACCCTCTTCCTTGAGCGCCTTGCAGGCCTGGGTGCCGGAATAGTCGAATTCGCAGGCCTGACCGATGACAATGGGGCCGGCCCCGATGATCAGGATCGACTTGATGTCGGTGCGTCTTGGCATATCGAGGGTCCGTTCGGCAGGCGGCTTGCACGAAAAACCGGACGGGAAGACCCGGCCGGTTGTGCTCGCGATTCTGGTATCAGGCTAGGAGGGCCTTATAGGGAAGAGTTTTGCCGGATGTAACCCCCTAAAATGCGAGTAGGGCAGTAGGGCAGTAGGGCAGTAGGGCAGTAGGGCAGTAGGGCAGTAGGGCAGTAGGGCAGTAGGGCAGTAGTTCGAGCGCCCTTTAAACATATTGCCCTACTGCCCTACTGCCCTATTCCCCTTAGCCACCAATCCCCCAGCGCCAACTGATCCGTGATCTCGAAGCGTTCGGAAACGCCGACACGGATCATGTTCAGGCTGCCCTCGCGGGTGTAGCGGAACTCGCCTGATGCGTTCGAGCCGGCGGGCCGACCGGCCTGGAATCTGATGACCCGGGTGCCGCCATCGGGCCAGGTCACGGTGATCTCGGCTTTGTCGCCCGTGTGGGCAACGCCTGCCTTGCAACTGGTCATCGGCTGGCCGACATGGCGCGCACAAGGAATCTCGTTGCGGGCACCCAGCGCCGGCGCGGGCCGCCCTGGCGGCTGCAGCCGCGCAACGGTTTGTGCGTTGGCCGGAGGCGCCGCATTGGCGGCGCGATTGCGGATGGGCTTGTCCGCTGCCGCGGGCGCCTGCGCCTCGCCGGCCGAAGGATTTTCGCTGGCAAAAAGCGCCAGGCGGTAAGCATCCTCGATGGCCACTCTGCCGATTGCCTCAACGGCAGTCATCGTGGGTTCGCGACCGGTCGCATCCAGGCGCGCCGTCAGGTCCGGCGGCGGCTGATCTGCAGTTGCCGGGTTCGAGTCGCCGGCTGCAACGGCCGTGCTTTCACCGGTCGCTTCGATATCCACCTCCGCAACTGCCGCCGGATTCTCGGGGTTCAGGTAGCGCGCGGGAGCCCATCCCGCCAGTTGCGGGTTGTCAATTTCTGCGACCTTGCACCAACGATAGCCATTGACGTCGTTGCAGCCGAGATTGTTGACGCTCGTGCCATTCGGCAGCCGAGCCTTGATCTTGCCCATCGCCGATGCCGAGGCGCGGACGTTCAGGAGATCGCCCGGAGCAAGGTCGGTCACGATGGAGACGAAAGGCGCCTCCTCGGCCCTGGCCGGCAGCAGCGCCGTCAGCAGGAGAGGGGCGGCAATCAGCAGCGTCGTCCGGAGCGTAACTGTGCGCCTCATCATTTTGGCCGTGGGCGATAGAAGCATTTCCGAAGGCGCGGCCAGGCACCGAATCGCCACCGCATTCCAGGACGATTTTATAAGCGACGACATGGCGCTATGTAAGCCGGAAAATGCGGCTGGGGAATGGTGTTCGGTCCGCGGCACGAGCAAGCTCAGCGTGCGGCATGAACGCGTTGCGTTCAGCCGGACATGAACGCGTTGCGTTCAGTCGGACATAAATCCGGTGCGCAGCGCGTAGGCCCATTCCGGCCGTCCCGCCTGTTCGGCCTGCCGCGCTGCCGCCTCATGGTCATAGTCGACGGCGATGGCTTCGAAGCGGTCGGAGCGGCCCGGCCCACCCAATTCGACGATGCCGTAGCGTGCATGCGGAGAGCCTTGCTCGGAGACATGCGCCGGTGGCGTGTCGTCGCCATAAGCGGGGCAGCCGATGCTGCCCGGATTGAAGACCACCGGGCCGTCGGGGATACGGATCAGTTCGCTGCGGTGGCTGTGGCCACACAGCACGATGCGGCAAGCGGGATCGAGCGCGGCCAGCCGCCGCTTGATGGCGACCAGCGGCGCGCGCGCCAGCCGGCCGTCGGCCATCGTATCGGTCAGGTATTTTTCGTCATGGTCGGGTCGGGCATGAAAGGCGGTCACGGCTGGGGCGATCTCCAGCGTGAGGGGCAAGGCCAACAGTGCCTCGCGCTGGACCGATGTCAGCCGTTCCTGCGCATAGCGGTCGGACGGCCACATGGCTTCATCCGCGGTATCGCGGGCGACGCGGCGGTCGTGGTTGCCGCGAACTGTCGGCAGGGCGAGCGCTTCAAGCCGCTCCATGGTTTCGCGCGGCCAGAGCGGGCCGGAGACGCAATCGCCGAGATTGACGATGAGGTCAGCACCACCGCGCTGCCGCAGATCGTCGAGCACGGCGTCCAGGGCGAGGATGTTGCCGTGGATATCGGCGAGAACGGCAATGCGCATGGGAAGCTCCGTTGGGTCGACGAATGACGCGTCGGGAAGGGCGGACCTGGCAGGACTTTGGTTGCTCTCCTCTGTTACACCAGGGCTATCGCAGCTGGAAAGCCGAGGCTTTCGCTCTACGATGTACCCCCACCCCTAACCCTCCCCACAAGGGGGAGGGAGACTTCCGCTGGCGCTGAATAGTTGGTTGTGTGCGTCAAGTTCTGCAAAAATTGGCGTGGCATTCAGCGGTGACGTTGGCGTGTCCGCCGCGCGGCGTTCCCTGCCCCTTGTGGGGAGGGTTAGGGTGGGGGCCACCTTCGCAAGATTCCAAAATGCGATTGCCCTGCCTGCTACACGGGGGCGAGTTACGGCCTCAGGCGCGGACTTCGATCTCGGAGGCGCCGACCGCGGGCAGTGCCGGGTCGTCGACGGCAGCGGCAATGACGCTATCGAGCAGGCCGGGAAAGCGGGCATTGAGATCGTCGCGGCGCAGCGTGATCAGCCGGCTGGTGCCGACGACCTCGGTGCGGGTGACGCCAGCCTCGCGCAATTTGGCCAGGTGGTAACTGAGATTGGTCTTTGAGCCGAGATCGAGGAACTGGCTGCAATTCAGCGGCACGCCCTCCTTGCTGGCGAGATAGCGCACGATGGCCAGCCGGGTGGGATCGCCGAGCACGGCAAGCACGTTCGGCAGGCTGATCTGGTCGGCGGTGGGGTGGGGCAGCGTCATGCCGGAGAACTAAGCGCAATCAGGGCCGATTTCAACGCATCTCCTCCTGGTGGATGCCCTCAGTTTCCACCTCCCGCTACCTTGTCCTGACATGGGGCTGTCAGCAGGGTTCGGTTATTCTCGGACGGCTCATTGACAACATGCGCCATTATGTACAATTGTTCAATAACTTTTGAACTAAGGATTTCACTATGGACAAGCGCCTCTTCTGGCTTGCGCTCGGATCATTCACGATCGCGACCGAAGGCTTCGTCATTTCAAGCCTGCTGCCCGACATCGCGGCCGATGCCGCCATCTCCGTTCCACTCGCCGGCACGCTGATCACCGCCTTCGCGCTCGCCTATGCGCTCGGCGCGCCGATCCTGGCGACGCTGACCGGCGAATGGGACCGGCGACGCGTCATCTTGTGGACGCTGGTGTTTTTCGTGCTGGGCAACCTGGCAGCGGCGCTCAGTTCCTCCTTCGAACTGCTGCTGATCGCGCGCATCGTCATGGCGCTGTCGTCCGGCCTGTTTGCGGCGACGGCGCAGGGGACGGCCGTGGCGCTTGTCGATGATCATCACCGCGCCCGCGCCATTGCCGTCGTCGTCGGCGGCACTACGGTGGCGGTGGCGGTCGGCGCACCGCTCGGCGCGCTTGTCGCGACGGTTGCCGGCTGGCGCGGCACGTTCTTTGCCATCGCCGGGCTCGGCGCACTGGCCGGCGCAATCCTGTGGTACCGGCTGCCGCGCGGCATCGTCGGCACCAAGCTGCCGCTCAGGCAGCGGCTGGCCGCAACGCTTCGCCCCGGCGTGCCGTCGATCCTGCTGACTACACTTTTGGCGCTCACCGGCGCCTTCACGGTCTTTGCCTTTGTCGCGCCGCTAGCCATCGAAGGTGGCGGCTTGAGCCCGATCGCGCTGCCCGGCATGCTGCTTGCCTTCGGCGTCGGCGCCGTCATCGGCAACATTGCCGGCGGGCAGGCCGCCGACCGCTTCGGCGCGACGCGCACCGTCAGCTGGTCGCTGGCGCTGAGTGCCGTCATGCTGGTGATGCTTTCGGTCATTCCGGCCCTCCTGCCGCACAGCATCGCCGGGCCGGCGCTGATGGCCATGATGGTGCCGTGGGGCATCGTCGGCTGGGCCTTCCCGCCGGCGCAGGCCAGCCGCATCATCAGGCTGGCGCCCGACGCAGCGCCCATCGTGCTGTCGCTCAACGCTTCGGCGCTCTATCTCGGCGTGGCGCTGGGCGCCGTCGTCGGCGGCGCGGTGCTGCGCTATGGCGCGCCGGCTGATCTCGGCCTGGTCGCAGCGGTGTTCCCGATCCTGGGTCTTGGCGTCATGCTGGCCGGCCACCGGGCCGCCCGGGCGGTGGCCATGCCGGCGGAGTAAAGGGAGATCGCAGAAGCGTGGCGCTGTCCTGATCGCGCTGCCAGGCAGAATTTGGGCTCCTCTCCCCCCACTCACATCTAGCCGAGCAAGGAACCCAGGTCCTGCAACCCCACACTACTTCCAGGTCCGGCGCCTCTCGATCTCGGCTTCGGATGGCTGTTGCTGGGCGAACGATCCAGTCTTGATCTCACCGGCACGTTCATAGCTCGCTATGATGACGCCGGTGGTCGATGCCTGTGAGCGGTTCAGCTTGAAAGCCGCCGGGATTGCGCCGCTGCCAAACAGCCGCTTGCCCTTGCCCAGCACCAGCGGGAAGGTCAGCAGGCTAATCTCGTCGATCAGGTCGTTGGCGAGCAAGGTCTGGATGAGTTCGCTCGATCCCTGGATGAGCAGGTCCGGCCCGTCCTCCTGCTTGAGCTGGCGCAGGGTAGCCACGGCATCGTCGCCAAGCGACTGGCTGTTTTGCCACGACAGCGTGTCGGGCCGGTGGGTGGCCACATATTTGGTGACGGCGTTGAAACGGTCGGCGATCGGATCGTCTTTCTGGTACGGCCAATGCGCGGCGAAGATGTCGTAGGTCTTGCGGCCGAGGAGCAGCGCGAAGGGTTTTGCGAAGGTCTCACCAATAAAGGCGCCCCCGACGTCGTCCCAGTAATGGAACGTCCAGCCACCGAATTCGAAGCCGCCGACCGGGTCTTCTTGCGGCCCACCGGGCGCCTGCATGACGCCGTCGAGGCTGACGAATGTCGCAGTGGTGATCTTCCTCATTGGATTCTCCTTTAATCATCCGAGCCGTTGCCGCCGGATTTCGGCCAAAGGACGTGCGAGCGGACGCCTGCCCGACAGGGCCGGAAAATTTCTGGGCTCCGGCGCATGTCGAGCGGCAAGCACGGGACGCCTCGACGCGGCGACGTCATTGCGACCGCCTGCCGCCAACACTTTGCGACGAGAACCAGACGTCGCCGATGACGGCGGTGGCGGTGCGGTCCGGTGCCTTGTCGGCCGTCAGCCAGATCTTGCGGCTGCGTGCCGCCTTGTCACGGTGAATTTTCGTCGAGGCCGCCGAGGCGCCGATGCAAGGGATAAACCATGATCGCATGAACGGATCGCAGGCAAAGCCCTTATCCGTGCGTGTCACCATCACCGCGAGGCCAATGCGCTCGGCCGGACGCCACGGAAAGACCATGCGGCCGCCGGGCTTCTGCGCCTTCAGCCATTCGGCTGCGGGTGCCGCAACGCCGGCATTGACATAGATGATGTCGGACGGTGGCAGGCCGCCGACGACCGCATCGCCATGGATGACGGTCACATTGCCATAGGCTTCGAGATTCTTTCTTGCACGGTCGGCGAGACCGGAATCCAGTTCGAAGGCGGTGACTGCGCCGCCCGGCGAAACCAGTTTCGCCAGCAGAGCTGTGTAATAGCCGGTGCCGGCGCCGACATGAGTGACGACCTCGCCGGGTTTTGGCGCCACCTTGCCGATCCACATGGCATGCAGGAACGGCTCGCCATTGTTGATGCCCTTTTCGGTGTCGAGTGACACCAGCACGTTCTGATAGATGTGAACAGGATCGGCGCTCGGCGTTTCTACCTTGCCGTTGCCGGCGACGACCGTCCACGGGCCGGGCCCGAGAAAAGCTTCGCGCGGCACCGCGGCGAACACGTCCTCGAGACGCGGATCGGCCGAACCTGCATTGGCAGCCATCAGTCGCGCGTAGAATTTTCGGGCTTCGGCAATTCTGGTCATGTCGCGTGAGAAGATAGCGCGATTGACCGAATTGTCGTGCAGCTTGTCGCCGACCTGATCGAGAACGGCAACTAGGCCCGCCAGGTCGACATCGCGGCGCGGCTCGGCGTCGCCCAGCCGACGGTGGCCAAGATGCTGACGCGGCCGACAGTCCTGCCGGAACCGCCGCGCTGCCGCGGCGTTTGAGATCGTGCCAGCAATTGGCGCGAGACCGAGGAGGATACGATGGGCGTTGAACAGGCACCGACAGCGAAGGGCAAGCAAGCGGCCAAGGGATTGAAGCAGGCTGCGGCGAAGGACGAACGCAAGACCGAAGCGGATACTGGACGCCCGCTCAAGAAGGGCGGGGCCCGCTTCGAGGAGCGCTCGAAAAGCTCTGACGGCAAGAGCGCGGGCACCAAGCAGAAGATCTGAGCGTGACCGACAAGTCCAAGACCAAAAAAAAGCGCCGGCAGGGCTCTCAGCCGCGGGTGTCGTGCAGGGACTGACCCCAGAACCGGCGGCCCCTTGATGCGAAAAATACTGTGACTTGGCGCAACCATTGGGATAATTGTTTGTTGGGTCGGATCGGGCCATGAGATCGGCAAGATACCGGTACGTGCATCGCGGGGAGTTGCCATGCTCTGGAAAGGTCGTCGTCAAAGTGACAACGTCGAGGACCAACGCGGCCAGGGCGGCGGGCTCAACCTGCCGCGCGGCGGCCCCGGCCGTCTCCGCATCCCGATCGGCGGCCGCTCCGGCGGCGGAATGTCGCTGTCGACCATCATCATTCTCGTGGTCCTCTATTTCGGGCTGAAGGCCATCGGCATCGACCCGCTTCAGATCCTGGCCGGTGGCGGCTTGGTGCCGGGTGGCGGCGGTCAGATCACCGACAACAGCGGAGAACAGGGCGGTGGCACCGGGGCGCCCGCCTCCGACGAGATGAAGCAGTTCGTTTCGACCGTCCTGGCCGAGACCGAGGACACCTGGACCGGCATTTTCCAGGCCGAGGGCCTGACCTACGAGGACCCCAAGTTGGTCCTGTTCAGCGGCCAAATCCGTTCGGCTTGCGGCTTCGCCTCGTCCGCGGCCGGCCCGTTCTACTGCCCCGGCGACCGCAAGGTCTATCTCGACACCACCTTCTTCCAGCAGCTCGACCAGCAATTCGGCGCTTCGGGCGATTTTGCCCAGGCCTATGTGATCGCGCATGAGGTCGGCCACCATGTCCAGAACCTCACCGGCATCCTGCCCAAGTTCAACCAGATGCGGCAGCAGATGGGCGAGGCCGAGGCCAACCAAATGTCGGTGCAGGTCGAGCTCCAGGCGGATTGCTTTGCCGGCGTCTGGGCGCATTTCACCGGGCAGAAAGGCATTCTGGAACAGGGCGACATGGACGAGGCGCTGAACGCCGCCCAGCAGATCGGCGACGACACGATGCAGAAAAAGATGCAGGGCTATGTCGTGCCGGAAAGCTTCAACCATGGCACCTCGCAGCAGCGTCAAACCTGGCTGGCACGCGGCTACAAGAGCGGCAAGCTGTCGGACTGCGATACCTTCAACACCCCGATCTGAGGTGTTTGGGCTCTCGTTGAAATGGCGTTGAAAGCGGCGGCGGTGCAGCCGCGCTCATGTGAAAATTCCTGGCCTGTTCCCTTATTGTTCTGTGGGGCTTGCTCGCCTATAACGAGCTTTCCGCCGTCGCTGCGAGGCGGCTCCAGGAGTCGATACCGCCATGATCGAAGCCAAAACCGCCAGGCGGGGCCTTGCGCTTGTTTTCACCACGCTGCTGCTCGACATCACCGGCATCGGCATCATCATGCCGGTGCTGCCGGCCTATCTGCAGGAACTGACCGGCGTCGGGGTCAGCGAAGCGGCGATCGAAGGCGGCTGGCTGTTCTTCGTCTATGCGGCCATGCAGTTCCTGTTCGCGCCGCTGGTCGGCAATCTCAGCGACCGCTTCGGCCGTCGTCCGATCCTGCTGGCCTCGGTGCTGACCTTCGCCGTCGACAATCTGATCTGCGCGGTGGCCTGGTCCTATTGGGTCCTGTTCATCGGCCGGGTGCTGGCCGGCATCAGCGGCGCCAGCTATTCGACCGCCTCCGCCTTCATCGCCGATGTCAGCACCGACGAGAACAGGGCGAAGAATTTCGGCCTGCTTGGCATCGCCTTCGGGGTCGGTTTCGTCATCGGCCCGGTGCTGGGCGGGTTGCTCGGCGAATTCGGGCCGCGCGTGCCGTTCTGGGGCGCGGCGGTGCTTGCTCTGATCAACTTCATCGTCGGCTGGTTCTTCCTGCCGGAAACGCTCGAGCAGCATCACCGGCGCCGCTTCGAATGGCGCCGCGCCAATCCTCTCGGCGCCCTGAAGCAGATGCGCAATTACAAGGGGATCGGCTGGATCGGGCTGGTGTTCTTCCTGATGACGCTCGGCCACATGATGTACCCTGCCGTGTGGTCGTTCGTCGGCAGCTACCGCTACGGCTGGAGCGAACAGCAGATCGGCTTCTCGCTCGGCGTCTTCGGCCTCGGCGGGGCATTGGTGATGGGTTTTGTCCTGCCGCGCGTCATTCCACGGCTCGGCGAATGGCGGACCGCCGCCATCGGTCTTGCTTTTACCGCGCTCGCCGCCTTCGGCTATGCCGCGGCGTGGAAGGGCTGGATGATCTATGCGGTGATCGTGGCGACCTGCCTCGAGGCGCTGGCCGATCCGCCGCTGCGGAGCCTGGCGGCAGCCAAGGTGCCGCCCTCCGCGCAGGGCGAATTGCAAGGTGCGATGACCAGCGTGTTTTCGATCACCAGCATCATAACGCCGCTGCTTTATACGGGAATCTTCGCCTGGTTCACCGGGCCGAGCGCGCCGGTGACGTTCGGCGGCGCGCCCTTTGTGCTCGGCGGTATCTTTCTCGCCCTGTCGCTGGTGGCTTTCGTGCTTAGGGTCGAAAGACCGGCCGCGGTGAAAGATGTCAGGACCGCGACGGTGGCCTAAAGCGTGTCGCGTTTGAACGGATTCATGCGACGCGCTTTAAGTTCTGGTTTTGATGCATCTCGTTATCGCAAAACCGCTGCGCACCCTCGGGTCACACCCGGGGTCAGGCCCGAGGGCATGCTTTGCGCGACATGCATTGGGGCATGCCCTAGGGTTCAATCCACTGCCGCGGAATATCCAGTGCCTTCGTCAGCAGCGCCCTGGTCTGCGCCGATGGTTTTCGGCGATTGGACTCAAGATCCGACAGGAAACCCTGGCTGACGCCGATCGTGGCCGCCAATTCGGCCTGCGTCAGCCGCCGCCAGTTGCGCAGCGCCTTGAGCCGGCTGGAGCCCCGCAAAATTTCCATTGTCACGTCCGCGGGCAGGGGTTTTTCCGTTTTGAGATCAGCCTTTCGCTCGTCGTAGATCGCCACATCGGCAGCGTCTTCAAGAGCCTCTTCGGCCGCGTGCAACAGAGCCTCGTAGTCCGCTTTTGGGATAACGACAAGTTCTTCGCCAGTTGGCGTCGTTATGATTTGGGGGGCGTTCATGATGTCCTGTCCTGCTATCACCGACGGTAGGTTGTCGTTTCTCGTTTGCCGATGTAGATCGCGAGGATCGTCGTGCGGTCTTCATCGAATATGATCCGGTAGCGACCGATCCGCAGTCTGTAGCCGTCCCTGCCGGCAAGGCGCTTGATATCTCCCCGCCCGCTGACGGCATAGGAGATCAGGCCTTCGGAGACCTGCTCGCGGACATCTGTCGGCAGGTTGTCGAGATCGCGAGCCGCCGATACCGAGAGGATAATCGTCTTCACGGTGATGATATCGCAGATTTATCGCCGAAAGTTAAGCGATATTATTGCCGAGACTTCTCGCGTACAGATAGTCAGCGCTCTGCCAGCGCCGGCTCGCCGCGCTTTTCGCGGATGAGATTGACGAAGCGGCGGAACAGATAATGCGAGTCCTGCGGGCCCGGCGAGGCTTCGGGATGGTGCTGGACCGAAAACACCGGCCTGCCGGTCAGGGTGATGCCGCAGTTCGAGCCGTCGAACAGCGAGACATGGGTTTCTTCGACGCCCGTGGGCAACGAGCCGGCATCGACGGCAAAGCCGTGGTTCATCGAGACGATCTCAACCTTGCCGGTGGTGTGATCCTTGACCGGATGATTGGCGCCGTGATGGCCTTGATGCATTTTGGCGGTCTTGCCGCCAAGCGCCAGCGCCAGCATCTGGTGGCCGAGGCAGATGCCGAAGACCGGGATGTCGGTCTTCAGCAAGTCCTGGATGACCGGAACGGCATAGTCGCCGGTGGCTTCCGGGTCGCCGGGACCGTTGGAGAGAAAGATGCCGTCGGGCCGCATGGCGAGGATATCCTCGGCGCCGGTGTTGGCCGGCACTACGGTGACCTTGGCGCCCAGGCCGGCAAGCAGGCGCAATATGTTGCGTTTTACGCCGTAGTCGATGGCGACGACATGCATGGACGGATCGGTCTGTTCGCCAAAGCCCTCGTCCCAGACCCACGGCGTCTCGCGCCAGACCGAGGACTGGCCGGAAGTGACGTCCTTGGCCAGGTCAAGCCCGATCAGGCCGGACCAGGCAGCGGCGCGGCGTTTCAGCTCCTCGATGTCGAAGATGCCGTCGGGCGCGTGCGCGATGACGGCGTTGGGCATGCCCTTTTCGCGGATCAGCGCGGTCAGCGCCCGGGTGTCGATGCCCGAAAGCGCCACGATGCCACGTTTCTTCAGCCATTGGTCGAGACCAGAAGCGGCGCGATAGCTGGATGGATTGGTGACGTCGGCCTTGAACACGGCGCCGACTGCGCCGGCGCGGGCAACCGGGTTGAGATCCTCGATGTCCTCGTCATTGGTGCCGATATTGCCGATATGCGGAAAGGTGAAGGTGACGATCTGGCCGGCATAGGACGGGTCGGTGAGGATTTCCTGATAGCCTGTCAGCGCGGTGTTGAAGCAGACTTCGGCGACGGCGGAGCCAGTGGCGCCAAGGCCGCGGCCCTCGATGACGGTGCCGTCGGCCAGCACCAGCAAGGCGGTCGGCTTCTCGGTGGCCCAAGGGGGGGTCGACGCGGCGGTCATCGTTGCCATGGCGGCACTCCTAAAGGCTGCGTCCTTCAATCGGTCCGGCGAACCATTCTGCGCAGCAAACCGCGCGCAGCGGCGATTTCGCAGCCAGCGCGCGCAACAAAAACTCAGTTCATGCAAGGCCCAGTACATAGGGGAAGGCGCCAGAGCGGTCAATGACGCTACGCCCGCAGGCGCGATTTATTTCGTCGAACAATATCAGCGGTTTGCCGGGCGGCGTCGAATTTGCCTTGGGCTTTCGGCACGGCTATTGTCCGTCGCATTCGAAGGAGAAAGCATCATGCGCGGCAAAATCGCCGAATCCCTGAAGAGCGCGATGAAGGCGCAGGACAAGCGCCGGCTGCCGACATTGCGGTTGATCCAGGCGGCCATTCACGATCGCGACATCGCCAATCGCGGCGCCGGCAAGGAGCCGGCCAGCGACGACGAGATCCTGCAGATACTGGCCAAGATGGTGAAGCAGCGCGAGGAGTCGGCCAAGGCTTTCGACGACGGCAAGCGGCCGGAGCTTGCCGCGCAGGAGCGCGACGAGATGGCCATCATCCGCGATTTCCTGCCGACACAACTGGGCCAGGCCGAGACCGAAACGGCGATCCGCGCCGCCATCGCCGAGACCGGCGCCAGCGGCGTCAAGGACATGGCCAAGGTTATGGCCGTGCTCAAGGAGAAATACGCCGGCCAGATGGATTTCTCCAAGGCGAGCGGCATCGTCAAGGGACTGCTGCAGTAGGATTTTGCCGCTGCAGCGAGCTCGTAAGGCATTGGAGGAGGCGACAGCGAGGCACCAGCCCTGGGCCGCATATGATTGATTCTCAGGCGCTCTTCGGTTTCTGAGAGCGGGCGGGGCGGGCGGCAGCTCGCACCGACAGGTTCAGTGCCACGGCGGCGCGAATGAGCGCCTTCAGCGCCTCGTCATCGATCGTGTCGCCCTCATGGATGTCGATGGCGCGCCTGGTGTTGCCTTCGAGGCTGGAGTTGAAGAGGCCAGAAGGGTCCTCCAGCGAGGCGCCCTTGGCGAAGGTCATTTTCACGACATTCTTGTAGGTCTCACCGGTGCAGATAATTCCGGCGTGTTCCCACACTGGAACCCCTCTCCACTTCCACGCCTCGACCACTTCGGGATCGACCTGCTTGATGAGGGTTCGGATCCGAGCGAGCATCTCGCCCCGCCAATCGCTCAGCTCGTTGATTCTCGCATCTATCAACTGAGAGGGAGTGTCTCCTCCTGCTCCCTCCGTCGAGCCGCCCTTCTTCATGGCTGTTGTCGCTTTGGTCATGATTGGTCCCAGTGGCTTTGTGCACGTCGGCGTCTGGCGTCTCACGACGGCATCGATACGACGAGCCGTTTGCCGTTCCGGCGCGGGCAACAAACTCTCGACGTCGAGGAGGAACCTTCGTCGCTCCAGACCCGTTTTGCAACCAGGATCATACGAAAAACGGAGCTTCGATTTGGCGGCGCGTTTGTTGAACATTTTCGGCGCCGCCACCAGCGCCGGCGCCTATTCGCCAGGGCAGGAACAAGCCCCCGCGGCCTTTCGGCGGCATGGGCTCGCAGAGGGGCTCGCCAGCCGAGGCAGAACCATCAGGGATCATGGCGATGTTGCATCGTTCCGCTGGCGGCCGGATTCTTCGCGGCCGCAGGCCATGAACCTGGAGGCCGTGCGCGGGGCTTGTGACTTGGTCGCAAGCCACGTGGCGACGGCGATTTCGGCGCAGGAAGACGTGCTTGTTTTGGGCGGCGACTGTACTGTGGAACTGGGAACGGTCGCTGGAGCGAACGCGGCCGGAGCGCGGATCGGACTCGTCTACATAGACTTCGACGCCGATCTCAACACACCTGACACGAGCGACGGCGCCTTGGACTGGACTGGTATCGCTCATCTGCTCGATATTCCTGGATGCGAGCCTTCGCTCGCCGGGCTCGGCCCAACGCGTCCGATGCTCGTGCCTCAGCAACTCCTCTATTTCGGCGTCGAGAATATCACTGCGCCTGAAGCCGCCGCGATCAGGGATAATGCGATCAAGGTCATATCGCGTGAGGAAGCTTTGATTGATATCGAGGCGGCGGCCGCGCGCGCAACCGAATGGGCGGCGCGCTTTGACTGCGTGCTTATTCACTTCGATGTCGATGTACTCTCCTTTATCGAATTCCCGATTGCGGAGAATGTGCGCCGTTGCGACGGTCTCAAACTGGAGCAGGCCGCCTTCGCGCTAAGGCAGTTGACCGCCCTGCAGCAATGGCGCGGCCTGACCATTACAGAAGTTAATCCGGCTCATGCGCCAGACGAGACCGCCGCGTTCACCCGCTTGAATGAGGTGCTTGCGGACGCCCTTGGCTAATTCGCGATGCATCTCACATTCGCTCGCCGGGCAATTGGCTGGCTTGCTTCACCCAGGCGGCAAATTGAGCTTCGTCGAGCTGGTCCTCATAAATGTCGAGGTAGCGCACGTCCTTGTGCTTGGACTCGCCGAGAGGGACAGGACGCAGCGACGTGCCCCGGAAGAAGGTCACTTTGACGTAGCGGGTAAAGACATGGAACGACAGGAACCAGCCCTGGCCCTCGATGCCGTAAAATGGCGAGTTCCATTTGACGGCCTTGTGCACGCCGGGGACGGTGCGCGCGATGGTTGCGTCGAGACGGCGCCCGACGTCGCTTTTCCAGCCCGGCATGGCCGCGATGTAGGCCTGCACGGGAGCGTCGCCTTCGGCCTTGGCGATCTGGGGGTTGCCGCCTGCAAGGAGTGCCGGCTTCGCTTCCTTGCCGGACTGCGGCTTCGGCGTCGTCTTGCGCGGTTTGGTTGCCGCGCCCCGCTCGGCGGCGGCCTTCGCCGACTTCTCGGACCTGTGGTCGGCCATTGTGTTCACTCCAAAGTAGGTGGACCCAATCGATGACACTTGATTTTAGAAAGCCGCCCCTGAAGATCAACTTCAGAATCCGAGGGCGGCAGCGGAGCGATCGTACGTCATGGTTGAACTCGTCAAACCGGCGCTTGAACATCTGCCGTCGTACAAGGCCGCCCTTGAGCGTGGCTGGTCGCCGGACAATGTGCGGCTGATGGAGGCGACGCGCGAGCAGCTTGCGGCCATCGAAAAGAATCCAACGGCCTTCCTCGCCGATCTCGACGACCCCGATGCCAAGGGCGGTCCGATCACCTTGCCTGATGGGACGAAAGTGCCGCGCCTGCCGGGATTCCGGCGCTGGATCTGGGACGGCGAAATCGCCGGCTCGATCGGCCTTCGCTGGCAGCGCGGCACCGCCGAGCTGCCGCCACATGTGCTCGGCCACATCGGCTATGCCGTAGTGCCATGGAAGCGGCGGCGCGGCCATGCGACAGAGGCAGTGAGGCTGATGCTCGGCGAGGCGAGGGCGCTCGGCCTGCCCTTCGTCGAGATCACCGCCAAGCCGGGTAATCTCGCCTCGCAGAAGGTGGTCCTGGCCAATGGCGGACGGCTCGTTGGGCGATTCTTCGAGGACGCTGCCTATGGCGGCGCCGAAAGCCTGCGCTATCGCATCGACCTGTAGCGCCTGCCGACTATTCGGCAGCGGCCGGCAGCGGCGGCATCGTGTTTCGGCGCCACTCCCAGATATGTGAGGCGAGCGCTACCGCCACGGCGACCAGCATGGCCATGGCGCCAACCACCGGCAGGCTGCGATAGCCATAACCGGCATTGAGCATGGCGGCGCCGAGCGAGGCGGCCAGCGCGATGCCGACATTGAAGCCGGCCGGGATAAGCGATGAGGCGAGATTGGAGGCGTCCGCCGTCCAGGTCAGGATACGGGTCTGGATCGGGGTGCCGATGGCAAAGCTGAGACCACCCCAGATAGTGATCGCAACGACCATCGGCACCGGGTACGGGCTGGCGGCGTAAATGACGGCAAGTGTCACCGCCTGCATGAAAAGCATGGTGATGAGCGATGGCATCAGTTTCCAGTCGGCGAGTCGTCCGCCAAGAAAGACGCCGATCGTCGCGCCGACACCGTTGAGTAGCAGCACCCAGGGCACCAGGCCCTCGCCGAGGCCGGTGACTTCAAGCAGCGTCGGCGTGATGTAGGTGAACAGGCCGAACTGGCCGATCATCAGCATCAGCATGAGGATTAGCGACGTCCAAACCTGCTGGCGTGCGAGCACGCGGACCTCGCTGCCGAAACTGACGGGCCGGCGCGACGATCCCGTCCGGCGCGGCAGGAGGGCGGCCATGGCGGCGATGGAAACCACACCAAGCGCGCACATCACCCAGAACGTCGCGCGCCACCCCCAAATATTGCCGATCGCCGTGCCGGCCGGCACGCCGATGACATTGGAGACCGTGAGGCCCGACAGGATGAGCGCCACGGCCATTCCACGCTGATCCTGGCGGACCAGGCTGACCGCAACCACCATCGCGACGCCGAAATAGGCGCCGTGCGCCACGGCCACTGCAATCCGCAACAGCAACATGGAGGCGAAGTCGGGCGCAAGGGCGCAGGCGGCCTGGCCGATGGCGAAGGCTGCGGCAAGGCCAAGCAGCAACGCCTTGCGGGAGATTGTCTTGGTAGCGAGCGTCAACAGCGGTCCGCCGATCGCGATGCCGCCGGCGTAGCCGGAGACGAGATAGCCGGCCGTCGGGATGGAGACGCCAAGGCCTTCCGCCACCTGCGGCAGTACGCCGGCGATGACGAACTCGGTGGTGCCGAATGCGAACGCAGCGATGAACAGGGCGATGAGGGGAAGCATGGCGCGGGAAGGCGATCCTTGAATGAGATGGCTCAAACCACGAACGAGAGCGGCGGGCAATCCAGAAATTCTCGACGCCGCTTTAGGTTTTCTTCATCGGTTCAGCTAGGCTCCGGCCGCACAAGACTAGACGGTCGTCGTCTTCCTTCCGTAGGGGATTTTCAGCCACGCTCGCTCGTGAAAATAGTAGAGCAGCGATTTGGTGATGACCTCGGTCACGCCGATGGCCGCAGCGAGCTTGATGCTGCCTGTCACGATGAGCGAAATGATTATCGTGTCGACCGTGCCGGTGACGCGCCAGGAAAGCGCCTTGGCGAAACTGCGCGAATGGGTATCCATCGACTTTTCTCCCGGCGGATTTGAACCGATCCTTAGAGCGCCTTGCGTTCTGGTGGGACCAAAACGCGCTCCAGGTCTTTGCTTGACGCGTGTGGTCGGACGCCATGCGAAGACGGTTGGCTGAAAAATGCTCTAGCCGACAGACGGGAGGGTTAGCAAAGACTAATTTTCGCGCGCCGGCTCCAGGCAATTCCCGCGCTGGGCCCAATCTATCCGGCTTTCAGCCGCGAGCCGGTGAGCAGGCCGCGTTCCTCGAGCACGGGGTAGGCCATCGAGGCGAGCAGCGAGTTGATCTGCTTCAGGTCGCGGATGGTGTCGAGATGGATGGAACTGGTCTCGACGCTCTTGGCGGTGCCGTCGCGCAGCCGCACGAAATGGCTGGCGCTGGTCTCCTTCTCGCGGTCGCGCAGCCGATCCTTTTCCAGCACCAGCTGGCGGGCGGTCTCCGGATCGCGCGAGACCAGCACGTTGAAGGCAAGCCGCGCGTTGGCGAGCACCGAAGCGTGGAAGGCGCTAAGCTCGCGCCAACCCTCGGGCGTGAACGCCAGCCCGCGCTCGAGCTTCTTCCTGACATGCACCAGCATGTTGCGCACGATGATGTCGCCGACCTGTTCGAGCTTGACGCAGGCGCCGATCAACTCCTGGCAACGCAGCGCCTCGTCCTCGCTCAGCGGGTTCCTGGTGACCTTGGCCAGATAGAGCTTTATCGACGCATGTTTCTTGTCGACGCGGTCGTCGAGCGCGGCCAGCGCCTTGATCTTGTCGGCGTCGGCGCTTTCATAGAGCTCGATGATGCGCTTCAGCATGATCTCGACCGTCTCGCAGACCCGCACCACCTCACGGGTGGCGTTGGCCAGCGCCTGGCTCGGCACATCGAGGGCGCTGTCGTTGAGCGCGGACAACTCGACGACGTCGAGCGCTTCTGCCGGCGCCGGTTTGGTGCCGAGCGCCACGATCTTTTCCGAAACGCGGTAGACGAGGCCGGCCAATGGCAGGCCGGCAACCAGGATCAGGATGTTGAAGAGGATATGGGCGTTGACGATCTGGTCGGGCACGGTGGCGCCGAGAAAGGCGACCGACGGTTTCAACCACAGGAACAGGATCAGCATGGCCAACGAGCCCATGCCGCGCATCAGGAGATTGCCGATCGGTACGACACGCACGCCAGGCTCCGCATTGCGGGTGAGCAGCGGCGCGATGATCGACGAACCCAGATTGACGCCGAGCACCAGCACGATGCCGAGTTCGGGCGGGATGAAGCCGCGGCCGGCGAGCGTCACCATCAAAAGGACCGCGGCGATCGAGGAATGGAACAGCCAGGTGACCAGCGCCGCCAGCAGATAGGCGGTGACCGGATCGCTGGAGAAGTAATCGACGACGACCGGCATCAGCGTGCTCTGGCGCAGTGGCTCCGAGGCCTGGCCGATCATTTCCAGCGACAACACCAGCAGGCCGATGCCGACCAGGATGCGGCCGAACTGGCGCCAGTCGCGCCGCTCGGTGGCCATGAACATGACGGTGCCGGCGACGAGACAGACCGGCACCAGCAGCGACAGGTCGAAGGTGAGCAGCTTGACCACCAGCGCCGAGCCGATCTCGGCGCCGCGCACGGCAAGCTGGCCCGATATACCGCTGACGATGCCTGCGCCGGCGAAGGACCCGACCAGCAAGGTGACGGCGGTGGAGCTTTGCAGGGCGATCGCCAGCCCGCAGCCGGCCAGAACCGCCATGAAAGGATTGCGCATGGTGGCGCGCAGCTTGTGGCGCAGCACATCGCCATAGGCGCGCTCGACACCTGTCTTCACCAGGCGGGTGGCAAACAGCATCAGCGCCACCGCGCCGGCAAGATGCAGCAAAACGACCGAACCGCTCATGTCAGGCTCGCATTCCGACAGCCACCAGCAATATGGGAGCCGTGACGGCAAAGAGGCAAAAGAGGGGGCGAATCAAGGACATTGCAAAGGTCGATACTACTCCGATTACTTTTAGCCGGATAATAAATTTTGCCCAATTCGGCCGGCTGTTGCGCGACAGGGCGTGTCGGAAATGGATGGATCGCAAAATGGTTGCATCGCCGGCCGGCTTCTTGATGGTCGCGCGGTCAAGTGCCGACGACCGCTTCAGGTCAGGTTTGAGCTGAGTGTTGAATTAGCTATCATAAATATTTGAAATCATTACTAAAATGTAATCCGTGTGTTCAGTTTCGGTTCATTTTTCGGGCTCTATTGCTTGGGCATCGACAACCAAGGAGTACCCCGTCATGAAACGTATCATTCTTTCCGCAATCGCCGTCTCCATGCTGGCTGCGACGTCCCTGCAGGGCCAGGCAGCGCCGCTGAACGCGCCGAATGCACCGCAGTCGACCTACAGCCAGGTCGACTGGAAGAAGCCGGACAGGCACGTCAAGACGCGCGTCGTGGTGAAGAAGAAAGTCGTCGTCAAGAGGAACCATTGGCGCAACGGCCAGAGATATTCGAGTTGGAGGCGCCACCAGCCGGTCCGCGACTATCGCCACTATGGCCTGCGTCGTCCGGGCCGTGGCCAGCAATGGATCCGCGTCGGCAACGACTATCTCTTGGTCAGCGTCGTCTCCGGCATCATCTTCGGCGCGATTGCCGCGCACTGACCGTCAAACGTCGACCGGCGCAATGCCGGACAGGAAGGAAGGCGGCTTGCAACGGCCGCCTTCTTTTTGCCCTGTGAAAACCGGGTATGGTTCGCATTAGGAGTCGTCGGGTTTCGCCGGCATGATTATATGGACGCAAACGAGCCGTTTCCGATGCGCTTTCCACCTGCCTTCCTCGACGAGATACGCGACCGCGTGCCGATTTCCTCGGTGATCGGCCAGCGCGTGGCGTGGGACAGGAAGAAGACCAACGCGCCGCGCGGCGACTATTGGGCGTGCTGTCCCTTCCATGGCGAGAAGAGCCCGTCCTTTCACTGCGAGGACAAGAAGGGACGCTATCATTGCTTCGGCTGCTCGGTTTCGGGCGACCACTTCAAATTCCTCACCGAACTCGACGGAATGAGCTTTCCCGAAGCGGTCGAGAAGATCGCCGACATGGCCGGGGTGCCGATGCCGTTGCGCGATGCCCAGGAGGAACGGCGCGAAAAGGAACGCGCCAGCCTGACCGAAGTCATGGAAATGGCGACCGCCTTCTTCCAGGAGCGGCTGCAGGGACCGGAAGGCGCAAAAGCCCGCGCCTATCTGCGCGACCGCGGGCTGACGGCGGCGACGCAGCAGTCGTTCCGGCTCGGCTATGCGCCCGACAGTCGCAATGCGCTGAAGGAGCATCTTGCCGCCAAGGGCGTGCCCAAGGCCGATATCGAGGCATGCGGGCTGGTGCGCCATGGCGACGGCGTTCCGGTTTCCTACGATTGGTTCCGCGACCGCATCATGTTCCCGATCCCGGACTCCAGAGGCAAGATAATCGCCTTTGGCGGGCGGGCGCTGGCAGCCGATGCGCTCGCCAAATACATGAATTCGCCCGACACCGAGCTCTTCCACAAGGGCAACGTGCTCTATAATTTCGCCCGAGCGCGCCAAGCGCTGGGAAAGGGGGCGCTGGGAAAGGGGGCGCTGGCCAAGGGCGGCACGGTGATTGCCGTCGAGGGCTATATGGACGTGATCGCGCTGGCGCAGGCCGGTTTCGAAAATGTCGTGGCGCCGCTCGGCACCGCGCTGACCGAAAACCAGCTTGAACTGCTGTGGCGTATGGCTGGCGAGCCGGTGCTGTGCTTCGATGGCGACCAGGCCGGACTGAAGGCGGCATGGCGCGCCGCCGACATGGCGCTGCCGGCGGTCCAGGCAGGCCGCTCGGTGCGTTTTGCGCTTCTGCCCGAAGGCAAGGACCCCGACGATCTGGTCAAGGCCGAAGGGCCGGACGCGTTTGGCGCCGTGCTTTCCGAGGCGCGGCCGCTCGCCGACCTTTTGTGGATGCGCGAAACGGCCGGCGGCATCTTCGACACGCCGGAACGACGGGCGGAACTGGAAAAAACGCTGCGCGAACTGACCAGCCGCATCCGCGACGAGAGCTTGCGCTATCACTACCAACAGGAAATGCGCGAGCGAGTGCTAAGCTTTTTCGGCGCCCAGCGCGGCGCGCGCCAAACCTATCAAGGGGGGCGCCAAGATGGGCGGTCCGGTGGGCGCTTTCAGGGCAAGGGCTCAGCTGCTGGCGGGCAGTTCGCACGCGGCGGCAATGCCGGTGGACGCACCGCGATCACCGAAAGCCTTGGCCGCTCGGCGCTGGTCAAGCGCGGCAGCGAGGGGATGTCGGTGCGCGAGGCGACGATCATCGCAGCTCTTGTCAATCATCCGGCGCTGATCGACGAGAATTTCGCGCATGTCGAGTTCCTCGACCTCGCCAACACCGATCTGAAGCGATTGCACGCGGCGATCCTCGATGCGATGGCGCATGACATGGCCAACGACCGCAACGCGGTGATCGCGACGATCGAACGTGCCGGCTGCGGCGAGATCTGGGCGCGCGTGGTGGCGCTGATCAAACGGGCGCGGCAATGGCCGGCGCTGGAAACAGCCGGACTTGACGATGCCCGCGACGCCTTCAGCCAGGCGCTCCACTTGCAGCGCAGCGCGCGCACATTACATAAGGAGCTGAAACAGGCAGAAGCGGCGCTCGCCAGCGATCCCACGGACGAAAATTACCGGCATCTCGTCGAGATCCAGGCGCAATTTCGTGATGTGCAGGCAACGGAGGCGCTGATCGAAGGGTTCGGCGTGTCTTCGGGCAGGGCCGGGCGGGTGTAGGTCGAAGCTTACGAAAGAGTGAAAGTGCAGACCGTGCTTGTGCGCCGAATCAGCCGCGGCGCTTTAAGTCGGGTAATTGATTCGCTTTTTTCATGCGAATCATGCGAGAGGCGCTTGACCTTCTGGCAGAATGACGGAATCAGGACGATTCGAAACGTTAACCCGCGCCGGCGTCGACGGAAATGCAGCGATGTGAGGTACCGGTCACTGGACAGGCAGTCAGCCTGCCACAGATACCAGGGTTAATCTGGACTTAACGAGAGATGCAGTTACTGGCCCGGGGAAACGCGTTCTAGCGCGAGCGCATCTGATAAACCGGTACGGCAGCTTACGCGGCTTGATACTTATGCGGCTAGATACCTGGCCGCTTGGAGAAAATAAAGAATGGCGACAAAAGAAAAGGAAGAGGTCGAGACCGAACGTGAAGGCGCCACCGATGGCCCTCTGCTCGACCTTTCCGACGATGCTGTCAAGAAGATGATCAAGGCCGCCAAGAAGCGCGGCTATGTCACCATGGACGAACTGAATTCGGTGTTGCCCTCGGAGGAAGTCACCTCCGAGCAGATCGAGGACACGATGGCCATGCTCTCCGACATGGGCATCAACGTGGTCGAGGACGACGAGCAGGGCGAGGAGCCCGAAGCCGCCGACGCGGCTGCCGACGCCGAGGAAGACGCCAACGAACTGGCCGAGCAGACCGGTACCGCCGTTGCTGCGACGACCACCAAGAAAGAGCCGACCGATCGCACCGACGATCCGGTTCGCATGTATCTGCGCGAGATGGGCTCGGTCGAGCTTCTGTCGCGCGAGGGCGAAATCGCGATTGCCAAGCGCATCGAGGCTGGCCGCGAGACGATGATCGCGGGCCTGTGCGAAAGCCCGCTGACCTTCCAGGCCATCATCATCTGGCGTGACGAGCTCAACGAATCGAAGATCCTCTTGCGCGAGATCATCGACCTCGAAGCGACCTATGCCGGACCGGAGGCCAAGCAGGCGCCGGTGGTCGAGCGGATCGAGGAAGCCAAGACCGACGACAAGCCGCGCCGTTCGCGCGAGGACGAGGACGACATCACCAATGTCGGCGGCGACACGCGCGGTCTGACTGATGACGACGAGGAAGACGAGGACGAAGCCAGCCTGTCGCTGGCGGCGATGGAAGCGGAGCTGCGCCCGCAGGTGATGGAGACGCTCGACGTCATCGCCGACACCTACAAGAAGTTGCGCAAGCTGCAGGACCAGCAGGTCGAGAACCGGCTGGCTGCCGCCGGCACGCTGTCGCCCAGCCAGGACCGCCGGCTGAAGGAGCTGAAGGATCAGCTGATCAAGGCGGTGAAGTCGCTATCCTTGAACACGGCGCGCATCGAGGCATTGGTCGAGCAACTCTACGACATCAACAAACGCCTGGTGCAGAACGAAGGCAAGCTGTTGCGGCTGGCCGAAAGCTATGGCGTGCGCCGCGAGGAATTCCTGAAGGAGTATCAGGGCTCGGAGCTCGATCCCAACTGGACGCGCTCGATCGGCAATCTGACCTCGCGCGGCTGGAAGGAATTCACCAAGAACGAGAAGGACGCGATCCGCGACCTGCGCGCCGAGATCCAGAACCTCGCCACCGAAACGGCGATCTCGATCCTGGAATTCCGCAGGATCGTCAACCAGGTGCAGAAGGGCGAGCGCGAAGCCGCGATCGCCAAGAAGGAAATGGTCGAGGCCAATCTGCGCCTCGTCATTTCCATCGCCAAGAAATACACCAATCGCGGCCTGCAGTTCCTCGATCTGATCCAGGAAGGCAATATCGGCCTGATGAAGGCGGTCGACAAATTCGAATATCGCCGCGGCTACAAGTTCTCGACCTATGCGACGTGGTGGATCCGGCAAGCGATCACCCGCTCGATCGCCGACCAGGCGCGCACTATCCGCATTCCGGTGCATATGATCGAGACGATCAACAAGATCGTGCGCACCTCGCGCCAGATGCTGCACGAGATCGGCCGCGAGCCGACGCCGGAGGAACTGGCGGAAAAGCTCGCCATGCCGCTGGAAAAAGTGCGCAAGGTGCTGAAGATCGCCAAGGAACCGATCTCGCTCGAAACGCCGGTCGGCGACGAGGAGGATTCGCATCTGGGCGATTTCATCGAGGACAAGATGGCGATCCTGCCGATCGACGCGGCGATCCAGGCCAATCTCCGCGAGACGACGACGCGGGTGCTTGCTTCGCTCACCCCGCGTGAAGAGCGCGTGCTCAGAATGCGCTTCGGCATCGGCATGAACACCGACCACACGCTGGAGGAAGTCGGCCAGCAGTTCTCGGTCACCCGAGAGCGCATCCGCCAGATCGAAGCCAAGGCGCTGCGCAAGCTCAAGCACCCGAGCCGCTCGCGCAAGCTGCGGAGCTTTCTGGACAGTTAAGTTAGGCTTCCGTGGAGAATGCAGGAGGGAGATGGCCGTTGCGCCGCTGGCTTCTGCGTACTTTTATATTCTGTCTGGTTGGCCTTACCATTCAAACATGGGCTCTACTTGGAGCCATGATTTTCGGCTATTCATTTGTGCCGTCGCAAACCTACGTCAGCGGCCACGATTTGGTAGCGAAATCGGTAGCGATATCCGGTGGCTGCTTGATATTCGTTCTTTGCTGCCGAAAGTTCGCAAACGACTTTCAAGCCTGGGAAGCCTGGGACGTATCCGCCAAGACCCTCATTCTTTCCGGTTTCGGCGTTCTTTTGTTGCCTTTCATTTTCGGGATTGTTGTCCGTGCAACGGTCCTAACTGCATACCCGCTTTGGGCCGCGGCACTGATGGGGAAGGATACGAAACTCGAATTTTCCGTCGATCACGTAGGGGGGCCGTCGTTTCGCTGTCCAAATAGAGTCGATCTGGCGGGCATGCCAACAATGACCGGCACCCTATGCGGTGTCCCGGACGACTTTCGTAAGACACTTCATCAGGGCATTCGGGTGATGTTGACCGGGCGCGGCACGGCTGACGGGCTTTTTGCGGCCGAAATTGATGTTGTTCATTAACTGCATTCCTCAAGCAGGCTCAAATAGCTCAAAAGGGGTGCCACCGGCGCCTTTTTTCGTTTCTGCGCACTGCTCTTGAAGATGGTGTCGGCCGGGAGGATAATCGGGTGTCGGATGCATTTTCTGGGCGACAAACCCGGATGCCCGCCCCGGCGGTGACGCCGCGCTCCGAGGCCTCCGGAGGGAGGTGTGCATGACAACCTATATCGTGCTGATCAACTGGACTGAGCAGGGCGCCAGAAATGTGCGCGAGTCGCCGAAGCGGCTCGATGCCGCCAAGAAGCTGCTGGGAGACATGGGCGGCTCGTTCAAGGCTTTTTATCTC
Organism: Mesorhizobium sp. WSM4829; assembly: GCF_055811475.1. Taxonomy (NCBI): domain Bacteria; kingdom Pseudomonadati; phylum Pseudomonadota; class Alphaproteobacteria; order Hyphomicrobiales; family Phyllobacteriaceae; genus Mesorhizobium; species Mesorhizobium sp. WSM4829. The sequence goes on along the minus strand of NZ_JBVVQJ010000032.1, from coordinate 8,811 downwards.
ACCATGGGCGAATGCGATATGGTGGCGGTCGTCGAAGCGCCCGACGATGCGGTGCTCGCTCGTTTCTCGCTTATGCTGGCGACAGGCGGCAACGTGAGGACGCGGACGCTCAAGGCGTTCCCGGAATTGGCCTATCGCGAAATCGTCGCCTCGCTCGGCTGAGGCGTGCGCGGCCATAGACCCGCGCAAGCTGCCGGACATCGGACGGTCAGGCGCCGCTCGACGGCGCCTGGCCAGCTTGGTGCGGAATGTGTCTGGTCCGAAGTGACTGGCCCGAAATGTTGCGGGGCAAAGGTGTTTCCCGGATAGTCAGCACAGCACTTCCACGCGCGTATCGAGACCCATGCCCAAGCCTCTGCTGACCATCTGGTACAATACCCGTTGTCCGGTTTGCGATGCCGGCATCGTCAGGCAGAAGCGGCGGCTGGTCGAGGCGATCAAGGCCGGGCGGATCGCGTTTCGCGACATCAATGCCGAACCGGCGGCGCTGGCCGGATACGGCGTGTCGCTGGACGACATCCGCCGCCGGCTGCATGCAACCGATGCGGACGGCAGGCTGCTGGTCGGCGCCGACGTCGCAATTGCCGTCTGGCTAAGAACGCCGGGCGAGGGCTGGCTGGCCGCGCTGTTAGGCAATCGCGCCGTGCTGCCGCTGACGCGCTATGCCTATAATCGCTTCGCCGATCTTCTCTATGCCTGGAACCGGCGCAAGGGCCGCTGGTAACCGGTATTAGCCAAGCTCGGTGACGAAATCAATCTGGTGGCACCGTTCTCAGATACATCGTAAGATATATCTTGACTCAACGGCCTCATTCGCATAATTGAGATATATCGTAAGACATAACTCAAGGAGCAGACAATGCACGGACATCATCATTTCGGCGAGCATGCCGAGCGCGTTTTCATGCATATGGCCGGCAAGTTCGGCGGTCGTGGCGGCGGCTTCGGCCCATTCGGCCACGGTATGAGGGGCGGCGGGCGCGGCGGGCCGGGCGACATGTTCCGCGCCGGGCGTATGCTGGCCGACGGCGATCTCAAGCTGATCACGCTGTCGCTGCTGGCCGAGGCGCCGCGCCACGGCTATGACATCATCAAGGCGCTGGAGGAACGCACCAGCGGCGTCTACAGCCCGAGCCCCGGCGTGGTCTATCCGACGCTGACCTTCCTGGAAGAGGCCGGCTATGCCGTCTCGTCGGCGGAAGGCAACAAGAAGGTGTTTTCGATTACCGAGGCAGGGCAGGCGCATCTCAATGACAATCGCGAGATGATCGACCATGTGCTCGATCATCTCGAGCGTTTCGGCCGCAAGATGGCAAAGGCGCGTGACTGGTTCGGCTGGAACGACGATGGCGAGGATAGCGGACGTCGCGGCCGCGGCGGTTCGAAAAAGCGCGACGAATTCCGCGCCGTGCGCCAGCGGCTACGCGCAGCCCTCGGCGACATTGTCGACGCGCCCGCTGAAAAACAGGCCGAGGCGATCGCGATATTGAAAGGGGCGGCCGAAGCCCTCGAAGCGCTGTCGCGCGACTGACTTCCAGGCCGGATGCGGGTCTTGCCCGTTTACCTAAGGATCGCTAGTGAAATCATCCTGCACCACGCTATGTGATGCAGGATGATAGCCGTTGGAGGGCGCGCCCATGTCTTTTCTGAAACGTCTTTTCGGCGGTGGCGGCGGTGACGCGGGCGAGCCAAAGAGTGCTGCACCGGCAAAGCAGATCGAGCACAAGGGATTTTTGATCAGCGCCACGCCGTACAAGGCGGAGGGCCAATACCAGACCTGCGGCGTGGTTTCCAAGGAGATCGACGGCGTGATGAAGGAGCACAAATTCATCCGCGCCGATCGTTTTGCCGGGCTCGACGACGCTGTCGACATCTCGATCAAAAAGGGCATTCAGCTGGTCGACGAACAGGGCGAGAAGATGTTCGGGTGAGACCCGATCGATCTCCGGCGCATCTTGAAACGAACAAGGCAAGCGCCCTGCCAGGCGCCTGCCTTTGATTTCAAGTTGCCGACGGCTGGCGGCCTACGCCGCCGCAGCCTGTTTGCTTACTGTCGATGTCACCAAGGCATCCACCTTGGCTGATGCCTTGGCCAGAGCGGCAGTGACCGCATCCGGCCCCATGCCGACGCCTTCGATGCGGATGACTTCGACGTCGGTCATGCCGATGAAGCCAAGCACGCTGCGCAGGTAAGGGATGGCGTGGTCCATCTGTACGGCAGCGCCTTCCGAATAGATGCCGCCCGAGGCCAGGACGATGTAGACCTTCTTGCCGGTGACGAGGCCCTTCGGGCCATTCTCGCCATAAGAGAAAGTCTTGCCGGTGCGGGAGACGTGGTCGACCCAGGATTTCAGCGTCGACGAGATGCCGAAATTGATGAATCCGGTGGCCAGGATAATGGTGTCGGCCGCAAACAGTTCATCGAGCACGCCGTCGGAAACGCCGACGACCTCGGCCTGGCGCTGGGTGCGGGCCTCGGCGGGCGTATAGATGCCGGTCGAATAGTCCGGATCGATGTGCGGCAGCGGGTTTGCCACGAGATCGCGTGCGACCAATTTGGCCGAAGGATCAGCGGCGAGCAGCTTTTCCGCAAGTTCAGTGGCGATGCGGGTCGAATGCGAGGCATTGCCGCGCGGACTGGATGTGACGAGAAGGATGGACATGGCGGTCTCCAGGGTTGGCTGAACTGTCCCGACCTATATGGGCGAGCTGACCCATTTGAAAAACCGGTATATTTTATGTATGTTCCATCCAAATAGTGGATAGAACGATGCAGCCAAACCCGACGCTCGATCAGCTTCAGATCCTTGTCACCGTCGCCGACACCGGCAGCTTCTCCGCCGCCGGCCGCAAGCTCAACCGAGCGCAGTCGGTCATCAGCTACGCCATCGCCAATCTCGAGGCGCAGCTTGGGCTGAAACTGTTCGAGCGCGAGGGCACGCGCGAGCCGCATCTGACCGATGTCGGCCGGGCGACGCTGGAAGATGCGCGGCGCATGGTCGGCGTACTGCAGCGCATCCGCTCTCGCGTCGACAGCCACAAGCAGGGCTTGGAGGCTGAAGTCGCGCTGTCGGTCGATGCGACGCTGCCTTCCACCGTGCTGGTGCGCGTGTTGAAGGCGTTCGAGGCGCAATTTCCAACCGTGATGCTGCGCCTGCATATCGGCACGCTCGGGCTGATCCCCGATCATGTCGTCAATGGACATGCCGATCTCGGTATTGGCGGCCTGCTGGGCGAGGTCGACGCGCATCTTGTGCGCATTGGCTTCATGTCGATGGTGCCGGCGGCCGCGCCAAGCCATCCGCTGGCGCTGCTTCCCAAGCCGGTGCCGCTGGAGGAGGTGCGCGAACACATCCAACTTGTCGTCAGCGACCAGTCCGAGCGCACCAAAGGGCGCGACTACGGCGTCTATGCCTACCGCACCTGGCGACTTACGGATATGCGAACCAAGCATGCGCTGATGCGCGAAGGGTTGGGCTGGGGCGGACTGCCGCGATGGTTGATTGCTGACGATGTGGCCAACGGCCGGCTGGTGGAACTCGATCTGGAGCCGTATCGCGAAGTCCGCGCGCCGCTTTATGCCATGCACCGCGCCGACCGTAGCCCGAAGCCGGCTGCGGCCTGGCTGATCGACCAGTTCAAGCGCCAGCTTGGCTGTTTCAACGAGTTCGAGCCGAACCAGGGGCCTGGGGCGACAGACCATCAATCAGCGCCATGAGAACGGCACGGTAGTCCTCGGTCGAATCGCCTGCTTCGATGGCGAGCGCCGCGCGGTCGAAGGCGGCGGCAAGCAGCGCGGTCAGCGCTTCCACCGGCAATCTCATCATGGACTGCGAGCGCATCGCGGCAACCAGGCCTTCGCGCAACGAGCGGTTGCCGTGGCGGTCGTCGATCTCGTCCATGGCTGCGCGGCCGAGCACGGCCGGCCCGTCGAGCAACAGCAGCCGGGTGCGGCCGGGTGCGCGCATGGCGGCAAGATAGGCATCCGAGCCGGCGATCAGCGCATCGCGGGCAAACAGCGAGGGCGGCGAGGCGCGCTCGATCTCTTCCGCCACAGCCGCCGCCTCCTGCTCGACCACTGCGGCGAACAGCGCCTGCTTGTCGGCAAAGTGATGATAGAGCGCGCCGCGGGTGACGCCGGCCGCAGCCACGATCTCTGGCGTGCCGGTCTCCGCATAGGACTTCTCGGTGAACAGTTTTCGCGCCGCAGCGATCAGGTCGGCGCGCGTCGCTTCGGTGCGATCGCGGTTGGAGCGGCGCGCGGTTCTTTGTTGCATACATTCAGCCTGTATGTTAATGCATATTTGCATGCAGACTGTATGTTATTTGACGGGAGAAGGAAAGATGAAGACGACAAGCTATTACCCGGTGCTGATGACCGGCGACGTTGCCGGCACGAAGGCCTTCTATGTCGCGCATTTCAGCTTCAAGCCGCTGTTCGAGAGCGACTGGTATGTGCATCTGCAATCGACCGAAGATCGCCGCGTCAATCTCGGCATCGTCCACGGCGATCATGAAACCATTCCTGAGGAAGGGCGCGGCCGGACCTCCGGCCTGCTGATCAATTTCGAGGTCAAGAACCCGGATGCGGTTTATGAGCGGGTCATCGCCGCCGGCCTGCCGATCCTGCGAACGCTCCGCGACGAAGCCTTCGGCCAGCGCCATTTCATCACAAAAGACCCCAATGGCGTGCTGATCGACGTGATCAAGCCGATCCCGCCGAGCGCCGAGTTTCTGGAGCAGTTTGTTGAAGGCGCGGCGGCCTGAGCTGGATAGCGGCTGGCAGGAATTGTCTGTAGATATCAGCTGAAGCCTCCAGCCGCGTGGCCGACCACGTCTTTGCGGTCTAAGCTGAACTCATCAGCCTGGGCCCATTCCATGCGTGAAATCTGCCTTGTCCGCGCGCCCTCAAACCTTGGCCTCCGTCCGCTGAGGCCGGATCATATACCGGGGACGTGGCGTGCGCCGCAGGCGTTGACCGAAGCCGGGCTGATCGAGACGCGTTCGCCCCTCAAAGTGGTTGATCTTGATCGGCCCGCCTATAGCACGGAACCGCAGCCTGGCACCCGCCTGCGCAACGGCAATGCGTTACGCAGCTTCAATCTCGGACTCGCCGAAGTGGTTGCCGGCGCGCTCAGACGAGGCGAGTTCCCGCTGGTCGTCGGCGGCGACTGCGCGGTCCTGCTTGGCGCGCTGGCTGGCGCACGGCGATCTGGTCCGCTGGCACTGGTCCATGTCGACGGCCACAGCGATTTCCGCCATCCGGGCAATTACGACGTCGATGCTTCGCTCGGCTCGGCCGCCGGCATGGACCTTGCGCTCGCCACCGGACGTGGTGAGCCGTTGCTGACCGACTGGCCTGAGATCGCGAGCCCGCTTGTTGCGGACGAACAGGTGATTCAGATCGGCGAACGCGAGAACCGCGACCCCGACTTCGCCTGGCCCGACATCAATTCGACCGCGATGACGCTGATCGATGTTTTTGCCGTGCGGGAGCTCGGCGCGGCAAAGGTCCTGGAAAAGACCTGGACCACGCTGGCGCGAACCGGCTGGCCCTATTGGGTGCATTTCGACGTCGATGCGCTCGACCAGACCGTGATGCCGGCGGTGGATTCACCGGGCAGTCCCGGCATCGATCCCGACGATCTCGTCGCCATCCTCGCGGCGCTGGTGGCGGATCCGCGCTGCACTGGAATGGACATGACGATTTTCGATCCGGACCTCGATCCGACCGGCGAGCTGGCGGTGCTGCTGGTTTCGCTGCTTGGCCAGATGTTTGCGCCGCGTTAGAGCGACGTGCGTCCACTTGGACGCACAAAGTACGCTCTAACACTTTGGATCTGCGCATCGTGCTTTCCGAAAATCGGTTTCGATTTTCGGGCCGATGCGATAGTTGTCAGGCCCGCGCCTCCGGCATCACCGTGACCTGAGCAATGCCGGAGCGGCGCACCACTGTGCACAGCGTTTCGCGGCCGATGCGCTCGGCGTCGAGCATGCGCACCAGATCGTCGACGCCGGTGACCGGGCGGCCGTCGATGGCGGCGATGATGTCGCCCTCTTTCAGGCCTGCTCTGGCGGCCGGGCTGTTCGCCTCGACACTGCGCAGGCGCACCGCTGTGCTGCTCGACACTTGCGACAAAAGGGCGGCGCGACGCGGCAGGGTTGTCGTGTCGGCCGAGACACCGATGAAGGCGCGGCGGACGCGGCCGAAGCGGATGATCTCGGAAATGACGAAATTGGCGGTGTTGGAGGCAACCGCGAAGGCGATGCCTTGCGCGCCATGGATCATGGCTGTGTTGACGCCGATAACCTCGCCCGCCGACGACACCAGCGGTCCGCCGGAATTGCCGGGGTTGAGCGCTGCGTCGGTCTGGATGACATCGTCGATCAGCCGGCCGGTGGAAGCACGCATCGAGCGGCCGAGCGCCGAGACGACACCTGATGTGACGGTCCATTCGAAGCCGAGCGGGTTGCCGATGGCAATGGCGATCTGGCCGCGCCGCAGGCGCTTGGAATCGCCGAGCGGCGCAATATCGGCGAAGCTGCCGTCGGCACGCACCAGCGCGATGTCGGTGTCGGGGTCGCGGCCGAGAACACGGCCCTCTCTGGAGACGCCGTCCGGCATCGTAACACGGACGCTGCGGGCATCGCCAACGACGTGGAAATTGGTGACGACCAGCCCATCCGGTGTGATGACGAAGCCGGAGCCCAGGCCGCCGGCACCACCGATGCGCTCGATGCGGCAGACGGCGGGACCGATGCGGTCCACGGCATCAGCGACCGTTGCCGAATAATCGTCGAGCAGCGCATCGTCGAACTGCAATTGCTGGGCGGGGAGGGACATGGCAGGGCTCCGTGTCTTTAGAGCAAGATGAACGATGCCTATATGTGCGGAGCGGCCGGATCGGCCGCGACCTGACCAGATGGCCAGTCCAACGCCCAACTAGCCGTCAGGCGAGTACCCGCCAACGCGCTGCCGAGCGATATCTGGGGTAGAGCGACGAGCGTCCATTGGACGCTCAAAGTGCGCTCTAAGACTTTGAGTTCTCGCATCGTGCTTTCCGACAAATCGATGCCGATTTTCGGGCCGAGGCGAAAAAGACCCAGGAGACCGACATGAGCGACTTTAATCTAAGCGCATTTTCCGACGCCATCGCCGATATCGCCGCCGCAGCGGCGCCGGCGACGGCGAGCTTTGCCACGCATCAGCATCGCACCGCGACCGCCTTCCATTGGCGCGACGGCTATTTTGTCGCTGCCGAGGAGGCGGTGGAGGCCGGCGAGGAGATCGAGCTGACGCTTTCTTCGGGCGACAAGGTGAAGGCTGAGCTGGTCGGCCGCGATCCATCCACCGGGACCGCCCTTCTGAAGCCGACCGGCGCACCGGACGTGCCGCCGCTGGCCGAGGCAGGCACGGCGCGGCCGGGCCATCTGGCCATTGCCGTCGGCAATAGCGACGGTGCGTTGCTCGCTGCATTCGGAACGGTTGGTGAGGTCGGTCCGGCCTGGCGCTCGATGCGCGGCGGCACGATCGACCGGCGGATCAATCTGGCCGTCAATGCCGGCGGCCGTTTCGAGGGCGGCCCGGTGCTCGACGCCAAGGGCGCACTGATCGGCATGCTTTTGTTCGGGCCGCGCCGGCGGGCGCTGGTCATGCCCTACGAGACGATCGAACGGGCGGTGGCGACGCTGCGCGAGAAGGGCCATGTCGCGCGCGGCTATCTCGGCGCCGGCCTGCACCCGATCCGCAACGGCGACACGCATGGCGCGATGGTGATGAGCCTCGACGACAACGGCCCGGCAAAGGCGGCCGGCCTGCATCTTGGCGACATCATCGCGTCGTGGAACGGCGAGGCCGTGCACGGCCCGCGCGAGCTGATCCGCAGGCTCGGGCCGGACAGCGCCGGCGCGTCGGTGACGCTCGGCGTGGTGCGCGGCGGCGAACGGCGCGACGTCGTGCTGACCATCGGCGAAAAGCCGCTAAACTGAGAGGATCGATGGCAAGTCACAGGATCACGGGGCGGCGGCTGACGGTGCTGATCGCGCTCGATGACGTCGTGCGCGCCGAGCACCTGTCCACCGCTCTTGCCGCGACCGGCGATCTGCTGCCGATTGTGGCCGGTAGCAGCAATAGCGCCGACAGAGCGGATGTCGCGATCGTCGATGGCGTTTACCTGGAAAGAGGCGGCCTGGCAGGCGGGGCCAACGATCCCGTCATACCTCGGGTGCTCCTGTCGCAACGAGCGAGCCAGCAGCGGCCGGCCGATACCGTGTTTGCCGTGCTGCCGTCGGCAGTGGACGATCTGCTGATCGCTGCCGCCGCCCGACTGGCGGCGGCTGGCTATCGGATCTCGGGCGAGGGCCGCCCCTTGTCCGATCGACATGACGATTTCGCCTTCCATGACGACGATCTCTCCGACGAGGAGCCGGTCGGCGACAGCGCCGGCCGGCCGGTGCTGTCGCCGCGCGAGAGCGAAGTGCTGGCGCTTTTGGCCGAGGGCGCACCCAACAAGGTGATCGCGCGGCGCCTGAACATTTCTGTGCATACGGCCAAGTTCCACGTCGCGGCGATCCTGATCAAGCTAGGTGCGGCCAACCGCACCGACGCCATCGCCATCGCCATGCGGCAAGGCCTGGTGCTGGTTTAGTGAATGACGTCCCAAGGCAGGATGTGGGGCGACCATTGTCAAAGTTTGCGCTGCCGCTCATCCGCCTGCCGGCACCTTCTCCCCGTATAGTGACCTATCGCATTCACACATGTCGGTTGCGCTTTTCGGCGAAGCTCGATTCTATTTCGGCCGGAAAGACGAA
>NZ_JBVVQJ010000031.1:0-83958 GCF_055811475.1 Mesorhizobium sp. WSM4829 | reverse complement strand
GCAAGCGATCCGATCAAACTATCTCAGCCAACGCTTGCAAGCAGGGGGCCGTCCACATATGAGCACCGGAAGCGCAGGGATCCACCATTTGCAGACCGGCCTTACCTGAATATCGGCATGCCCCTAACGCTTGCAGGTCAGCGGCGTCCTCCCGCCCTTCATCACCAGCGCGTCGCGCCCGTCGATCACGATTGCGTCATGCGCCGCGCCGAAGCGGCTGTTTTGATTGGCTGGCGAGGCCGGCAGGTCCTCGCTGGCGCCGTCCGGGCCAAGCACCCGCACCGAAGTGCCGAGATTTTCGATGGTGATCCTGGCGCCGTCGGCGCAAGTATAGGTCGCGGTGCGCGGCTGCGGTGAATCGGCGAGCGGATTTCCGGCCTTCGGCGCATTGCAGGCAATTGTGGTCAGCAATGGACAAAGGGCCAGCGTCACCCGAAACGTCCGGCCTAACGCCATGTGCTGTCTCCCCGCGCGTCAATCCAGCCGCGATGCTTTGCCAAGATCACCGATGTCGCGCTCGGCGCCGGCCGCGATGGTGATGGCAAGCATGGCCGAAAGATGGCCGCGGATATTAACCATGTTTGCCGAGAACTGGCGGCCAGCAGGGCTGGCCTCTTAACAATGGTTAAGAAAAGGTTAATTTGTGATTCGAGCAAGACTCGGCCTCTGACAAATGGGGACGCCATGCGTTCGAATTCAGCCAGATCGCGCCTTCCGGCGCCCGTCTCGATGGCCGTCGTCCTGGTGGCGGTGGCCATCGGCTTCGCATTCGCAGCGCCGGCACGCGCCGGGACGCGCGACCGCGTCTATGCCGATTCGTTCGGCAATCTCGTCATCGAGAGCGCCGCCGGCTACAAGCGCATCCTCGTTGGCGAGGGCGAATTGGCCAAGGAAATGTCGGATTACGTCGGCGCCGGCCGGCCCAAAATCGTCTATCAAGACGAACCGGACGATGTCAGCAGCCGCGACTGCTACAGGCCGCCGGTTTTCGTCAAGGGCCGCAGCTATATGTACGGGCTTTCCGACGGCGAGATGCCGGAGCTTAGCCCATGCCGCTGATCTTCGGCCCGGCATTGGCGACAGCCGGCTGCCGGGCGGCGATTGATCCTATCGAGATCCGCACGCAATTGCGTCCGCTGCCCTTCGCTTGATAGAGCGCTTCGTCGGCGCGCCGCAGCAGGTCGGAAAAATTCTCAGTCGGGTGGAGCTCGGCAACGCCGAAGCTGGCGGTGCAACGATGGTTCGCCGGCAGACAGTCGATCGGCAACGCCCCGAAAGCGCTGCGCGTGCCTTCGGCGAAGAGCCGCGCGGCGGCGAGGTTGGTTCCCGGCAGGATGATGGCGAATTCCTCACCACCGATGCGGCCGGCGACGTGATGCTTGGCGGCCGCATCACGCAGGAAGCCGGCAAAGGCCTCGATGACCCTGTCGCCGGATGCATGGCCGAAACTGTCGTTGATGCTCTTGAAATGGTCGAGGTCGGCGATGACCAGCGCGACCGGAATACCCCTGCGCACGGCGTCACGCATCGCAAGCTCGGCATGACGCTCGAAGCCGCCACGGTTGAGCAGCCTCGACAGCGTGTCCGTCTCCGACTTCGACGTCGCTTCGGCGAGCACGTCGCGGACCAGAATGATCAGGATGAGAAGCGCGATTGTCATGGCAAACACCGTGCCAAGCGATTGCGACACCAGAGCATAGTTGCTCTGCAGATAGGCCTGCGGATTGGCTCCCCAGCCGCCCATGACATGGGCGATGAACGGCTTGCTCACGAATTGCAGGGCGCTGGCCGCCAGGACGGCCATCAGCGCATGGTCGAGCCAGTCGCGTCTTTGCCTTGACGACCAGACGATGCCGACGCCGACGAACTGCATGGCGGCATAGGGAAGCTGGTAGGCCATCATGCGGGCAAGCGACTGGCGCGGCAGATCCTGCACGAAATACACGGCCACGGTGGCCGCAAACAGGAAGACGAGCATCGGCACCCAAGGCGGCGCCACGCCGTATTTATGGGCAAGCCCACCATTGAAGGCGATGGTGGCGCCCAGGAAAACGGCGAAGCCCGCGACGACTGCGGGTCGTGCATTGTCGAAGAGCGGAATGCTGAACTCGATGGCGAAATAGGCCATCCCGAGCAGATAACCGAAGACCAGCCAGCGCGCCGGCGCGCGCGCCGCGTCGTTGAACGATATGGTCATAAAGGCGGCCGCCAGCAGGCCGGCGACGAGCAGGTTGATTGCAAGGATGAACTCTGCGCCGCCGCCCATGTGGTCTTTCACACTCCCGGCGACAGCAAATCACGAACGGGCGAAAAAGACGTTAACATGGGCGTAGGACGGAATGCGCTCGAATTGAACCGCGCACCCCGCGCTGTTTGTTTGTTTGGCGCGATTTCTGCGGCGCCAAGCGATTCCCTTGGCTGCAAATGCTCTAGGCGCGGACGATCAGCCGGCTTTGAGCGGCTCGACGACCAGCGCCGTTTCCGAGCGTCCATGGGGCGACCGTTCATAGGATAGCCGCACGCTGTCGCGGCCGTTCCGTTTGGCCTTGTAAAGCGCCTCGTCGGCGCGGCGCATCAGCGGCTCCAGCCCCTCCTCGCCGGTGCGGGCTGCCACGCCGAAGCTCGCCGTTACTCTTGTGCCGGGAGGAAGTCCGTCGACGCTGCCCGCCGAATAGACCGTGCGAATGGCTTCGGCAAACAGCCTTGCCGCGCCAAGGTCGCTCAGTGGCAAAAGCGCGGCGAACTCCTCGCCACCGATGCGGCCTGCGACGCAGCTGGTGCCGGCAGCCGATCGAAGCTTGGCGGCGAAATCGGCGATCACGCGATCACCCGCCGCATGCCCGTGCAGATCGTTGACTGCCTTGAAGTGATCGAGGTCGGCGAGCACCAGCGCGACCGGAAGTTTCGCGGTGGCGCAGTGCCGCAGGAGATGCGTGGCGCGTTCCTCGAAGCCGCGCCGGTTGAGCAGGCCCGACAGCGGGTCGGTGTACGCCTCGGCCTTCAGCGTTTTCATCACGTCGAGCGCAGCCGCGCAGAACAGGCTAAGCGCGATGAGCAGCGACAGCAGCGCATGCGACAGCAGCGCCGTCGTCCAGTAGGACGAGGCATAGAACCCGTCATAGCTTTGGTAGGGCCCATGCGCGATGACGATAACGAGGGTGCGCGCGACGAAATTCAGCCCGGAAAGCAGCGACAGCACGAACAGCATCATTTCCGTCGGGCCCCTGTCGCGCACCACGCGCAGTTCGGCGGCGACAACCAGGCTGAGCCCGCCGAAACCGAAATTCATCGCCAGGATTCGCCAGGTGAGATCGGGCTGGATGAACATGAACCAGCAAAAAGCGGCCAGACCGCTGCTCGCCAGAAAGCCGATCGCAACAAAGGGCACGCGCCGTCCATAGCGTGTCACAATCGCGCCGGCGAGACCACTGGCGGCAATCGTGAAGCAGGTGACGGAGAGCAGTTTGGTCGGCGCCATGCCGATGGGCAGGGTGAAGTACTGCAGCAGGAAGCCGGCCGCCGAAAGCCAGTAGCTGGCGGCGAGCACAGCCAGATAGGGGCAGTGACGCTGATAAAACCACAGCACGAGAAACACCGCGCCGAGCGCAAGCGCGATCGTCGGGTTGAGCAACCCTGTCAGCAGACCGTTGTCCAAAGGACCGTGAACCCCCACGCTTCCGTGAGAGAGACCTTAGGGCGCAAGCCCCAACAAGCGGTTAAGCAAAGTCGAATATGCGCGAGGCTGCCATGAAAGCCGCTGCACGGAACTTGAAACCGCGACCGGCGTTTTCCAGCAGCAATCGATGGAGACGCTTTCATGGCCGATACGATCATGCTGACCGACCACGAGGCAATTCGCTCTTGGGCCGCGTCACGTGCCGGATTTCCGGCAATCGTCGATGTATCGCCCGAAACAGGCACGCAAGCCATGCTGAGGCTGGTTTTCGGCCAGCATGCCTATCAGGACCAGGACCAGGCCGAACGCCCGGCCAACGCCGGCGGCTACGAACTGGTCGAATGGGACGAATGGTTCAAGCTGTTCGACGAACGGCAGCTGGCGCTCGTGGTGGCAAAGGATGAACCCGGCCGCCGTGAGCAATTCCACGAATTCGTCAGGCGCCCGGCGTGAAGAGAACCCGAACCGCATCGCGGTTCGGGTTCTGGCAACTCGTCAGCGGGTTATTTCCACTCGCGGATGTCGACGAAATGGCCGGCGATCGCCGCCGCCGCCGCCATCGCCGGCGACACCAGATGGGTGCGGCCCTTAAAACCCTGGCGGCCCTCGAAATTGCGGTTCGAGGTCGAGGCGCAGCGCTCATGCGGCTTCAGCCGGTCGTCGTTCATGGCAAGGCACATCGAGCAGCCCGGCTCGCGCCAGTCGAAGCCGGCGGCGACAAAGATCTTGTCGAGACCTTCGGCCTCCGCCTGCTCCTTGACCAGACCGGAGCCCGGCACGATCATCGCATCGACGTGAGGGCTGACTTTCTTGCCCTCGACCACCTTGGCGACAGCGCGGAGATCCTCGATGCGGCCGTTGGTGCAGGAGCCGATGAAGACGCGGTCGAGCGCGATATCGGTGATCTTGGTGCCTGGGGTCAGGCCCATATAGTCGAGCGCGCGCTGCTTGGACGTACGCTTGTTCTCATCGGTGATATCGTCTGGGTTCGGCACGATGCCCTGGACCGAGACGACGTCCTCGGGCGAGGAGCCCCAGGAGACGATCGGCGGCAGTTTCGCCGCGTCGAGCACGACCACCTTGTCGAAATGCGCGCCCTCGTCGGACTGCAGCGTCTTCCAGTAGGCGAGCGCGGCGTCCCATGCCTCGCCCTTCGGCGCGCGCGGCTTGTCCTTGACATAGGCGAAGGTTGTCTCGTCAGGCGCGATCAGGCCGGCCCGGGCACCGCCCTCGATCGACATGTTGCAGATGGTCATGCGGCCTTCCATGGACAGCGCGCGGATCGCTTCGCCGGCATATTCGATGACGTAGCCGGTGCCGCCGGCAGTGCCGATCTCGCCGATGATCGCCAAAATAATGTCCTTGGCGGTGACGCCTTCCGGCAGCACGCCGTCGACGCGCACCAGCATGTTCCTGGCCTTGCGCTGGATCAGTGTCTGCGTGGCCAGCACATGCTCGACTTCCGACGTGCCTATGCCGTGCGCCAATGCGCCGAAAGCACCATGCGTCGAGGTGTGGCTGTCGCCGCAGACGATGGTCATGCCAGGCAGCGTAAAACCCTGCTCCGGACCGATGATGTGGACGATGCCCTGGCGGATATCCTTCTCGGAATAGTATTCGACGCCAAAATCCTTGGCGTTCCTGGCCAGCGCCTCGACCTGGATGCGGCTTTCCTCGTTCTTGATGCCGAACTTGCGCTCGGGCGAGGTCGATACATTGTGATCGACCACGGCCAGCGTCTTTTCCGGATGGCGGACCTTTCTGCCGGTCATGCGCAGGCCTTCGAAAGCTTGCGGGCTGGTCACTTCATGGACGAGGTGACGGTCGATATAGAGCAGGCAGGTGCCGTCGTCCTGGCGGTCGACGACATGGTCGTCGAATATCTTGTCGTAGAGGGTGCGCGGTGCGCTCATGTGCGTAAATCCGTCGATATGAAAATGGGAAGCGACTAGCGCCGGCTAGCCGGCGAACACGGCCTAGCCCGGATATCTCAGCGAAGTCGGCTGGTCAGAGCGCCGGAAACGCGCGCCGAGAACCGCGACGGCAGGCGTTTTCTGTCCTGCAGCACGAACCCCTTGTAAGCCGGATCGCCAAAAAGCTGTTCCATGGCGTGGCTCATACCAATGTTTTGGCTTTTCGGCAATCGCGGCGGCGTTCGCAGAACCTGGGTTCTGCAAACCGGTATTCAAACCACCTCGAACACAAATGTCTTCACCAGCGCCTCGGGCTCGGCGATCGCGTAGCAGCGGAACCACGGGCTTTCTTCGACCGGCCGCCATTTTTTCGCCTGCTCCAGTTCGTCGAACGTCGCCTGAAACCCGCCGCTCGCAAAAACCTGGTCGCGAACGGTGAAGATGGCGTGGCCGCCCTTCCTGGTGATGCGCACCAGTTCATGCAGGCCGGAGGCCGGTGCATGGCTGATGGTGAACACACCGGTCGAGAAGAAGGCGCGGAAATGCCCATCCGACCAAGGCAGCGGATCGCCGAGCATCGCCTGTTTCAGCTCGCTGTAAGCCTGCCGGCTGCCGGCGATTTTCAGCATTTCAGCCGACAGGTCGAGCCCGGCGATGTCCTCATAGCCCAGCGCCTTGAGCGACGGTCCCGACAGGCCGGTGCCGCAGCCGGCGTCGAGCAGCGGCCCCTCGCCTGACGGCACATGGCGCGCCACCCAGGCGGCGATCAGGAACGGCAGGAGGTAGCCGAGCGCGGCGGTTTCATTGTCATAGGTCGCAGCCCAGGCGGCGTAGGCCTTGGCAAGCGCTGCCGGCGTGTCGGCCGTATAGACCGCATCCAGCGCCGCATTGGCTTTGTCGATGTTCATGGAACTGACCCTCCAAAACGTATTGGCCGCAATCGTAGCGCCGTCCTCGCCTGCCGCCTATCGCTCATCTTGGCGGCGCAGCCGCTTCTCCAGCGCCCGCAGGGCCAGCGACAGGCCGACCGTCAGGATGAGATAGATATAGGCGACGATCGAATAGGTCTCGAAGAAGCGGAACGAGCCGGCTGCATAGATCTTGCCCATCTGGGTGATGTCGGCGACGCCGAGCACCGAGACCAGCGAGGAATCCTTGACCATGGCGACGAAATCATTGCCGAGCGGCGGCAGGATGGTGCGGATCGCCTGCGGAAAGACGATCAGCCGAAAACGCTGGGTGCGCGTCAGCCCCAGCGCCTTCGCGGCCTCGATCTGGCCCTTCTCGACCGCCTCGATGCCGGCGCGGAAGACCTCCGAGATGAAGGCCGAGTAGCCGATGGTCAGCGCCATGATGGCGCGCCATAGCAACGATACGTCGCGTATCATTAGCTCGCCGAACAGGCCGGCGCTTTGCAGCGGCGCCGTCAGCGCGTTCCATCCCGCGACGAAGGCCGGCGCGCCGGCGAAGGCGATCCAGAACAACAGCACCAGCATTGGCACGCCGCGAATGATCTCGACATAAAAGCGCGCGATCTGGCGCAGCCAGCGCGACCCCGACAGCCCCATCAGCGCAATGCCGAGCCCGATTGCCGAGGCCAGCGCGAAGGCGACCATTGTGACGAACACGGTGATGCCGATGCCCTTGGCGACGGTCGCGAAAACCTGGGCATAGAGGTCGCTCGCGGCGATGAAAATAGCCGCTGCCAAGGCGAGCGCCGCGGCCACGGCGAGCCACCAGGGGAAGTCGGACTTGGCGGTTGAAGATGCGGGCGTTGCCATTAGGGCGCGCCGACGAACCAACGTCGCGGCGCGTCCCGCAACGTCCGCGACAAAAGTCCTACTGCCCCATCTTGTAATCAAGGAACCATTTCTTGTTGAGCGCGTCGAGTGTGCCGTCGGCCTTCAGCGCGGCGATGGCCGCATTGACCGGTTTCACCAGATCCGAGCCTTTCGGAAAAATAAAGCCGAAATCCTCGGTGCCGAGTGGTCCGCCGATCAGCTTCAGCCCGCCATTGGACGCCTCGACATAGCCCTTGCCGGCAGTGCCGTCGGTCAGCACGACATCGACGTCGCCGGTCTTCAGCGCCTGCACCGTGGCGCCGAACGTCTCGAACAGTTTTATGCGCGGGTTCTGCTCATTGCCGTCGAGGACGCTGTAGACAGCGGTGTAGAACGGCGTGGTGCCGGCTTGCGCGCCGATCAGCCCGTCCTTGAAGGCGCCGAGCGTCTTGGCGTCGGTGAAGCGCTTCTCGTCGCCGCGCACCAGCATGAACTGTTCCGAGCGCATATAGGGGTCGGAGAAATCGACCTTCTGCTTGCGATCGTCCTTGATGGTGATGCCGGTCATGCCGATGTTGTACTGGTTGTCGGAAACTGCCTGGATCATCGCGTCCCAGGAGGTGTTCTGGTATTCGACCTGGAAATTCAGCCGCTTGGCGATCTCGTTCATCGCGTCATATTCCCAGCCGATCTGCTTGCCGGTCTTGGCGTCGATGAACTGCAGCGGCGGATAGGCGTTTTCCGTCACCACCACCACCTTCTTGCCGCCGAGATCGGGCAGCGCCTGCGCCAGGGCGGCGACGGGCGCAAGTACCAGAGCCAACAGGCCGGCCAACAGCAGTTTCGATTTGATCATGGTACACCCCGAGCATTTGAACGGCCTCGACATTGTCGAGGCTTGCAGGAAATCCGGCGCCGACTTTAGCTTTCCGCAGGCGCCTTGCAAGCCGGCTTGATGCGGCTTCGCGCGAAAATGGATTCGATGTATTCAGGACGTTACGGAACGGTCCGTTTCGATTGCGCACCGAACGCGCCCGGCAAATCGAAACCCATTCCGCGAGGCAAAAAAGGCGGCCGAAGCCGCCTTTCCGACACATGGTTGTTGAAGACGCCTTATTCGGCGGCAGCGGTTTCCTCGGCCTTGGCGGCCTCGTCGGCGGCCTTCTTCTCGGCTTCCTGCGCGGCCTTCTCGGCGGCCAGCGCCTGGGCGGCCGCCACCTTCTCGGCCTCGATGCGGGCCTTCTCGGCGTTCAGCGCATCGCGCTCCTCATCGTTCAGCTTGCGGGCGCGCACGCCGGTGTTTTCCGAAATGCGGGCCGACTTGCCGCGACGATCGCGCAGGTAATAGAGCTTGGCGCGGCGCACCTTGCCGCGGCGCACGATCTCGACGCCCTCGACCATCGGCGAAAAGACCGGGAACACGCGCTCCACGCCTTCGCCGTAGGAAATCTTGCGAACGGTGAAATTCTCCTGGAAACCGGCGCCGGCGCGGGCGATGACGACGCCCTCATAGGCCTGGACGCGGGTGCGGGTGCCTTCGGTCACGCGGACCTGGACGCGTACGGTGTCGCCGGGCTGGAATTCGGGAAGCTTGCGCTTGGCTTCGATCTTGGCGGCCTGTTCGGCCTCGAGCTGACGGAGGATATCCATCTCTACAAATCCACTTCTTGTTCTTCCGACAGTCAGAGCGTCCGACACTCGCCTTGCAGTTCCATTGACCGCTCGGCTATGCCCTTTGTTCGAGAACATCTGGGTTCGAGAACATCGGGCAGGGGCGACTACACCGTCATTGTTGACGGGTCCGGCAGATTTTCTCCCGGTTCGGCGCGCACATACAGCTATTTCGACGCTTTGTCACGCCTTTGCCGCGTTCTTTTTTGGTGGTTGGTCAACGTCGCAATCTTCCGGCACAGGGGTTGCGTTGACGGCCCAAGCTTTTTAAAGCCGGGCAGAACGTGACTTTCCTCCGGCGGCAACACCCTCCATGCCAGTTCTCGATGCGGCCCTCCTCTTTTTCGCGGGCTTTCTGTCAGGTGCCGTCAACGCCATAGCCGGCGGCGGGACATTCATAACCTTCGGCGCCATGTCGCTGGTCGGCTTGCCGCCGATCGTCGCCAACGCCACCTCGTCGCTGACGCAATTTCCCGGCTACGTCACCTCGACGCTGGCCTACTGGTCCGACATCAAGCATTTCTGGCGCACAGCGCTGCTACTCGGCCTTATCTCGGCCTTTGGCGCGCTGGCCGGTGCGCTCATCCTGCTGGCGCTCGACAATCCGTCGTTCCGCGTCCTGGTGCCCTGGCTGCTGCTCGCGGCAACCGCGCTGTTCGCCGCCGGGCCGTGGCTGAAGCCGGCGCCCAAGCCGGGCCGTGAGGCCGCCGTGGGTTCGCTGGTCGGTTCCCTGGCGCAGTTAGCCACCGCCGTCTATGGCGGCTTCTTCGGCGCCGGCATGGGCGTCATGATGCTGGCGACGCTCGGCCTCACCCAGACCGGCGACTATCACCGCCTCAACGCGCTGAAGAACCTGCTGGCCGTGGTCATCGCGGCAGTAGCCATCCTGGTCTTCGTCTCCGGCGACGTCATCGCCTGGCGGCAGGCGATCGTCATGATACCGGGCGGCGCGCTGGGCGGCTATGCCGGCGTCTGGATCGCCAAGCGCGTGCCGCAAATTGCCGTGCGTGGCTTCGTCGTCGGGGTCGGCGTGTTTCTTGCCTTCTATTACTTCACCAAGGGCTGAGCGGCTAACAGGTCCGGCCGCCGCTCTTTCGTCAATCTTTCCGATTCGGCGCGTCGCCACGCGGCGATCTTCTGATGATTGCCCGAGGTGAGAACCTCGGGGATTTGCCGGCCCTCGAATTCCTGCGGACGCGTGTAGTGCGGATGTTCGAGCAGGCCGTTTTCAAAGCTCTCTTCATCGCCCGACACCGTATTGCCCATCACGCCGGGCAACAGCCGCACCACGGCGTCGAGCAGCACCAGCGCTGCCGGCTCGCCGCCGGAGAGGATGAAGTCGCCGACCGAGACCTCCTCCAGCCCCCGCGCGTCAATCACCCGCTGGTCGACGCCTTCGAAGCGTCCGCAGACGATCACCGCGCCCGGCCCCGCGGCCAGTTCGCGCACACGCACCTGCGTCAGCGGTTTTCCACGCGGGCTCATCAGCAGCCGCGGCCGTGGATCGCCCGGTGGCGAGCTATGGTCGATCGCCTTGGCCAGAACGTCGGCGCGCATCACCATGCCGGCGCCGCCGCCGGCCGGCGTGTCGTCGACGGTGCGATGGCGATCGGTGGCGAAATCGCGGATCTGGATTGCTTCCAGCGACCATGTGCCGGCCTCCAGCGCCCGGCCGGCCAGCGACACGCCGAGTGCACCGGGAAACATTTCGGGATAGAGCGTCAGCACCGAGGCGGAAAAACTCACCGGTTGCCCCCGGCGTCCTTCGGCCCGCGCGGCCTGCCCTTCGGGTCGAAACCATCGCTGCCAGGAGCATCGCTGTCTTCGTCATCGATCAAGCCCGCCGCCGCCGGATCGATGCGGACGAAACCGTCCTTGATCGACACGTCAGGAACGGCAGCCTGCGTGAACGGGACCAGCACGCCTTTGCGCCCCGCCAATATCACGTCGAGGATATCGCCACCGCCGAAATTATGCACGGCGACGACCTTGCCGATGTCAGCACCGGTATCGTCCCGGACCGCCAGCCCGACGAGATCGGCATGATAGAACTCGTCCTCTTCGCCGTCGTCCGGCAGCATCGAGCGGTCGACGAATAATTCCGTGCCGGCGAGCGCCTCGGCAGCGTTTCGGTCGCTGATACCTTTGAAGCGCACCACCACGACGTTATTGGCCGGCCTGATGTCGACGATCTGGAAGGCGCGGCCGTCCCTGGCATAGAGCGGCCCGTAGTCGGCCAGCGCCAGCGGATCGCCGGTGAAGGTTTTCACGCGCAATTCGCCCTTGATGCCATGGGCGGCGCCGATCACGGCCATCTGGACAGGGTTTTGCGGTTTGGTCATCGGTGGAAAAATCCTTTGCCTTGCTCTAGCTCCACGCTCTTGTCATTTCAATGACGCGGCTCTTCACCGCTTCCTAACCCGGCTGCCGGAAGATCGCCCGGAAATGGAAGAGCGGCATATCGGAAGAGCGCAATGCAGGAATTCCTCATCCCGGCCAAGCCAGACCTTCAGGCGGCCCGCGAAAGCTGGCTCAAGATGCTGGCGCGCGAGCGCCGGCTGTCGCCGGAAACCGTGGAAGCCTATGAGCGCGACACTCGCCAGTTCCTGCACTTCCTGACCGGCCATTGCGGCGGCTCGCCCGGCATTTCGGATATAGCCGATCTGCGCCCGGCCGATCTGCGCGGCTTTCTGGCTGCCCGCCGTGCCGGAGGCGCCGGCGCCCGCACGCTCGGGCGGGGGCTCGCCGGCATCCGCTCGCTGCTGCGCTTTCTGGAGCGGCGCGGCCTCGTCAATGCGGCGGGTGCTGCGGCACTGCGCGCGCCGCGGCAGCCGAAGTCGCTGCCCAAGCCGCTGACGGCAAGCGATGCGAAACACGTCGTTTCGGTGGAAGGCCAGCTGGCGGAGCAACCGTGGATCGCCGCCCGCAACGCCGCCGTGCTGACGCTGCTCTACGGCTCGGGCCTGCGCATTTCCGAGGCGCTCGGCCTGTCCGGCGGCGATCTGTCGTCGCCTGATGAAACGGTGCTGCGCGTCACCGGCAAGGGCGGCAAGACGCGGCTGGTGCCGGTGCTGCCGATCGCGCTGCGGGCGATCGCCCAATACCGCCGGCTTTGCCCCTATCATCTCGATCCGAAGGGTCTGCTGTTTCGCGGCGCCCGCGGCGGCCCGCTCAACCCGGCCATCGTCCAGCGCGACATGGCCAAGCTGCGCTCGGCGCTCAATCTGCCGGACACCGCCACGCCGCATGCGTTGCGCCATTCCTTCGCCACACATCTGCTTGGGCGCGGCGGCGACCTGCGCACCATCCAGGAACTTTTGGGCCACGCCAGCCTGTCGACGACGCAGATCTATACCGGCGTCGACACCGCGAGGCTGCTCGAAATCTATGAAGCGGCCCACCCGCGGGCGTAGCCGACGCATGATTTCGCAAGTTGCAGCCAGGGTATGCGCCGTGAAACGATGTCCGAGACAATTTTGCCGCGCCGGTTAACCGTTTCGCCGTTCTTTGTCTCTAAAAGCGAGCCATGAAACGCGTCATTGCTATCGCCGACCGCACTGCCTTTGCTTCGCTGAAGCTGCTCGTCGCGCTGAACGTCCTGTTTTTCCTCTCTTTCCTCGTCATCGCGCTGCTCGCCGCCGGCAGGGCGCGCGCTGAAACCCCAGGGGCTGAAACCCAGGTCTGCGCCGGCGCCGACATGCTGTCGGCCTTGCAGAAGGACGACCCGGCCGCCTACCGCAAGATCGAGACGGAAGCGGCCGCGACACCGAACGGTAAGGGCCTGTTGTGGAAACTGGAAAAGGCGGACGAAAGACCGTCCTTCCTGTTCGGCACCATGCACATGACCGACCCGCGCGTGACCACGCTGCCGCCCGCCGCGCAAAAGGCCTTTGACGCCGCCGACACTGTCGTCATCGAGACCACGGAGGTGCTCGACAAGCAGAAGATGATGGCGGCGTTCCTGAAAGAGCCGGAACTGATGATGTTCACCGACAGCACCACGCTGTCCTCGCTGCTGTCGCCGGACGATGCGGCGGCGGTGAACAAGGCGCTCGACGCGCGCGGCATTCCACCGGCGAGCGTTGCCAAGATGAAACCGTGGATGCTGTCGACCATGGTCGCGCTCCCGGCCTGTGAACTGGCCCGCCAGGCCGGCGGCACGCCGGTGCTCGACATCAAGCTTGCAGAGGACGCCAAAGCCTCAGGCAAGGCCGTCGATGGGTTGGAGACCGTCGCCGACCAGCTTCGCGCCATGGCCTCGCTGCCGCTTGCGTTTCACATGAAGGGCCTCGTCGACACTCTGAAGCTCGGCGACAGGGTGAACGACGTCAATGAAACCATGATCGTGCTTTACCAGCGCGGCGACACCGGCATGCTCTGGCCGCTGTTTCGTGTCGTCCTTCCCGGCGACGAAGACGATTCGGCAAGCTATGCCGCCTTCGAGGAAATCATGATCACCAGCCGCAACAAGGTGATGATCGACCATGCCAGGCCGATCCTCGCCAAGGGCAACGTGTTCATGGCGGTCGGCGCCCTGCACCTCCCTGGCGCGGAGGGCCTGGTCGAGGATTTCCGCAGGGCCGGCTACACTGTCACCGCCGTCGACTGAGTTGCACGGTCGAGTTGCAGACCCGGCAAGACGTGATTCGGGGCGACGCTTTGCCCGAATCGCCGGAGGTTTGTCTCAGTACAGGTCGGTCGAAAGGTCTAATATGGCTCGATCACTGCGAGTTTTGCGAGTAAAGTGCTCGCAGACAAACGATTGCCGGCGAAGAATGCCCTGTTTTCGGCGTTTTCGATTCCTAGCGTGAAACCTGTTCAACGATTGCGCGTTGATGTGTGTTGATTGATACTTTTCATCCACGGAGGACACTTTTATGGCGAATCCAAACGACCCGTACACCACTCCGACCCCCCCTCCCAAGTCGGGTGGCGGCAGCACCGGCTGGCTGATTGCCCTGGTCGTCGTTATCCTGGCCATCGTCGCTTATTATATTTTTGGAACAAGCGGTGAGGCGCCAGAGCCTGGTGAACCGCCGGCTGCAACCACCCCGGCCCCGGCGCCAGCGCCCGCTGAACCAACGCCTGCCCCGGCCCCTGCAGAGCCTGCACCTGCCCCGGCGCCGGCAGAACCAGCGCCCGCTCCGGCGCCAGCTCCGGCTCCGGCTCCGGCACCTGCAGAGCCAGCACCTGCTCCGGCCCCCGCACCAGCCCCGCAGTGATCGGCTGCTGACTTCAAATACGAACGGCCCGCTGAAAAGCGGGCCGTTTTTGTTTTGAGCCGTCGAATGGCTGCCGGGAGTTCCTTGGGAAGGCCTACATGTGGATCGGCTTGAAGAAGGTCGCCAGTGCCGCTTCCTTCACCGCTTCCGACATCGTCGGATGGGCGTGGCATGTGCGGGCAAGATCTTCCGACGAGCCGCCGAACTCCATCAGCACCGCCGCCTCGTGGATCATCTCGCCGGCGCCGAAGCCGACGATGTGGACGCCGAGCACGCGATCGCTCTGCTTGTCCGCCAGGATCTTCACGAAGCCATCGGTGTGCAGCATGGCGCGCGCCCGGCCATTGGCGCTGAACGGAAACTTGCCGGCCTTGTAGTCGATGCCGGCCGCCTTCAGCTCTTCCTCTGTCTTGCCCACCGAGGCGATTTCCGGACTGGTGTAGACGACGTTCGGGATCACCCCGTAATTCACATGGCCGGCCTGGCCGGCAATGATCTCGGCCACCGCCACGCCCTCGTCCTCGGCCTTGTGGGCGAGCATCGGCCCGGCGATGACGTCGCCGATGGCGTAGATGCCGGGGACATTGGTCGTGAGATGCCCGTCGGTCTTGACGCGGCCGCGCTCGTCGACCTCGACCCCGGCCTCCTTCAGCCCGAGACTGTCCGAATAGGCCCGGCGTCCCGTCGCGATCAGCACCGCATCCGCCTCGATCGTCTCGGCCGCGCCGCCCTTGACCGGCTCGAAGGTGACGGTGGCGCCCTTCTTGGCCTTGGCGACCCCGGTCACCTTGGCGCCGAGCCTGAATTCGATGCCTTGCTTGGACAGCATGCGCTGGAACTGTTTGGCGACCTCGCCGTCCATGCCGCCGAGAATGGTGTCGAGGAACTCGATGACGGTCACCTTTGCGCCGAGCCGCGCCCATACCGAGCCGAGCTCCAGCCCGATGACGCCGCCGCCGACCACCACCAGGTGGCCCGGCACCTTGCCCAGCGACAACGCGCCGGTCGACGACATGATTACCTTCTCGTCGATGTCGACCTTGACCCCCGGAATGCCGGCGACGTCGGAGCCGGTGGCGATGACGATGTTCCCGGTCTCGATCTCCTCGACCTTGCCGTCCTCGCCGGTCACCGACACTTTTCCGGCGGACAGGACCTTGCCGGTGCCGCGAAAGCTGTCGATCTTGTTCTTCTTGAACAGGAAGGCGACGCCGTTGACGTTGGACGCCACTGTCGCGTCCTTGTGCGCCATCATCTTTTCCAGATTGAGCTTCGGCGCGCCGATCTCGACGCCCAGCGCATCAAAGGAGTGGCCGGCCTCGGCGAATATCTCGGAGGCATGCAGCAGCGCCTTGGACGGGATGCAGCCGATATTGAGGCAGGTGCCGCCGAAGGTCGGGCTCTTCTCGACCACCGCCGTTTTCAGGCCGAGTTGTGCCGCCTTGATGGCGCAGACATAGCCGCCTGGTCCCGATCCGATGATAACGACGTCATAAGCCATGATTTGTCCTTCTGGTCTGCACTCAGCCTTGGCTGGGATTAGCGGCCGCCGCCCACTTCCAAATTCGCGCCTGTCGTATAGGACGCCCCGTCCGACAGGAGCCAGAGAATTGCCGCGGCGACCTCTTCGGTGGTTCCCGCCCTTTGCATCGGCACGCCGTGACGCATCCTCTCGACGCGATCCGGCTGTCCGCCGGAGGCATGAATTTCGGTATCGACAATCCCTGGACTGACCGCGTTGACGCGAATGCCTTCGCCGGCCACCTCGCGCGCCAGGCCGATCGTGAAGGAATCGATCGCGCCCTTCGAGGCAGCGTAGTCGACATATTCGCCCGGCCCGCCAATTCTCGCTGCAATCGAGGAGACATTGACGATGGCGCCGCCGTTGCCGCCATGGCTGGTCGACATGCGCTTCACCGCTTCGCGGGCACAGAGCATGGGGCCAATGACGTTGATGCGCATCATGCGCTCCAGCCGTGCTCCGCTCATTTCGTCGACACGCGCCCTCTGGTCGACCACGCCAGCGTTGTTGACGAGCGCATCGAGCGGCCCGAAGACATGATCGATCCTCTCGAACATCGCCTGGATATCGGCCTCGCTGCCAACGTCGCCCTTGATGGCCAGCGCTTCGCCGCCGGCCTGTTCGATTGCCTCGACAAGCGCCGTGGCAGCAGCCTCATTCGATGCGTAGTTGATCGCAACACGGTATCCAGCCGTGACGGCAAGCCTGGATGTGGCAGCGCCGATGCCGCGGCCGCCGCCGGTCACCAGCAGCACTTTTTTGGGCGCGCTCATTCCTGACAGCCCTTCAGCGAAAAAACGTCCCACGGCACCTTTGAAAACCCGTTGGCGCCATAGGCGGTCGACCTCTGCAGCGACGGTCCGAGGTCGGGAAAGATCAGGGTCTTCGGCGCATCGACGCCTTCGGCCAGCAGCAGAGCGACGTTGCCCTTGTCATCCGCACTGTAGACGACCCCCTCCCACAGCGTGCAGGCGGCGAGCTCGTCGCCGGTGACGTCACCTGTCGGGCATTTGTACATCAGCGAACCATGCGGCCGCGCCACGCCTTGCGTCCACATGACGATGCCGTCGAGCACGACATCGTTGTCGAGCACCATCTTGAAGGTGTTGGTGACGACAGCCGATCCCCCTGTCGGCCTGAAATCGATCTCGGCCGCGCTCTCGGCATCGCCATAGACGGCGAGTTCGAACGGGCATGCGGCAAAGGCTGCCGATCCCGTCTGCGCAACGCCGGCCGCGCACAGCGTGAAAAACATTCCGGAACGCAAACGAGAGGAACTCATTCGGTGGCGCAGATCCATTCTCCGGCTCACCTCGACCGGGCCTAGAGATCGAGCACCAGCCGCTCCGGATCCTCCAGGCTTTCCTTGACCCGCACCAGGAAGGTCACCGCTTCCTTGCCGTCGACGATGCGGTGATCGTAGGAGAGCGCCAGATACATCATCGGTCGGATTACGATCTGGCCGCCGACCACCACCGGCCGCTCCTGGATCTTATGCATGCCCAGAATGCCCGACTGCGGCGCGTTGAGGATCGGCGTCGACATCAGCGACCCGTAAACGCCGCCATTCGAGATGGTGAACGTGCCTCCCTGCATATCCGCCACGGAAAGCTTGCCGTCACGCGCAGCAATGCCCAGCCGGCCGATCTCCTTCTCGATCTCGGCTATTCCCATCTGGTCGGCATCCCGCACAACAGGCACGACGAGGCCCTTTTCGGTGCCGACGGCGACGCCGATATGGGCGTAGTTCTTGAAGATGATATCGGTGCCGTCGATCTCGGCATTGACGGACGGGATTTCCTTCAGCGCATGGGTGACGGCCTTGGTGAAGAAGCCCATGAAGCCCAGCTTCACGCCGTGCTTCTTCTCGAACACGTCCTTGTATTTGCTCCTGAGCGCCATTACCGCGCTCATGTCCACCTCGTTGAAGGTGGTCAGCATGGCGGCAGTCGACTGCGCTTCCTTGAGGCGGCGGGCGATGGTCTGCCGCAGCTTGGTCAT
The DNA here is from genome assembly GCF_055811475.1 of Mesorhizobium sp. WSM4829. NCBI lineage: Bacteria > Pseudomonadati > Pseudomonadota > Alphaproteobacteria > Hyphomicrobiales > Phyllobacteriaceae > Mesorhizobium > Mesorhizobium sp. WSM4829. The sequence continues at coordinate 66,172 of NZ_JBVVQJ010000031.1, read as the reverse complement.
GCGCACCCGCTCTTCGCGCGACGCGTCGTCGGCCGAGGACGGCGCACGGGCGGCGACCGGCGCAGGGGCCTTCAACGTCTCGGCCGGCTGCGACGGAGCGCCTCTGGCGATCGCGTCGAGCACGTCGCCCTTAAGCACCTGGCCGCGCTTGCCGGAGCCCGAGATCTGGTCGACCGCGAGATTGCTTTCGGCCAGCAGCTTCGCCGCCGCTGGCGCCGGCGGCATCGCGCGTGCCTCGATCGGCCCGGCATCGCCGGCGATCTTGGCGGTCTCGGCCGCGGCTTGCTTGACGGTGGCTGCGGCGGTCGGCGCCGAGGCCTGCGATACCGCGTCCTGCTTCGGTTCGGATGTTGACGGCTTCGCGGGTTCGGGTGCTGCCGCCTTCGCCCCGTTGCCCGCCGAAATCATGCCGAGCAAAGCGCCGACTTCGACCGTCTCGCCTTCCTTGACGGCGATCTCGCTGAGCGTTCCTGCTGCCGCGGCCGGCACTTCGACCGTTACCTTGTCGGTTTCGAGTTCGACCAGCGGCTCGTCGGTGGCGATCGCGTCGCCCACCTTCTTGAACCATTTGCCGATGGTCGCCTCGGTGACGGATTCGCCAAGAGTGGGGACGCGGATTTCGGTAGCCATTGTGCCTGTCCGTTTTTCTGTCGGTTCTGTTCTATTCGCCGAGCTCTGTTCTATTCACCGAGCGCGTCTTCGAGCAAGGCGGCAAGCTGGGCGAGATGCTTCGACATCAATCCGGTCGCCGGCGACGCGGCGGCCGGCCGGCCGGTATAGCGCACCCGCTGATGCTTGGCGTCGATATGCGCCAGCACCCATTCCAGATAGGGATCGATGAACGACCAGGCGCCCATATTCTTGGGCTCCTCCTGGCACCACACCATCTCGGCGTTGCGGAAGCGTGACAGTTCGGTGATCAGCGCCTTGGCCGGGAACGGATAGAGCTGTTCGACGCGCAGCAGATAGATGTCGTTGATGCCGCGCTTCTCGCGCTCCTCGTAGAGGTCGTAATAGACCTTGCCCGAGCAGAGCACGACGCGGCGGATCTTCGAATCCTTGGTGAGCTTGATCGCCTGACCGGGGAGCTGCTGGGCATCGTCCCACAACAGCCGGTGGAATGCGCTTTCGCCCGACATCTCCGGCAGCGTCGACACCGCCCGCTTGTGGCGCAGCAGCGACTTCGGCGTCATCAGGATCAGCGGCTTGCGGAAATCCCGCTTCAACTGCCGGCGCAGGATGTGGAAGTAGTTGGCCGGCGTCGTGCAATAGGCCACTTGCATGTTGTCTTCGGCGCAAAGCTGCAGGAAGCGCTCGAGCCTGGCCGACGAATGTTCCGGCCCCTGGCCTTCATAGCCATGCGGCAACAGGCAGACGAGGCCCGACATTCTGAGCCACTTGCGCTCGCCCGACGAGATGAACTGGTCGAACACCACCTGGGCGCCGTTGGCGAAATCGCCGAACTGCGCTTCCCAAAGCGTCAGCGCCTTCGGCTCGGCCAGGCTGTAGCCATATTCGAAGCCGAGCACGGCCTCTTCCGACAGCATCGAGTTGATGACCTCGAAACCGGCCTGCGCCGCCGACAGATTGTTGAGCGGGATGTAGCGTGTCTCGTCGCGCTGGTCGTAGAGCACGGAGTGGCGTTGTGAGAACGTGCCGCGCTCCGAATCCTGTCCAGACAGCCGGACCGGATTGCCGTCGAGCAGGATGGCGCCGAAGGCCAGCGCCTCGGCCGTCGACCAGTCGATGCCTTCGCCCGACTCGATCGCCTGGCGGCGGTTCTCGAGAAACCGCATGATCGTCCTGTGCGCCTCGAATTCCTTCGGCACCTCGGTCAGCTTCTTGCCGATTTCCTTCAGCGTCTTGACCGGCACGGCGGTCTTGCCGCGCCGCTGTTCGTCCTGGTTGTCGGCTGTGCGCAGGCCCGACCAGGCGCCATCCAGCCAGTCGGCCTTGTTGGGCTTATAGTGCTGGCCGACCTCGAATTCCTGCTCGAGATGTGCCCGCCAGTCGGCCTTCAGCTTGTCGAATTCGGCCTGGCTGATATGGCCTTCGGCGATCAGCCGGTCGGCATAGATCTGCACCGTCGTCTTATGGTTGCGGATGTTGCGATACATGATCGGCTGGGTGAAGGCCGGTTCGTCGCCCTCATTGTGGCCGAAGCGGCGGTAGCAGAACATGTCGACCACGACAGGCTTGTGGAACCTCATGCGGAATTCGATCGCCACCTTGGTGGCATGGACCACGGCTTCCGGATCGTCGCCATTGACGTGGAAGATCGGCGCCTCGATCATCTTGGCGACATCCGACGGATAGGGCGACGAGCGCGAAAAGCGCGGGTTGGTGGTGAAGCCGATCTGGTTGTTGATGATGAAGTGCAGCGTGCCGGCGACGCGGTGGCCGCGCAAGCCGGACAAGCCGAGGATTTCGGCAATCACGCCCTGGCCGGCAAAGGCGGCGTCGCCATGCAGGAGCAGCGGCAGCACCTTGGCGCGCTCTTCCAGCGGCACGATCTCTTCGCGGCTGCGGCCGAACAGAGAGTCCTGCTTGGCCCGCGCCTTGCCCATCACCACCGGATCGACGATTTCCAGGTGCGATGGATTGGCGGTCAGCGACAGGTGCACCTTGTTGCCGTCGAACTCGCGGTCCGAGGAAGCACCGAGATGGTACTTCACGTCGCCCGAGCCCTCGACCTCGTCGGGCGCGGCCGAGCCGCCCTTGAACTCGTGGAAGATGGCGCGGTGCGGCTTGGCCATCACCTGGGAGAGCACGTTCAGCCGGCCGCGATGCGCCATGCCGAGCACGATCTCCTTCATGCCGAGCTGGCCGCCGCGCTTGACGATCTGCTCCAGCGCCGGGATCAGCGCCTCGGCGCCGTCGAGGCCGAAGCGCTTGGTGCCCTTGTACTTGACGTCGATGAACTGCTCGAAGCCTTCCGCCTCGACCAGCTTCTGCAGGATCGCCTTCTTGCCGGCGGCGGTGAAGGAGATCTCCTTGTCGGTGCCCTCGATGCGCGCCTGGATCCAGGCCTTCTCCTCGGGATCGGAAATATGCATGAACTCGACGCCGAGCGTCGAGCAATAGGTGCGGGTCAGGATGTCGAGCATCTGCCGGATGGTGCCGAATTCGAGCCCGAGCACATTGTCGAGGAAGATCGGGCGGTCGTAGTCGGCTGATGTGAAGCCGTAGTTTTCCGGCGACAGCTCGTTGTAATCCTCGAGCTTGGCGATGCCGAGCGGGTCGAGATTGGCGTGCAAATGGCCACGCATGCGGTAGGCGCGGATCATCATGATGGCGCGGACGGAATCGCGCGTCGCCTGATGGACGTCGGCGTCGGACAGGGTGACCCCGTTCATCACCGCCTTGTTCTGGACCTTCTTCTCGATGTGCTTCTCGACGATGCCCCAATCGCCGTCGAGCGCCGAGACCAGTTCGCCATTGGCCTGCAGCGGCCACGAGGGCTTGGCCCATGAGGCGCCCTTGGCATTCTTGCGGACATCGCCGGCGTCGTCCTTCAGCGCCGCGAAGAAATCCTGCCATTCGGGGTCGACCGAAGCGGGATCGTCCTCATAGGCGGCGTAGAGCGCGTCGATATAATCGGCATTGCCGCCATAGAGGAAAGAGGTAAGCGAAAATTGGTCGTTGGCCTGATCTTGTCTTGCCATGTCACTGTCGAAGCCTTGGCTTCGTCTCCTTTTCAGAGTGAATGGTGAATAGTGAATGGTGAATAGGTAAAAAAGGGGACTGCCCCCCGCTCGCCCGATCACTCATCCATTCACCATTCACTACTCACCATTCACTAACCCTTAATCGCTTCGACCAGCGTCGTGCCGAGCCGAGCCGGCGACGGCGAAACCTTTATTCCGGCCGATTCCATCGCCGCGATCTTGTCCTCGGCGCCGCCCTTGCCGCCGGAAATCACCGCGCCTGCGTGACCCATGGTGCGGCCGGCCGGGGCCGTGCGCCCGGCGATGAAACCGGCCATCGGCTTCTTGCGGCCACGCTTGGCTTCGTCCTTGAGGAACTGCGCGGCGTCTTCCTCGGCCGAGCCGCCGATCTCGCCGATCATGATGATCGACTGTGTCTCGTCGTCGGCGAGGAACATCTCCAGCACGTCGATGAACTCAGTGCCTTTGACGGGGTCGCCACCGATGCCGACGGCGGTGGTCTGGCCGAGACCGACATTGGTGGTCTGGAACACTGCCTCATAGGTAAGCGTTCCCGAGCGGGAAACAACGCCGACCGAGCCCTTGCGGAAGATGTTGCCGGGCATGATGCCGATCTTGCATTCGTTGGGGGTGAGCACGCCTGGGCAGTTGGGACCGATCAGCCGCGATGTCGAGCGGTCGAGCCGCGCCTTGACCTTGATCATGTCGATCACCGGGATGCCCTCGGTGATGCAGATGATGAGGGGGATTTCGGCTTCGATCGCTTCCAGGATCGCCTCGGCGGCGCCTGCCGGCGGCACATAGACGACTGATGCATTGGCGCCGGTCTTCGCCTTGCCTTCAGCGACGGTGGAAAAGATCGGCAAGCTCTCGTCGGCGGCGCCGGTCCACGTCTCGCCACCCTTCTTCGGGTGGATGCCGCCGACCATCTTTGTCCCGTGATAGGCCAGCGCCTGTTCGGTATGGAACGTGCCGGTCTTGCCGGTCAGGCCTTGCACCAACACCTTGGTGTTCTTGTCGACGAGAATGGACATGGTGGTCCTTTTTACAAACCGTTGATCGGGGAAGGCTGCGCGGTCATCGTCAGAGCCGCCATAGTCTAGAGACGCTTGAGATCGGCGACGGTGAGGTCGCTTTTGGCGTTGCCAGTGTTGAGCGTCGTCGCCGGCTCGAACATCAGCACCACCGGCTCCTCGCTCAGCGAGCGCGGCCGGTGCTCGACGGACCGCGGCACGACGATGAACTCGCCGCTGCCAAGCTCCACCGAGCCGTCGCGGAAATCGATGGCGATGCGGCCACGCAGCACCAGGAAGGCCTCGTCCTCGTTGTCATGCGCGTGCCAATCGAAGACGTTGCCGAACTTGGCGATCTTGACCTGGCTGTCATTCACGTCGCCGGCGACATGCGGATCGAAGACCTTTTTGATCTTCTGATCCGCCGCCTCGACCAGGTTTATTTTGTGCGGAGGCACCAGATCAGCCCTTCACGCTTGTGGATGGAGGTAAGGTCATAGAGGATTCCCCACTCGAGGCCGAGGGGTTCCAAAACGGAAAACCCCTGTGAACTTTTCGCCTACCGGCTTGTCGCAGATGGTCCCGATAACAATGCATGCGGCGCTGCCGTCCCCAGCAGCCGGGCACTCCTTGTTTGCGTAAATCCGGACATAGTTTAGGTCCGCTAGATCGCCAAGAACCTCCTCCTTTGGCACCTCGATCAAAGCCCGCGAGCGAGCGTAGTCATCAAACTCTGCCATTCGAATCGTAGTTCCGAAGATCGCACAGATATCGAGCAAAGACTCATTCCCTTTAGATCCGGCCGACTGGAGTATGACAAACGGCGCTAGGAGAGTTCCAGTCGTCCGGTCGAAAGTCTTCCTGCCATGGTCGTCAGAATCGATCGAAAATCCATTCTCCGTCGTCAACTGCTCCGCTTTGGTCAAATCGCCGTTTGATGCGATACAGATGTTTTTATAGAGCACCATTGCATCCGTAATCTCTTCCGCGTGCGCCGGCATGGCGAAGCAGCCGAGTCCAATTGCACACAGAAGTCGGGTCGAGATCATCGACTGCCCTTCAGCCCTTCACCGCCGCCACGATTTTCTTGGCCGCGTCGTCGAGGTCATCGGCCGAGACGACGTTGAGCCCGCTGTCGTTGATGATCTTCTTGCCGAGTTCGGCATTGGTGCCTTCCAGCCGCACCACCAGCGGCACTTGCAGGCCGACTTCCTTGACCGCTGCGATAACGCCCTCGGCAATGATGTCGCACTTCATGATGCCGCCGAAGATGTTGATCAGGATGCCCTTGACCGCCGGGTCCTTGGTGATGATCTTGAATGCCGCCGTCACCTTCTCCTTCGACGCACCGCCGCCGACGTCGAGGAAGTTGGCGGGCTCGGCGCCGTAGAGCTTGATGATATCCATCGTCGCCATGGCGAGGCCGGCGCCGTTGACCATGCAGCCGATATTGCCGTCGAGCGCGACATAGGCGAGGTCGTATTTCGACGCCTCGATCTCCTTCTCGTCCTCTTCGGTAATGTCTCGCAGTTCCATCACGTCGGGATGGCGGAACAGCGCGTTGTTGTCGAACGACACTTTTGCATCGAGCACGCGCAACCGGCCATTCTTCATGACGATCAGCGGGTTGACTTCGAGCAGGCTCATGTCCTTCTCGACGAAGGCTTTGTAGAGGATCGGGAACAACGTCTCGCCGTCCTTGGCGGCGTCGCCGTCAAGCTTCAGCGCGCCGTTGAGTTCTTTCAAATCATCCGCCGTTATGCCTTTTTCCGGGTCGATGGCGGCGGTGATGATCTTTTCCGGCGTGTCGTGGGCGACCGCCTCGATATCCATGCCGCCCTCGGTCGAAACGACGAAAGCGATGCGGCCGACAGTGCGATCGACCAGCAGCGACAGATAGAGCTCGCGCTCGATGTCGGCGCCGTCCTCGATGTAGAGGCGGTTGACCTGCTTGCCCGCCGGGCCGGTCTGCTTGGTGACCAGCGTGTGGCCAAGCATTTCCTTGGCGTTGGCGACCACTTCGGCCACCGATTTCGCCAGCCTGACGCCGCCCTTGGCGTCGGGGCCAAGCTCCCTGAACTTGCCCTTGCCGCGGCCGCCGGCATGGATCTGGCTTTTCACCACATAGAGCGGGCCGGGCAGTGCCTTGGCGGCGGCTTCCGCCTCGCTTGCCCTAAACACCGGCACGCCTTCGGCCACCGGTGCGCCAAAGCCCTTCAGCAGCGCCTTGCCCTGATATTCATGGATGTTCATGCGCGTTGTCTCCAGATCACTTTACTGGCGGGTCACTTGGCGGCGGATCATTTGGCGGCGAGTTGCGGAGCGATCTTGACGCAAGCCTCGCACAGGCCCTGCACCGCCGCCACCGAATTGTCGAACATCTTCTGCTCGGCCTTGCCAAGCTCGATCTCGATGACGCGCTCGACACCGCCGGCGCCGATCACCACCGGCACGCCGACATAGGTGTTCTTGACACCATACTGGCCGGAGAGATGCGCAGCACAGGGCAGCACGCGCTTCTTGTCCTTGAGATAGGCTTCGGCCATGGCGATCGCCGAGGCGGCCGGTGCGTAGAAGGCCGAGCCGGTCTTGAGCAGGCCGACGATCTCGGCGCCGCCGTCGCGGGTGCGCTGCACGATCTGGTCGAGCTTTTCCTTCGAGGTCCAGCCCATCTTAATGAGGTCGGGCAGCGGGATGCCGGCGACCGTCGAATAGCGGATCATCGGCACCATGGAATCGCCATGGCCGCCGAGCACGAAGGCGGTGACATCCTCGACCGACACCTTGAATTCTTCGGCCAGGAAATAGCGAAAGCGCGAACTGTCGAGCACGCCGGCCATGCCGACGACATGGCTCTTCGGCAGGCCGGAGAACTTCTGCAGCGCCCAGACCATGGCGTCGAGCGGGTTGGTGATGCAGATGACGAAGGCTTTAGGCGCGTATTTCTTGAGACCCGCGCCAACCTGCTCCATGACCTTCAGATTGATGCCCAGAAGGTCGTCGCGGCTCATGCCGGGCTTGCGCGGCACGCCGGCGGTGACGATGCAGACGTCCGCACCCTCGATACCGGCATAATCGTTGACGCCGATCAGCCTGGAATCGAACCCATCAACCGGCGACGACTGCGCGATATCCAGCCCTTTGCCTTGCGGGATGCCCTCGGCGATATCGAACAGCACAACGTCGCCGAGATCCTTGAGGCCGATCATGTGGGCGAGCGTGCCGCCGATCATGCCCGAGCCGATGAGCGCTATCTTGTTGCGTGCCATGTCAGGATGTTTTCCCTTTAGACTGTGACGGCGCCCAATCCCTTAACGAATTGGATGACGGCGTCGAGGAAGGAGGCCGGAATGCAGCGGGGAAGCCGCAAAGATTTCGCCGCACCCAATAGCCCCGGCGCATAGAATATTCAAACGATTATTTTGGAGTGAGATTTTTCAATCGGTTAGATGAGATGGGATTTACGTAAACGTCAAAGTTCGTAACCCGACTTGGGAAAATTACGCAATGAAGATGGAAATAAGAAGGCTGTTTCCCGGCGATGACGCGCTTGTGATGCGGGTCGCCGAACATGTGTTCGATGAACCGGTCAGGCTGGATTATTTCGCCTCATGGCCATTGCCGGCAGGACAGAGGGGGCGCGAAGGATCGCGACCTTCCGGAGACTATCTTCAGGCTCGAGCCTGCTGCGCTTCGGTCAGCGTCGCCTTCTGCCTCTCCACCCAGTCTTCCAGCCATTCGTGGCTCTGCATCTCGATCAGCCGCGACGCGGTGCGCTCGAACTCGAAGACCTCGTTGCCGCGCCTGGCCGTATAAAGCTCCGCTGGCGGTGCGGCGGCGCTCACCACCAGCCGCACATGATGGTCGTAGAGCGTGTCGATCAGCAGGATGAAGCGCTTCGCCTCGTTGCGCATGCCTTCGCCAAGCACCGGCACATGATCGATAAAGACGGTCGAGAAGCGGCCGGCAATCGCCAGGAAATCGCGGGCACCGAGCGGGTTTTCGCAGAGATCGGCAAAAGAAAACCGCGCCGCGTCGCCGGCGGCGCGCGGCACGACGATCTGCCGGCCCTTCACCGTCAGGGCCGCTGCCTGCGTCGGCCTGCCATGCGTCATCACTTTCCAGGCCTCGTCGAGGACAGCATCGGCCGCGGCATCGGCAGGGGTGACATAGACCGGCAGGCGGCTGAGCTTGTCCAGCCGATAGTCCTTGTCGGCATCGAGGGCAATCACCTGCGCATGCCGCTCCAGGATGCCGATGAAGGGAAGGAAAAGCTTGCGGTTCAAGCCGTCGCCGTAGAGATCCTGCGGCGCGACATTGGACGTGGCGACTAGCACGACGCCGTTGGCAAACAGCGCCGAGAACAGCCGCGACAGGACCATCGCATCGGCGATGTCGGTGACGGAAAACTCGTCGAAGCACAGCACCCAGGCTTCCTCGGCCAACGCGCGGGCCACCGGCGCGATCGGGTCGTCTTCCCTGACGGTGCCCTCTTTACGCGCCTGCCGGTGCTTCTGGATGCGGTCCTGCACATCGGCCATAAAATCGTTGAAATGCACACGCCGCTTGCGCCGGACCGGCACCAGTTCGAAGAACATGTCCATCAGCATGGTCTTGCCGCGGCCGACGCCGCCGTGGATATAGAGGCCCTTGACGGCCTCGCGCGTCTCGCGCTTGCGAGCGAACAGCCAGCCCAGCGCGCTCGATTTGTGCGCCAGCCGTTTTGCCGAAATCTCGTCGATCAGCCGGTCGAGTGCCGCAACGACCCGCTCCTGCGCCCGATCGCGGTCGATCACGCCTGACACAACCAGATGGTCGTAGCGCTGCCGGACGGTCGCATGGGTCTGAAGGCCGTCGCGCAGATGCATCGATCACGTCGTTCCGGAGCAATTCCAAGAAAAATGTGTAGCGGTTTTCACCCCGGAATCGCGTAAAAACAATAGGGGCGGGCGGGTCAGCCTCTTGTAAGCGAGATCGGCAGGCCGTTGGAAGTCTGGCCGTCGAATTTCTCTCCGCCCGAGGAATAGAGCCGTGCCAGCGTGCCGCCGTTCGCGTCGTACAGCGTCAACTGCTTGCCGGCGACGTTCCAGGATTTGATGCCGTCGATCGGTGCCGGGCAATGCAGCGGTCCAGCCCGATAGCCGGAGCCGAATTTGGTTTGCGGCGTCGCCACCTGGCAGCTCTGGCCGGACACGCTGGCCTTCCACACGCCGGCAACGCTGCTTGCGGTAAGATCCGGGGCTCCGGCCGGAGCCGTTCCGTCCGGCGGCAGCGAGGCGACCTGAGGGCCTTGCGGCGCCGTCGGAAATTTCGACGGGTCGGCGGTGCCGGGCGACGCCGGCGGCGGCAGCTGGTTTGCGGTCACCGTGCCGGAGGGCGCGGCTTGCAGCGGCGCCGGCTGCTGGTCCATCGGCGAGAACCGTGACGTTGAACAGCCGCTGGCAAAGAGCGCGGCCAGCGATACGGCCAGCAGACCGGTTTTCGAAAAATCCATTTCAAACCTCCGTCGGGTCCGGCTGGGCTGCCGTCCGCACAATATCCCCTTTACCAAGACGGAGAAGGTGGCAAAATTTCAACCCTGTATGGTTAAAATAGCATTTGCGGCGGCACCTGTTGCAACTTTGCCACAAATGTGTGCCGCCCGAAAACCTGTCCTGGGGGTCTGACGCGAGACTGCGCAGCGGTTTGCCAGGACAGGCCTGCCCTTGGCGTCCGGCCGCCAAATGCTTGCGCCAGCCCGCTTCGGTCCTATCTCTGATGAAACCGAACCTTGCCGGAGGCGAAATCTTGGCTGCGAGGAAAAGGGCGGCCAACCGCTACTATAGCGGGCCGCCCAGCGATCATTTCGACGGCACCTTGTTCTTCAATCCCAACGGCAAGTTGCCTGCCCGCTTTTCCGATCTTTTGAAGTGGCAGCTGGGCGGCGAACGCTCGAAATGGCCGTCGGCGAATCCAAGTCCGTTTCATCAGGCGACACCGGCCAAACGGATCGACGGCTCCGAACTGAGGCTGACCATGGTCGGCCATTCCACGCTGCTCATCCAGACAGCCGGCCTGAACATCCTCACCGATCCGGTCTGGTCGCGGCGCGCCTCGCCGCTCGCCTTTGCCGGGCCGAAACGGGTCAATCCGCCGGGCATCGCCTTCTCCAACCTGCCGCCGATCGACCTCGTGCTGGTCAGCCACAACCACTACGATCATCTCGACCTCGCCACGCTGAAGCGGCTGAAGACAAAGCACGACCCGCTGGTGTTGACGCCGCTCGGCAACGACGCCATCATCGATGCCGGCGTTCCCGGCATGCGGCTTTCCGTGCATGACTGGGGCGAGCGGGTCGAGATCGGCAACGACGTCGCTGTCCATGTCGAGCCGGTGCACCATTGGTCGGCACGCGGCACCCGCGACCGGCGCATGGCGCTGTGGGCGGGCTTTGTGGTCGAGACGCCGGGCGGAAAGGTCTATTTCGCCGGCGACACCGGTTTCCACGATGGCATCAACTACCGGGGGATGGCCGCAAGGCACGGCGGCTTCCGCCTCGCTATCCTGCCGATCGGCGCCTACGAGCCGCGCTGGTTCATGGCGCCACACCACCAGAACCCGGAGGAGGCGGTGCAAGGCATGCTGTTGTGCAACGCCGCCTATGCCGCCGGCTGCCATTGGGGCACGTTCCGGCTCACCAACGAGCCGATCGACGAGCCGGCAAGAAAGCTTGGCGAGGCCCTCGACTATCAAGGTGTCCCGCAAGAACGCTTTCGCGCCCTGCGTCCCGGCGAAGTCTGGGACGTGCCGGCGCTCTAGGCTGGCGACCCCAGAGACCCCCGGGGGAACTCGGGACGTCGTAAACGCGTTGGTGGTGGTCCACAACCGTCGGCTGCGAGGGATTTCCCATGATCAAATGGATTGTCATTCTTCTGATAATCGCGGCCGCGGCCAGCCTGCTCGGCATGCCGGCATTGGCCGGAGCCGCCGCCACCGGCGCCCGCATTCTCATCGGCATCGTGCTGATCATCTTCCTGCTGGTCATGCTTGGCGTCTTGGCGGTGGCGTAATGCATGTCGCGCAAAAGTGCGTAGCGGTATTGCGATAACGACATGGATAAAACAAGAACCTAAAGCGCGTTGCATGAATCGGCTCAAACGCGACGCGCTTTAGCCGCATCGGCCCGAAAATCGGAATCGATTTTCAGAAAGCACGATGCGCAGGTTTAAAAATGTCAGAGCGTACTTTGTGCGTCCAAGTCGATGCACGGCGCGCTGGCGTCTCGCACTGGTAATTCCGGCCGCTATCCGCCATATAGGCGCCAAACCGGCATGAGACCTTCGATCCATGGCAAGCACTGCCCCCTTCGCCAAGATGAACGGCATTGGCAACGAAATCATCGTTGCCGACATGCGCGGTCGCGCCGACCGGGTGGCGCCGGCTGCCGCCCTTGCGCTCAATGCCGATGCCGCGACGAAGTTCGATCAGATCATGGCGATCCACGACGCCAGAACGCCGGGCACTGCCTTTTTCATCGACATCCTGAATTCCGACGGAACCGGCGCGCAGGCCTGCGGCAACGGCATGCGCTGCGTGGTGCAGGCGCTTGCCGCCGAGACCGGCCAGAAGACATTCGCCTTCGAGACCGTCGCCGGCATTCTCAACGCTGAAGAACATGCCGACGGGCTGATCTCGGTCGACATGGGCAAGCCGCATTTCGGCTGGCAGGATATTCCGCTCGCCGAGGAATTCCGCGATACCCGCATGATCGAGCTGCAGGTCGGCCCGATCGACGCGCCGGTGCTGCACTCGCCCTCGGTGGTGTCGATGGGCAATCCGCACGCCATCTTCTGGGTCGATCGCGACGTCTGGTCCTATGAGCTCGACCGCTTCGGTCCGCTGCTCGAAAACCACCCGATCTTCCCCGAACGCGCCAACATCACCATCGCGCGGGTGACCTCGACCGAGACGATGGTCATCCGCACCTGGGAGCGCGGCGCCGGCCTGACCAAGGCCTGCGGCACAGCGGCCTGTGCCGCCGCCGTCGCTGCCGCGCGCACCAGGCGGACCGGACGCAGCGTCTCCCTGGTGACGCCCGGAGGTGGCTCCTTGCATGTCGAGTGGCGCGGCGACGACCACGTCATCCTCACCGGCGCCGCCGAATGGGAATTTTCCGGCAGCTTCGAGCCGGCGACCGGCGTGTGGGCCCGCGACACCGAAAGCGCCGCCTGATGGCCGCGCTTGCCAAGAAGGGTCCCGCTCTTCCCAAAAGTGTTGACGTCGTCACCTTCGGCTGCCGGCTGAACACCTATGAATCCGAGGTGATGCGGCGAGAGGCGGAAAGCGCCGGCCTTGGCGCGCTGGAAGGCGGCGCCATCATCTTCAACACCTGCGCCGTCACCGGCGAGGCGGTGCGCCAGGCAAAACAGTCGATCCGCAAGGCCCGCCGCGAGAACCCGCAGGCCCGCATCATCGTCACCGGCTGCGCCGCGCAAACCGAGCCGCAGAATTTCGTCGCCATGGACGAGGTCGATCTCGTCCTTGGCAATGAGGAAAAGCTGAAGGCGCATTCCTATCGCGCGCTGCCGGATTTCGGCGTCAACGACACCGAGAAGGCTCGCGTCAACGATATCTTTTCGGTGCGCGAGACGGCCGGCCACATGGTCGACGCCATCGAAGGCCGGGCGCGGGCGTTCGTCCAGGTTCAGAACGGCTGCGACCACCGCTGCACCTTCTGCATCATCCCCTATGGCCGCGGCAATTCGCGCTCGGTGCCGATGGGCGCCGTGGTCGAGCAGGTCAAGCGGCTGAGCGGCAATGGCTATGCCGAGATCGTGCTGACCGGCGTCGACATGACCAGTTTCGGCGCCGATCTGCCGGGCAGCCCGAAACTCGGCAAATTGGTCAAGACAATCCTGAAGCAGGTGCCTGACGTGAAACGCCTGCGCCTTTCCTCGATCGATTCGATCGAGGCTGACGACGATCTGCTCGACGCCATCGCCACCGAGCCCCGGCTGATGCCGCATCTGCATCTGTCGCTGCAGTCCGGTGACGACATGATCCTGAAACGGATGAAGCGCCGGCACAACCGGGATCAGTCGATCCGTTTTTGCCAGGATTTGCGCAAATTGCGTCCCGGCATCGTCTTCGGCGCCGACATCATCGCCGGCTTCCCGACCGAGACGGACGCCATGTTCGAAAAATCGCTGGAGATCGTCGAGGAATGCGGCCTGACGCATCTCCACGTCTTTCCGTTTTCGCCGCGCGAAGGCACCCCCGCCGCGCGCATGCCGCAGCTTCGCCGCGAACTGGTCAAGCAGCGTGCGGCACGGCTGCGCGCCGCCGGTGACACCGCCTATCGCAGCCACCTTTCCTCGCTCGCCGGAACACGCCAGTCGATCCTGGTCGAGCGCGACGGGCTCGGCCGCACCGAAGGGTTCACGCTCGCTGCGGTCTCCGCCGGCGCGCCGGGCGAAATCGTTGACGCCGCTATCGCCGGCGATGACGGTGTCAGACTGATCGCGGCGCCGTTTGCCGCCCGCGCCGCCTGAGACGCAAGAACATGGCTGGTTTTTTCAAGAAGATATTTTCGTTCGGCAAGAAGGAAGTGGTCGAGGAGCGGATCGACGAGACCGCACCGCTGCCGCCGATCAAATGGGACGCGCTCGAGGCGCTGAAACCGGCGGCGGAGCAGGCCGTTCCGGAATTTTTGAAACGCGAAGAGCCCCGGCCCGAAGCAGAAGCTGCGCCCCCAATCGAACCAGAGGCACCTTCCGCGCCGCAACCGACGCCTGTTGAAGCGGCCGAGCCCGCCCCGATCATTCCCCCCGCGCCGGACGTCCAGCCGGAGCCTGGTCCGGTCGAGGAGTTGCAGCCGCCTGCCGAGGAGCCGGCGCCAGAGGAGATTCCGGCGGCTCCCGAACCAGAGCTGACGCAGCCAGAAATCGTGCAGACTGAGCCTCAGGCATCAGAGGCTGGCGCTGCCCCTCATCCGCCTGCCGGCACCTTCTCCCCGTATAGTGATGGGGAGGAGGGGGCGGATCGTTTCGCCGAGCTTCCTTTTGCAAGCGGCAAAGAAGAAGCGCCTGCGCTGACGCCCCTCTCTCCCCGTCCTTCACGGGGAGAGGGTAAGGGTGAGGGGCAGCGCGGACCTGCGCAAGATGCCGCACCGCCAGCCGGGACCCCCTTAACTGCGCCCGAGCCTGAGACGCCGGCGGCCGAAATCCCGCCCCCGATTCGCCAGCCGGCGCCAGTCGAGGCAAAGCCGGTCCTTGCGGAGATTGCGCCCGAACCTGAAGCCATTCCAGCGCCCCACCCTCCCCTCGATGGGGAGGTAAAGCGCGAGCCCGTTCCGCAACCGCCACCGGAGCCAAAGCCGGCTCCCGGCAAGGTCACCGTCACCAGGAAGGTCGAGCAGAGAGCCGAGCCGCAGAAGGCGCCGGAACCGGCGCCGAAACGCTCGTGGTTCCAGCGCATGAAGGAGGGGCTCGCCCGCTCTTCCCGGGAACTGTCGGGCAACATCGCCGGCGTCTTCACCAAGCGCAAGCTCGACGAGGACACGCTGCAGGATCTGGAGGACGTGCTGATCCGCGCCGATCTCGGCATGGAGACGGCTTTGCGCATCACCGATTCGCTGGCTGCCAGCCGCTACGGCAAGGACGTCTCCGAGACGGAAGTCCGCGCCATCATGGCGACCGAGGTGGAGAAGGTGCTGACCCATGTCGCCTTGCCGCTGGAGCTCGACCTCAGCCACAAGCCGCATGTCATCCTTGTCGTCGGCGTCAACGGCACCGGCAAGACCACGACCATCGGCAAGCTGGCGGCAAAGCTCACCCACGGCGGCCTGTCGGTGATGCTCGCCGCCGGCGACACGTTCCGTGCCGCGGCGATCGAGCAATTGAAGATCTGGGGCGAGCGCACCAGGTCGCCGGTCATCGCCTCGAAGCTTGGCGCCGACGCCGCCGGCCTCGCCTACGATGCCTTCGAACAGGCCAGGCAAGCCGGCTCCGACGTGCTGATCATCGACACCGCCGGGCGGCTGCAGAACAAGACCGAGCTGATGGCGGAACTCGAAAAGATCGTCCGGGTGCTGGGCAAGCTCGATCCGGAGGCGCCGCACACCGTGCTGCAGACGGTCGACGCCACCACCGGCCAGAACGCGCTCAACCAGGTCGAGATCTTCCGCAATATCGCCGGCGTCAACGGCCTGGTGATGACCAAGCTGGACGGCACGGCACGCGGCGGTATTCTGGTCGCGATTGCGGCAAAGCACAAATTGCCGGTTTATTTCATCGGCGTCGGCGAACAGGTCGACGACCTCGAACCATTCTCCGCAAGCGAGTTCGCCAGGGCGATCGCTGGAGTGGCATAACAAGCTTGATCCCAAAAAGTTGCAGACTTTTTGGACAGGATCATGCGCAAGAAGGAAAGCCTATGAACCCCCGCATCCTCGAACGCGACCCGTCCGACCCGCAGAAACAGAAGAAGGAAGGCGTCAATCCGCTGCTCAAGCTGGTGCTGGAGCTCGGCCCGTTGATGGTGTTCTTCTTCGCCAACGCCCGTGGCGCATGGCTGTCGCAGAAATTTCCGGTGCTGGCCGAATTCGGCGGACCGATCTTCGTCGCCACCGGCCTGTTCATGGCCGCGACCGCGATCGCGCTGGCCGCGTCCTGGCTGCTCACCCGCACCTTGCCGATCATGCCGATGGTGTCGGGCGTCGTCGTCTTCGTCTTCGGCGCCCTGACGCTCTACCTGCAGGACGACATCTTCATCAAGATGAAGCCGACAATCGTCAACATGCTGTTCGGCGGCGTGCTGCTCGGCGGCCTGTTCTTCGGCAAGTCGCTGCTCGGCTACGTCTTCGATTCGGCCTTCAGCCTCGATGCCGAGGGCTGGAAGAAACTCACTTTCCGCTGGGGCCTGTTTTTCCTGTTCCTGGCCCTTGTCAACGAAGTCGTCTGGCGGAATTTTTCCACTGACGCCTGGGTTACCTTCAAGGTCTGGGGCATCATGCCCATTACCCTTCTCTTCACCTTCAGCCAGATGCCGCTGATCATGCGCCATTCGCTTGAAGGCAAGACCGGAACGGAAGGGCCCGGCAAGTAACGATCAAGGAGACGGCATGGAATTCGTCACCACGCGCGAAGAGCTGAGAACGATCTACAAGACGCCTCGGCCGACCGACGGCTCGATCCGCAAGGAACTGAAGGCGCTGGATGGCCACAGCCGTTCCTTTATCGGCAAAAGCCCCTTCGTGCTGATCGGCTCCTCCGACGGCGCCGGCAATGCCGATGTGACGCCGAAGGGCGACAGGCCGGGCTTTGCCGCCGTGCTCGACGAGAAGACCATCGCCATCCCCGACCGGCCCGGCAACAACCGGCTCGACACGCTGGAGAACATTCTTCTCAACCCTTCGGTCGGGCTGCTCTTCCTCATCCCGGGCATGAACGAGACGCTGCGCGTCAATGGCGACGCCCGCATCACCGTCGATGCGGCTTTGCGCGAGCGGCTCGCCGTCGACGGCAAGGAACCGCAAACCGTCGTCCTGGTGACGGTCAAGGCCGCCTACATGCATTGCGCCAAGGCTTTCATGCGCTCCGATCTGTGGAAGCCGGAAACCTGGTACGACCGCGCGACGCTGCCGACGCTCGGCCAGATCCTGCGCGACCAGCTGGCGCTCGCCGATTCGGCCGAGGCGACCGACCGCTGGCTGGACGAAGAATACAAACACACCATGTGGTAGTGTGCCCGACCACGAATCGCCCGAGCCTGCCTCTAAGCCTTTGCTGAACATCCTCGCCATTTCCGGCAGCCTGCGCGCCGCCTCGACCAATTCGGCCCTGGTCGCGGCGCTCGCGCAAAACGCGCCGCCGGACTGTCGCGTATCCGTCTATGACGGGCTTGGCCGGCTGCCGATTTTCAATCCGGATGACGAAGGCGAGCGGACGCCACCGCAAGCATCCGCGCTGATCGACGCGGTCACCGCCGCTGCCGGTGTGATCGTCTCCTGCCCTGAATATGCCCATGGCGTGCCGGGCGGGCTGAAAAACGCGCTCGACTGGCTGGCGTCGCGCGACGCCGCTGTCGCCAAGCCGGCCATGCTGGTGCACGCCTCGCCGCGCTCGCTGTTTGCCCGCGCGGCTCTGGCCGAGATCATGCGCACCATGTCTTTCGCGCTTTTTGAAGACACCGCGCTCGAAATCGCCCTGCTCGGCAAGAGGCCACCGGAGGTGGACAAAATCCTGTCGGAGCCGGCAAGCCAACTGGCAATGCACAACGCCATTTCGGAATTCGCCGATTTCATCCGGTCGCGTTAAGCGGCGGCCACCGTGCTTTCGTTATCCCGGGCGGAGCGAACGCTAAGGGCGTCGGCGACAAAGCTGCCGATCTCCCGCCACGTGGGGGAGATGCCCGGCAGGGCAGAGGGGGGGCGCTGTCCCGCAGCCTCTCGCAAACTTCCTTCCGTCTCAACGTCTCGACATTGGTCTCGCCGCCGAACCAGTCGCGCGCAGCGACCTCTTCGAAGACCCCAGGGCCGCTCAAAATGTCTTTGCGCCGTTGACCATCAGCCGGACCATGTAGAGCGAGGTCGTGCCGGCGATGTAGAGGCAGTTCAGCTTGTTGCCGCCGAACACGCAATTGGCGACGACTTCCGGCACCTTGATCTTGCCGATCAGCGTCCCGTCCGGATCGTAGCAATGGATGCCGTCGGCGGCACTGGTCCAGATCCGCCCCTGGTCGTCTAGCCTGAAACCATCGAACAGGCCGGCCGTGCAATCGGCGAAGACCTTTCCGCCTGAGATCTTCTTGCCGCCCTCGCCGACATCGAACACGCGCATATGCGCCGGATTCTGCGCGCCATGGGTGCGGCCGGTATCGACGACGTAGAGCTCGCTCTCGTCGAGCGAGAAGGCAAGCCCGTTGGGCCTGATCATGTCGGTGATCACCGCTTCGATCTCGCCGGTGCCGGGGTCGGCCCGGTAGACATGGCAGGCGCCGATCTCGCTCTCGGCCTTGTCGCCCTCATAATCCGTATCGATGCCGTAGGTCGGGTCGGTGAACCAGATCGAACCATCTGACTTGACCACCGCATCGTTGGGCGAGTTCAGCCGCTTGCCGCGCCATTTGTCGGCTATGGTGGTGATCGAGCCGTCATGCTCGGTGCGGCTGACGCGGCGGCCCGAATGCTCGCAAGTGACCAGCCGGCCCTGCCGGTCGACGGTGTTGCCGTTGGAATTGCCCGACGGCTGCCGGAACACGCTGACGCTGCCGTCGGTCTCGTCGTAGCGCAGCATTCGGTTGTTGGGAATGTCGGACCAGACCACATAACGGCCGGCCGCAAACCAGGCCGGTCCTTCGGCCCACCGGCATCCGGTGAACAGCTTGTCCACCTGCGCATTGCCGTTGAACAGCCGCGCAAAGCGTGGATCGAGAATTTCGTAGTCTTCGGCGGCCATGGTTTTCTCCTGGGTCATGCAAATCGTTGGTGCCGGCGCGATCAAGCCAGCCGGCGATCGATATGGCAAGATCGTTGATACCGGTCTCACCGCATCTTGACGGAGACGGGCAACGCCGCCCTTGCACAGATGGCAAAACCCAAATGACAGCCCAATGCACCGTTAACCGGCTATGCGCCCAGCGCAATGGTGCATTGCAACATCTTCTTTTTGCGATGCACCATAACTATGTCATGCTGCGTATCGATCAGGGAGGAACAACCTGCCGCAACAATGCGGCACAGAAGGAACCTCGCTATGATTCTCGACAGCCTCATGAGCCGCGCTCGCACCAGCATCGCCAAGCGCCGGCAATACAACCGCCTCATCGCCGAAATCGACTCGTTTTCCAGCCGCGATCTGGCCGACATGCGCGCCGACCGCAGCGAAATGCTCTACCAGGTCCACAAGCAGGTCTACGGCTGAATCTTCGGTCGACCTATCACGTTCGTAATCCTTGGGCGTAACGACGCAAAGCGGAGTGAAGACCCAAGGATGACGAAACGGCGGGGCCATCAGCCGGGTGCTGCCAGCGCCTTCTCGATCTCCGGCAGCAGCAGCGCTTGTGCTGAGCCCGGCGTCAGCGGGCCGACGTGCTTGTAGGCGATCTTGCCGTCCTTGCCGACGACGAAGGTTTCCGGCACGCCGTAGACCCCCCAGTCGATCGCCGCGCGCCCTGCCGTGTCGACGCCGATCGCCTGGAACGGGTTGCCGAGATCGCCGAGGAACCGGCGGGCGTTTTCCGGCTGGTCCTTGTAGTTGAGGGCGGCGATGACGAAGCGCTTGTCCTGCGACAGCGCCAGCAGCAGCGGATGTTCGTCGCGGCACGGCCCGCACCACGACGCGAAGACGTTGACGAGCGTAACCTTGCCGGCGAACTGCCTGGAATCGAGCCCCGGCAAATTCATGCCCTCCAGCGCCGGCAGATTGGTCTGCGGCGCCGGCAGGCCGATCAGCGCCGATGGCACTTCCGACGTGTCGCGGCCGGACAGCAGCTGCGTCAGGAACAGCCCCGCCAGCCCGAGGAAAATCAGCAGCGGCAACAGCACGATCAGGCGGCGTGAGCGCGCCGGCGTTTCCGTCTCCATGCTCATGATTTCCCCGCCTTGTCGGAGCGCCGCCGCACGCCGGACGCTTCCAGTTCGGCGAGGTCTCGTCTGCGTGCACGCTGGTCGAGCAGGATCCAGCCGATCAGCCCGGCCAGCACCACGGCCGCAATGGCATAGGCAGCGGTCACATAGAGCGCATGCGCGCTCATAGGGGTCGCTCCTCCGGTGCAAAACCTTTCAGCCGGACCATTTCGCTTCGTTCCAACATGCCTTCCCTTAACCCTGCGCCATCGGCTTCGCAATCGACAGCAGCGCCGCAGCCTTTGACGCCCTGTAATCACCAACGATGGCCGGCCACATCAGTCAGTTCCATGACGCAGCGCCAACGCTGCCGCAACCGGCCCCAGCACGGCAAGAAACAAGGTCAGCGCGGCAAGAATGAGGAAAGGCTGCAGAAACGGATCAGGGTTCGCCACCGCGCCATAGCTTGCCGAGACGCCGAAGATCAGCACCGGGATGGTCAGCGGCAGCACCAGCACCGAGATCAGCAGCCCGCCGCGCGGCAGTGCTACCGCTACCGCCGCACCGGCCGCGCCGATGAAGGTGATCGCCGGCGTGCCGACCAGAAGGGTCAGCGCCGTGGCGCCGATGCCGATCGGCTCCATATTCATGAACAGGCCGAGCAAGGGTGCGGCGATGACCAGCGGCAGCACGCTTCCTGCCCAATGCGCCAGGCATTTCGTCAGCACCGTCAGCGCCAGCATCTGCCGGTCGTCGCCGAGCACCAGCAGATCGAGCGAGCCGTCTTCCCGGTCGGCCTGGAACAATCGGTCGAGACCGAGCAGGCAAGCCAGCAAGGCGCCGATCCACAGGATCGCCGGGCCGATGCGGGCAAGCAGATTGAGGTCTGGACCAACGCCGAAGGGGATCGTGGCGATCACCGCGAGAAAGAAGATCACGCCGGTCAGCGCCCCGCCGCCGGCCCGGATACTCAGGCGAATGTCGCGCAGGAAGAGGGACCACATTACGATGCGGCCCTTTGTTGGTGGCAAGGCGAAATGTGGAGTTCCTTCGCGCCCCCCTCTGTCCTGCCGGACATCTCCCCCACACGGGGGGAGATTGCATGTCGCTCCGGCTTTCGCCAATTGCCAACGTTGCAAGGACGAGCGGAGCGCTCGAGTTGCCAATCTCCCCCCAAGTGGGGGAGATGTCCGGCAGGACAGAGGGGGGCGCCGTGGAGCACCGACATCAATCGGCCTCCCCCATCCTCAATTCCTGTGCCCCCTCCAACCCCAGTGGCAGATGCGTCGCCGCAATAATGATTCCGCCCTCGTCCAGATGCTCCCGCATCAGCCCGCCGAATCGCTCTTCCGAAGCCTTGTCCAGCCCGGCCGTCGGCTCGTCGAGCAGCCACAGCGGCCGCCGGCTGACCAGCAGTTTTGCGATCGCCGCGCGGCGGCGTTGCCCGGTGGAGAGATAGCCGAACGGCAGATGGCCGATACCGTCAAGCCCGACCATTGCCAGCGCCTCTTCGGCGCTCAAAAAATCCGCGCCCGAAAAATCGCGCCAGAAGCGCAGATTTTCCGCCACGCTCAGCGCCGTCTTCATCGCATTCTGGTGGCCGAGATAGTGGCAGGCCGAGGCGACCGACGGAAAATCCTCACCGCCACCTTCGACAAGCAAACGGCCTGTCGCCACCGGCAGCAGCCCGGCAACTATCCTGAGCAGCGTCGATTTCCCCGCGCCGTTCGGCCCGGTGACGATCAGCGCCTGGCCTTTGCCAAGGGCAAAGTTGATGCCGGAAAAAACCGCCTCGCCGCCGCGTTCGCCGCCCAGATTTTCGGCGATCAGCCGCATTCCATGCCCGTCCCGAAAACATCGCGCCACGGCAGCTGCCGCATCGCACAAAATAGCCGTTCGACTGTCTAGAACTATTCCAGGAAATTCTCTATATGCGGGGCATCCGTGCCAGCGGTCGGCACGGGAAGCGAATTAGCGCCGAACCAGCGCACGCGCCGCCTTGAACGGCTCGGGTTGGCTGGGAACGGACAGCGGAAATGGCCGTACCCGCACCTTTGCGCGTGATTGCATGCCATCGGCGTCCGTTCCCTTTCAGGCTGAACAGACAAGGACGGATCGCACGTGTCAAAATCCCTGGATAGTTTCAATTGCCGCCGCACGCTGACCGCGGGCGGCTCCGACTATGTTTATTACGACCTCGTCGAGGCCGAGAAGAACGGCCTCACCGGCATCGCCCAGTTGCCCTATTCGATGAAGGTGCTGCTGGAGAACCTGCTGCGCAACGAGGACGGCCGTTCCGTCACCAAGGAGAGCATCCAGGCGGTCGCCGGCTGGCTGACCGACAGGGGCGCCGCCGGGGTCGAGATCGCCTATCGCCCGGCCCGCGTGCTGATGCAGGATTTCACCGGCGTTCCGGCCGTGGTCGACCTGGCCGCCATGCGGGATGCCATGGCCTCGCTCGGCGGCGACCCGCAAAAGATCAATCCGCTGGTGCCGGTCGACCTGGTCATCGACCACTCGGTCATCGTCGATGAGTTCGGCACGCCGCTGGCTTTCGCCAGAAATGTCGAGCTTGAATACGAGCGCAACGAGGAACGCTACAAATTCCTGAAATGGGGCCAGCAGGCCTTCCGCAACTTCCGCGTCGTGCCGCCCGGCACCGGCATCTGCCACCAGGTCAATCTCGAATATCTCGGCCAGGTCGTGTGGACCAACACTGAAGGCGGCGAAACCACCGCCTATCCCGACACCTGCGTCGGCACCGATTCGCACACCACCATGATCAACGGCCTTGGCGTGCTCGGCTGGGGCGTCGGCGGCATCGAGGCCGAGGCCGCGATGCTTGGCCAGCCCGTCTCCATGCTGTTGCCTGAAGTCATCGGCTTCCGGCTCACCGGCAGACTCAGGGAAGGCGTCACCGCCACCGATCTCGTGCTCACCGTCACCCAGATGCTGCGCAAGAAGGGCGTCGTCGGCAAGTTCGTCGAGTTCTTCGGTCCGGGTCTGTCCAACATGACGCTGGCCGACCGCGCCACCATCGGCAACATGGCGCCCGAATATGGCGCGACCTGCGGCTTCTTTCCGGTCGATGGCGAAACCATCCGCTACCTCACCATGTCCGGCCGCGAGGAAAACCGCATCGCGCTGGTCGAGGCATACGCCAAGGCGCAAGGCATGTGGCGCGATACCGGGTCGGCCGATCCGGTCTTCACCGACCTGCTCGAGCTCGATCTCGGCAGTGTCGTGCCGTCGATGGCCGGCCCCAAGCGTCCAGAGGGCCGGGTCGCGCTTGAAGGCATTCCGGCCGGCTTTGTCAAGGCGATGGAAACCGAATACAAGAAGGCGGTCGAAATCGACAAGCGCTATGCCGTCGAGGGCACCGACTACGACCTTGGCCATGGCGACGTCGTCATTGCCGCCATCACCTCCTGCACCAACACGTCGAACCCGAGCGTGCTGATCGGCGCCGGGTTGCTGGCACGCAACGCCAACCGGCTCGGGCTCAAGCAGAAGCCGTGGGTCAAGACATCGCTGGCGCCGGGCAGCCAGGTCGTCGCCGAATATCTGGAGAAATCCGGCCTGCAGAAGGAACTGGACCAGATCGGTTTCAATCTGGTCGGCTTCGGCTGCACCACCTGCATCGGCAATTCGGGCCCGTTGCCGGCGCCGATCTCCAGAACCATCAACGACAAGGGCTTGATTGCTGCCGCGGTGCTTTCCGGCAACCGCAATTTCGAAGGCCGCGTCTCGCCCGACGTGCAGGCGAACTACCTCGCTTCGCCGCCGCTGGTCGTCGCCCACGCACTGGCCGGGACCGTGACAAAGGACCTGACCACCGAACCGCTCGGCGAGGACCGCGACGGCAACCCGGTCTACCTCAGGGACATCTGGCCGAGTTCGGTCGAGATCCAGGAGTTCATCGAGAAGAACGTGACGCGCGAACTATTCGCCCGCAAATATGCCGACGTCTTCAAGGGCGACGAATACTGGCAGAACGTCAAGGCGCCGGAAGGCCAGACCTATTCCTGGGACAACAATTCGACCTATGTGCAGAACCCGCCCTACTTCGCTGGCATGACATCGGGCTTCGGCACGATCGGCGACATCAAGGGCGCCCGCGTGCTCGGGCTGTTCGGCGACAAGATCACGACCGACCACATCTCTCCGGCCGGCTCGATCAAGGCGGCCTCGCCGGCCGGCAAGTATCTTACCGATCATGGCGTCGGCGTTGCCGACTTCAACCAGTACGGCACACGGCGCGGCAATCACGAGGTGATGATGCGCGGCACCTTCGCCAATATCCGCATCCGCAACCACATGCTGGGTGAGAACGGCCGCGAGGGCGGCTACACGATCCACTATCCGTCGAAGGAAGAGAAATCGATCTACGACGCCGCCATGGAGTACAAGAAGGAAGGCGTGCCGCTGGTCATCTTCGCCGGTGTCGAATACGGCAACGGCTCGTCGCGCGACTGGGCGGCCAAGGGCACCAACCTGTTGGGCGTTCGCGCCGTCATCGCTCAGTCCTTCGAGCGCATCCACCGCTCGAACCTGGTCGGCATGGGGGTCATCCCCTTCGTCTTCGAGGAGGGCACCTCATGGGCCTCGCTCAACCTCAAGGGCGACGAACTGGTCGAAATCGACGGACTGAGCGCCATCAAGCCGCGTCAGAAGATGATCGCGAAGATCACTTATGGCGACGGCACGGTGAAGAACATTCCGATCATCTGCCGCATCGATACGCTGGACGAGCTCGACTACTTCAAGAACGGCGGCATCCTGCAATATGTGCTGCGCGATCTGGCAGCATAATTTGAAGGGAATAGGGGAGTA
This sequence comes from Mesorhizobium sp. WSM4829, assembly GCF_055811475.1. NCBI lineage: Bacteria > Pseudomonadati > Pseudomonadota > Alphaproteobacteria > Hyphomicrobiales > Phyllobacteriaceae > Mesorhizobium > Mesorhizobium sp. WSM4829. Next base: position 41,114 of record NZ_JBVVQJ010000031.1, on the reverse strand, counting down.
GGGGAGTAGGGAAGACAATACCTACTGCCCTACTGCCCTACTGCCCTACTGCCCTACTGCCCTACTGCCCTACTGCCCTACTGCCCTACTGCCCTACCTTCCCAAACCTCGCCGCCGCCGCCAGCAGCACGCCGAGCATCAGCCCGTTGAGGATGTGCCACAGGAAATGCGTGCCGAGCGGGAAGCTGCCGCAGACCAGCGGATCGATCGTCCTGAAGATGACCGACACGACGAAGATCGCCGAGCCCGCCAGATTGTACCAGCCGGCGCGGTTGCCGCTCGCCGCCACCCAGGCGCCGAAGAAGGCGAGCGCCAGGAAGGGCGGCAGGTAGCCGGTCGTGCCGTTCGATGCCTGGCGCAGCCAGTCCGGCACGGCCCAGGTCAACAACCCGGTGACGGCATAGAAGGCAAGGAAGATGGCGATCGCCTTGCCCCATTTCATGCCGAGGAAACGGCGCAGGTTGAACAGCGTGTAGGCCAGCGTGAACCCGGCGATCGGCAGCACGTCGGCCCAGACCGTGGCATGGTTGGCAAAGGTGTGGAACAGCGCCGAGCCGATGCCGATCGCCACCACCCACCAGGCCAGCATTTCGGCGAAGATGCCTGTGCCACGCCGGCGCACCTCCCGGACACCCCACAGCCCGGCGACAAGAAAAGCCAGATTGGTCAGTGCGTTGACCGGCTCGGCCCAGAACTGTGGCCCGACCCGCTCGCAGTACAGGTCGACCGGCGTCAGGAGAGTTTGCCACATGCTGATTGTCGCCCGAATCGGTATCCCTGAAGTGTAGCCCGTCCTGGAGCGCCCTTGCAGTTGGCTGCAGTGGTAAAAGTTTCACCGCAACGTGACTTCCCGTTGACTGCCGCTTCTGCCACATATTTCGCCAACCAGAACAAAGCCGGCCATCACCGGCGGGAGTCGAAACGGCCATGACACCTCGAAGACCATTGCGGCTTGCGGCGTTTGCGCTGGCCCTCTCGGTGCTTGCCGGAGCTGGACTTGCCGCCAATGCGCTTGCCGGCGAGGCCGACCGCTCCCAGACAGATAAATCCCTGGTCGGCCAGCCCTTGGGCGTGGTCGAGCTCTTCACCAGCCAGGGCTGCAGCTCCTGCCTGCCGGCCGATGCGTTTTTCGCCGAGCTTGCCGCCAAGGAGAACATCGTCGCGCTCGCCTATCACGTCGACTACTGGGATTATCTCGGTTGGAAGGACACGCTGAGCCGCAAGGAGAACACCGAGCGGCAGTATGAGTATATGCGTGCCTTCGGCAGCCGCTCGGTCTATACGCCGCAGGCCGTCATCAATGGCCGCAGCCATGTCAACGGCGCCCGCCGCGAGGAAGTCGACGGCGCGCTCGCCCGCATGGAAACGTCCGGCGAAGGCATGCAGGTCCCCATCGACGTCAGCCGGACCAGCGACCGCGTCATCATCGACGCCGGCGATGCCGGGAGCGGCCCCAGCGATGCCCATGTCGTCATCGTCTATTTCGACCCGCCGCAGACGATCAAGATCGGCAAGGGCGAGAACACCGGCCGCAGCATGACCTATTGGAACGCCGTCTCCGGCATCCAGACCGCCGGCATGTGGCACGGCAAGGCGCAGCGCTACGAACTGCCGATGAGCGTGATTACCAAGAAAGGCGGCTGCGCCGTGCTGCTGCAATCGGTGGGCAAGGACGGCATGCCGGGTCCCATCCTGGGCGCCGCCTTGATCCACAAGCCCTGAACGCCCTCTCCTTCTCCCCTTGTGGGGCCCGAAGGGCGGGCGAGGCCCACGACTCGCCCCGGGTGGAGGATCGGCGCGCAGCGTCGAAGGAATGAGGCAGCGGCGATTTCAAGCAAATTGCCAAGCTGCAACACCCCTCACCCGTCGCCTTCGGCGACACCTTCTCCCACAAGGGGAGAAGGGATGGCCGCGCATTCACTCGGCCAATAAAATAAAAAACCGACGTCAGCTTGCTTCTGACGCCGGTCATTTAGGTTTTGGGATCGTCGCGCTCGATTTCTCCAAGAGAGAAACCGAGGTTGGTTCGATCCGACGCAGACCCGTGGGCGGGGGGCTTGGGGTTTACGAGCCAGTGCCGGACCGAACCGTCTCAGGCAACACCCGTAAATTCGTCGGAGATTGGGGCTTTAGCGCGGTTAAAAGAAGGCAGGATTGTGGCAAAGCATCACCAATTTCAACGGGCGTTTTTATAAACGTGACTGGACACCGCGGAAACGTTGCGCCGCCAGCCTTTCCCCAGCCGGGCTTGCAATTCCATGGCGAAAGCGCCAACTTTGATTAATGTAAGATTCATTCGAAGGGATCGAGGCATGACTGATCACGGCAGTGGGACGGAGGATGGGGACGCATCCGCAATACTGATCCCGCTGCATGAGGCAAGACGTGAACGCCTCGACCAGCCGGTGCGGTTCGACCGCCGTGAATTGGACCAGATCCTGAGGCTTTACGGGCGCATGGTCGCCGCCAATGAATGGCGCGACTACGCCATCGACCATCTTGCCGACCGCGCCGTCTTTTCCGTCTTCCGTCGCACCAGCGAGGTGCCGCTGTTCCAGATCGTCAAGGATCCGAAGCTGGCGCGCCGGCAAGGGGCTTTCGCCGTCATCGCCGCCGGCGGCCGCATCCTCAAGCGCGGCCAGGAACTTGGCCGCGTGCTTGGCGTGTTCGACCGCACGCTGAAACTTGTCGAGGCCTAACTACTTGTTGTGCTTCCGGAATCTCCGTTCCGGCAGTGAGTTGGGATCGGGCGGAACCTGAGACCCGCCATTGATCGGCAGTTGCATGAACACCGTGTCGAGCCAGCGTCCGTGCTTGTAGCCGGAGGCTTCCAGACGGCCCGAATGGCGAAAGCCGAGCCTTTCATGCAGCCGGACCGAGGCACTGTCCGGACGACCGTCGCCGATCACCGCGATGATCTGGCGGAAGCCCGCCGCCTCGGCCGCCGCGATCAGCCCTTGCGTCAGCTTCAGCCCGATGCCATGGCCCTTGGCCTCGGGCGCGACATAGACAGAATCTTCGACGATGAACCGGTACGCAGGCCGCGCCCGGAAGGGCCCGGCATAGGCATAACCGAGCACGATGCCGGCTTTTTCCGCCACCAGATAGGGAAAGCCGACCGCTATCAAACTATCGAAGCGCTCGCCCATCTCGGCACGATCAGGCGGCTCCAGTTCGTAGCTCGCCGTGCCGTGGATCACCGCATCGGCATAGATGGCGGTGATCCGGTCGAGATCGGCCGCTGTCGCGCCGCGTATCGTGATGCTGCTCATAATTTATGCAAGCCGTTCATCTGCCTTCTATAACAGCAAAGGCCGGCACAGAAGGAAAGGGCGGCCGTTGGGCCGCCCTTTCCAAATTCGCTGGTCCACAGACTCAAGGGGCCGTTGTTAGCGGCGATCGCCCATGAACTGCAGCAGGAACATGAACAGGTTGATGAAGTCGAGATAGAGCCTCAGAGCGCCCATGATCGCCTTGCGGCCGGCGACATCAGTCTCGTCGCCCTCGAAATACATCTCCTTGATGTTCTGCGTGTCGTAGGCGGTCAGCCCTGCGAAGATCAGCACGCCGATCGCCGAAACGGCGAAGGAAAGCGCCGACGACTGCAGGAAGATGTTGATCACACTTGCGATGATCAGACCGACCAGGCCCATGATCAGGAACGAACCGAGCGCGGAAAGATCGCGCTTGGTCGTGTAGCCGTAGAGCGACAGTCCGCCAAAGGCGGCGGCGGTGGCGAAGAAGGTCTGCGAGATGCTGGCGGTGGTGTAGACCAGGAAGATCGACGACAGTGACAGGCCGACGAGGCCGGCATAGACCCAGAACGTCGTCTGCGCGGCCGAAACGCTCATCGACTGGACGCGAAACGACAGGAACAGCACCGCTGCCAGGGGGGCAAAGATCACCAGCCATTTCAGCGGCGAGCCGAAGATCGCGTAGCCGAAGGATGTCAGCATATCGCCGTTCGGCAGCGTAGCGACCGCCGAAGCCGGATCGGTGGTGGTGGCCAGCATGATCGTTCCGACCGCGGCGAGGCCGGTGATGAGGAGGCCAAGCCCCATCAGATTGTAGACCTTGATCATATAAGCGCGCAGGCCCTGGTCGATAGCAGCATCGACGCCGACGCCGGGCACGGCACGCGTCTGATAATTGCGAACGGGTTCAGCCATGGAAATCCTCATATTGCTTCTGCCCCGTCCGGTGTCCGGTCGATTTGGACCGAGGCGCCGCTGGCGGGGCTCCAGCATGCCTGCGGCGAAATATGATGGTTATTGGCGTCAAGAACAAGACCGTAACCGGGCGTAATGCTTCGTGAAGTAGCAAAAATCCGCATTTATCGGCCGTCCGAAGCCCAACATTAACAAGATTTAACCAAATCCCGGTCGCGTTGAGCTTGCCGACCCTTGCAGATCAGAGATTGCGCAGCACAGGCGCCGCCTTGTGGCCCAGCACCCGCCAGGTGCCGGCGAGGCCGATGCCGACCGTGACCAGCAAGGCAAAGACTATTGTGGCCACCGCCACATCGGGCATGAAATGCGACGGCAGCGTCATGACGCGCGCGACAACGAACCACGCCGCAATGCCGCCTGCCGCCAGCGCGAAGATCGCCGTGGCGAGGCCGATCAGCATGTATTCCAGCGAAAAGGCCGCGATCAGCGTCTTCCTGGTGGCGCCCAGCGTCTTCAGCACCACCGCATCGTGGATGCGGGCGCGGTTGCCGGCCGCCAACGCGCCGGCCAGCACCAGCACCGAGGCGATCAGCGCCACGCCGGCCGCGGCCCTGATCGCGGTGCCGAGTTGCGCCACCAGCCGGTTGACGATGTCGAGCGCGTCCTTGACCCTGACTGTCGTCACCGCGGGAAAGGCACGGGTGACGGCGTTGAGAAGACGGGCATCGTCGGCCGGCGACGCGCCCTTTTCGGTCAGCGTCGCCAGCCAGCTGTGCGGCGCGCCGGCAAATGTGCTGGGCGAGAACACCATGACGAAATTGATGCCCATCGTCTCCCATTCGACCTGGCGGAAATTGGCGATCTTCGCCGTCACGTTGCGGCCGAGCACGTTGACGGTGACGGTATCGCCGAGTTTCAGTCCGATCTCTTTGCCTTCTTCGGCCGAGAACGACACCAGCGGCTCGCCGGGATAATTGTCCGGCCACCATGTGCCTTCGGTCAGCGTCGCATTCGCAGGAATTCTGGCCTCGTAGGTCAGCCCGCGATCGCCGCGCAGCACCCAGGCCCCTTCCGCCGGGACGTTGACCTTGTCGACGTCGACGCCATTCAGCGCCATCACCCGGCCGCGCAGCATCGGCACCTTGACCAGCGTGCCTTGCGGCGCCTCCCTGCCGACCAGCGCCGAGAACGCATCGACATCGCTGCTCTGGATATCGACGAAGAAGAAGTTCGGCGCCCGCTCCGGCAGGCTGCCGGAAATCTGCCGCCTGAGATTGCCGTCGATCAGCGCCAGCGTCACCAGAAGCGTCAGCCCCAGTCCCAGCGACAGCACCACCGACGGCGTCAAGGCGCCCGGCCGATGGATGTTGCCGATGGCGAGCCTGAGCACCGTCGAGCCAACGCGCGGGCTCCTTTTGGCGGCCCACTGCACCAGCGCGCCGACAAGGCGCAGCACCAAAAAAGCAAAAATGGTGGCGCCGACAAAGATCGAGGCGATGTAACGGTCGCCGGAAAACAGAATGGCCAGCGCCGCCAGCAGCAGCGCGATGCCGAGCGCCGCCGCCGTGTAGAGCGGGCGCGGAAAACCGCGGCCCTCAAAACCCATTTCACGAAACAGCGCTGTCGCCGGCACGTCGCGCGCCCGGCCGAGCGGCAGCAAGGCGAAAGCCAGCGTCACCAGCAGCCCGAACAGCGCCGCCATGCCGAGCGCGCCGGGATAGAACCCGCCTTCCGCCGGCACCGGAATTATCGACTGCAGCGCCGCGCTCGCCGCGAACGGCATCAGCGCGCCAAGCACGACGCCGAGCGTGATGCCAAGCACGGCGATCATCAGGATCTGCACCAGGTAGACGGCAAAGACGAAACCGCCCGAAGCTCCCAGGCTCTTGAAGGTGGCGATGACGCCGCGCTTGCCGTCGAGATAGGCGCGCACCGCATTGGCCACGCCGACGCCGCCGACCACCAGCGCCGTCAGCCCGACCAGCGTCAGGAACTGCGAAAACCGTTCGATATTGGCGGACAATGCCGGTGCTGCATTGCTGCGCGTTCGGATCGACCAGCCGGACTCGGGAAACTCCGCCCCCGCCTGATCCTGAATGGCTTTTATGCGAGCCTCGCCGGTGCCGCCGGGCAGGCGGACCTTGTAGGCGTTCTCGACCAGGCTGCCGGGCTGGATCAAACCGGAAGCGGCAAGCCCGTCGGTCGAGATCATCAGCCGCGGCGCAAAGCCGAAGCCGTCGGATACCGCGTCCGGCTCGTTGACGAGCCGGGCGCGCAGTTCGAAGGTGGCGCTGCCCAGCTTCAGCCGGTCGCCGATCCGAAGGTTCAGCCGCTCGAACAAAAGGTCGGGTGCGGCGGCGCCGAAAACACCGGACTGTTCGCCGAATAATTCCTGCTTCGACAGCACCGGCTCGATCTGCAGCGCACCATAGAGCGGATAGGCGCCGTCGACCGCCTTGGCTTCGACCAGCGCCTGGTCGGAGCCGTCCTCGAGCCGCGCCATCGAGCGCATGTTGGCGCTGTGCGAGACCGTGCCCAGCCCGTCAAGGAAGACCTGCTCGGCTTGCGTCGCGGCGCGCTGATTGAGCTGAAAACGAAGATCGCCGCCGAGCAGCGACTGGCCTTCGTTGGCGACACCGGCGGTAATCGCCCGGGCCACCGAATTGACACCGCCGATCGCCGCGACGCCAAGCGCAATGCAGGCAAGGAAGATCAGGAAGCCAGACAGCCCGCCGCGCATCTCGCGCAGCGAGAAGCGGAAGGCGAGTGAAAAGGTGCGCGCCCAAGGGACCCCCTCATCCGGCCGCTTCGCGGCCACCTTCTCCCCGAGGGGAGAAGAGGTCGCCAACGCCGGCGCCGGCCTCTTCTCCCCGCCGGGGAGAAGGTGGCCCGAAGGGCCGGATGAGGGGGTCTTATCAGCCATTGCGCTACGCCGTCACTTTAAGCAATGGCGCATCCTCGATCCGGCCCGACCGCATCGACACCTGCCGGGAGCAGCGTGCGGCGAGCGCCGGATCGTGGGTGACCAGCACCAGCGTCATGCCGCGCTCGGCCGCTTTGGCGAACAAAAGATCGGCGACCTGCCGTCCCGTCGCCTGGTCCAGGTTGCCGGTCGGCTCGTCGGCGATCAGGATGCGCGGCGAAGGCGCCAGTGCCCGGGCGATCGCCACACGCTGCTGTTCGCCCCCGGACAATTCGCCGGGATAGTGAGTGACGCGGTCGCTCAAGCCCACCGCCTCAAGCTCCCGCGCCGCCACCCCGAACGGATCGGCATGGCCGGCTAGTTCCAGCGGCACTGCGACATTTTCGAGCGCTGTCATATTGGGAATGAGGTGGAAGGACTGGAAAACGATGCCGATGTTTCGCCCGCGAAACGATGCGATCTGGTCTTCGCTCTTGCCGTTCAGCAGTTCGCCGGCGATTCGTACCGTACCCGAATCGACACTTTCCAAACCGGCCAAGACCATCAGCAGCGTCGACTTTCCCGAGCCCGACGGCCCGACAATACCGGTCGCCTCGCCACTTGCCACGTCGAGGCTGACGCCTTTCAGGACATGGACGGAAGACGCTCCTTCGCCGAGCGTCAGCGATACGTTTTTCAGCGCGATGACGGCTTCTGTCAAAACAAAATCGTCCTATATGGGAAAGGGAGGGCAGAATTCCGCCTACCGCCAGTATAATGTTCTCGGTCATATGGGGCCCTGCCGCATGGCTTTCAAACACCGACTTGCCGCAGCCTTCGTCCTTTTCCTCGGAATTTGCGGCGCCATTTCTTCGGCGCGCGCCGAGCCGTTCAAGATCGTCGGCTTCGGCGACAGCCTGATGGCAGGCTTTGGCCTCGGACCGGACGAAGGCTTCACCCGGAAACTTGAGGCAGCACTCCGCGCCAAGGGCCACGATGTGACCGTCGCCAATGCCGGCGTATCCGGCGATACGTCGAGTGGCGGCCTGTCGCGGCTCGACTGGTCGGTGCCGGACGGCACGCAGCTTGTCATTCTTGAACTCGGTGCCAACGACATGCTGCGCGGCGTTTCTCCCGATATCACCCAAAAAAATCTCGACGCCATGCTGGCGAAGCTGAAGCAGCGCAACATCGCCGTGCTGCTGGCCGGCATGCGCGCCGCCCCCAATCTCGGCGCCGACTACCAGAACGGCTTTGACGCGATCTTCCCGAAACTGGCGGAAAAACACGGCGTCCCGCTCTATCCATTCTTTCTCGACGGCGTCGCCGGCGAACCAGCTATGCAACTTGAGGACGGCCTGCACCCGAATGCCAACGGCATCGACCGCATGGTCGAGCGCATACTGCCGGATGTCGAGAAAGCCATTGCCGTGGTTAAGGGCAACTCTTGAAGGGACCGGATTTCGATGATGCTACGCATTCCCCGCACGATTTGATTTTAGGCCAGGTGCAACCAACAAACCGCTTGCCCCGCTCGATTTTCGATGATTCGCTAGGGGCAGAGTTCGATTCGAGGACAGGAGGCTTGCCATGCCGCGTCTTTTCACCGCCCTCGAAATACCGCGTGATGCCGCCCTTTCGCTGTCCCTGCTCCGGGGCGGCCTGCCCGGAGCCCGTTGGATCGACGTCGAGAACTACCATATGACGCTGCGCTTCATTGGCGATGTCGAGGGCCATGTCGCCGACGAGATCGCCAACGCGCTCGACCGCGTCCACCGCCCATCCTTCGCGCTGACACTGTCCGGCGTCGGCGCCTTCGGCCAGAAAAAACCGCACGCGGTGTGGGCCGGCGTCTCCTTCTCGCCCGATCTTGCAGCGCTGCAAGCCGAGATCGAGCGCATCTGCCAGCGCCTCGGCATCCCCGCCGACCCGCGCAAATTCATGCCGCATGTGACGCTGGCCAGGTTGCGCAATTCGAGCCCGCTCGACGTCGCCCAGTATCTCTCGGCGCGCGGCAATTTTTCGACGCTGCCCTTCCGTGTCGGCCGCTTCGTCCTGATGTCGTCGCGCGATTCGGTCGGCGGCGGACCCTACATCGTCGAGGAGGCCTGGCCGCTGTCGGGCGCCGACAGCCGTGCCTCGAGCCGCGTCGCCAGCGCCTCCGACGCTTCGCGGATCATGCGGTAGACCGAGGCAAACGCCTCCGGCCCCTGATGATAGGGGTCCGGCACGTCGCCCACCTTTCCCTCGGCGAACTCGAGGAACAGATGGACACGGTCGTGCATGGCGGCAGGCACCAGCGCTTTAAGATCCCGGAGATTCGATCGGTCCATGGCGAGAATGAGGTCGAAACGCGAAAAATCGTCCGGCGCCAGCTTGCGCGCCGTCTGTCCAGAAATATCGACGCCGTGCCGCTTGGCGATCGAGATCGAGCGCGGGTCGGGTGCCGAACCGGCTTCCCAGTCGCTGGTCCCGGCCGAATCGAGCAGGATATCCCGATCGAGGCCGCGCTCTGCCAGGACGGCGCGCAACACGCCTTCCGCCAGTGGCGAGCGGCAGATATTGCCGAGACAGACGAAGAGAATGGATTTTATCGGCTTGGCGCTCATCGATCCGGCATTGTGCTGAAGACTGCAAATCCAGATAGCACGGGAAACGACCATGGCGAGAGAGAAACTGAGCAGTGAGGCGGTCGCCGAGGCGCTGGCCGGGCTCGACGGCTGGTCGCTGGCCGAGGATGGCGGCTCGATCGCGCGCAGCTTCACCTTCAGCGATTTTTCCGAAGCCTTCGCCTTCATGACCCGCGTCGCCTTGGCGGCGGAGACGATCGACCATCACCCCGACTGGTCGAACGTCTACAACACGGTGAACGTGACGCTGAACACCCATGATGCCGGCGGCCTGACCGCGCTCGACTTCGAACTGGCCAGGACGATGGACCGCTATTTCGGTCAGGTCGTTGGAGATCTGTCGACGCCGTAGCCCCGATTTTCAGGCCGCGGAGCGGCCGAGCTCTTGTAGTGGGCTGGAGCTTTCACCACATTTTCCGCTGTCAGGCGCGCGTGGAACGCCATGCGCAGCCTCGTTAGGAGAGACTGATGGCGCAAAAATCAGGTTTTGATTTCTTCGGCTTTGGCGGCAAGCCGGGCGACGAGAGCGAAGTGCGCGAGAAATTCTGGCGCACGGCCAAGCGGGCTGCCCGGCAGATCCCGTTCATGGAGGAACTGGTCGCCGCCTATTACTGCGCGATGGACAAGAACACGCCGCTGCGCGCCAAGGGCATCCTGGTGGCGGCGCTCGGCTATTTCGTGCTGCCGGCTGACGTCATCCCCGACTTCGTCCTCGGACTGGGCTTTACCGACGACATCGCCGTGCTGACCGCCGCGATCACCACCGTCAAAGCCCACATCACATCAGCGCATCGGCTCGCCGCCAGACAGGCGATTGCCGACAACGGCTGAGCCGGCGATAAGGCAGAAAAGTCAAACTCTTGCCGCTTTCGTGGCATCCAAGTCGCGAAAGGGACGTTGCAACTGCCGCTTTCGAGCGACGGGCGCAAGGATGGCGGCGGTTTCCTGGGGTGGATGTCCTTTTCCTGAGGGAACTTCACCGTTTGGTAACCCAGATTAAATCAAAATGAAGCGACGGGCAGGACGCCGAGCCGGCCTGCCTCCGCACCATATATGGGAAAAGCGATGCGCGGATTGATTGCTACAATTTCGAGCCTGGCACTGGTGGCCATGACAGCGCCGGCTCTGGCGCAGTCGGCAACCAAGATCGGCCAGCACAATGCCTGGGGCACCTACAGCTACCAGGCGTCGGGCGGCAAGGTTTGCTATGTGTTGACCGTGCCGACCGACAAGCAGCCGCCGACGCTTGACCATGGCGACATGTTCTTCTTCGTCAGCCAGCGGCCGGGACAGCAAGTGTCTTACGAGCCGCAATTCATCGCCGGCTACAATTTCCAGGAAAACTCCAAGGCCACCGTCACCATCGACGGCAAGAGCTTTTCGATGTTCACCCGCGGCAAGTCGGCCTGGGTCGAAAACGCCGCCGAGGAGCCGGTGCTGATCGCCGCGATGAAAACCGGCAGCGACATGAAGGTGCAGGCGAAGTCCGGCCGCGGCAACACCACCACCTATGTCTTTTCGCTGAAAGGCATTTCGGCGGCGCTGTCGTCCATCGCCAGGTGCAAATAGGTGCGGTCTTTCCTTCTCCCCTTGTGGGAGAAGGTGGCCGAGCGAAGCTCGGTCGGATGAGGGGTGTTCCAGGGGAACACCAACGTCTCATTCCGTCCAGCACCCCTCATCCGGCTCGGCGCTACGCGCCGATCCACCTTCTCCCACAAGGGGAGAAGGAAACCGCCGCCTGCATGACTCCGCCGTCAAGCTGTGCTATGCGCCGCGCTTCATTTCGGGCACGATGCTGTAATCGGCCGTAAATCGCTTATATTGGCGCAACAATGACCCTCTCATTCGACCTTACCACTGAAGGCGCCCGTGACGCGTTGCGCGCCCGCGCCGCGCCGGCGGAAAAACCGTCGCTGATCGGCCTGACCCGCGCCGAGCTTGGCGCTGCGCTCGTTGCATCAGGCATCGTGCCGGAGCGCCAGGCCAGGATGCGCGCCCAGCAGCTCTGGCACTGGATGTATGTGCGCGGCGTCTCCGACTTTGCCGGTATGTTCAACATCTCCAAGGATCTGCGCGCCGAGCTCGACAAGCATTTTACCGTCGCCAGGCCCGAGATCGTCGAGGAGCAGATTTCCTCCGACGGCACGCGCAAATGGCTGTTTCGCTTTCCGCCGCGCGGCGCCGGCCGGCCGGTCGAGATCGAGACCGTCTACATTCCCGAAGAAGGCCGCGGCACGCTCTGCATCTCCTCACAGGTCGGTTGCACGCTGACCTGCTCCTTTTGCCACACCGGCACGCAGAAGCTGGTGCGCAACCTGACCGCGGAGGAAATCCTCGCCCAGCTTCTGACCGCCCGCGACCGGCTCGGCGATTTCCCCGACCGCGACACGCCTGATGGCGCCGTCGTTCCGGCCGAGGGCCGGAAAGTGTCCAACATCGTCATGATGGGCATGGGCGAGCCGCTCTACAATTTCGAGGCGGTGAAGAAGGCGCTGCTGATCGCGTCCGACGGCGACGGGCTTTCCCTGTCGAAGAGACGCATCACGCTGTCCACTTCCGGCGTCGTGCCGGAGATCTTCCGCACCGGCGAGGAGATCGGTGTCATGCTGGCGATCTCGCTGCACGCCACCAATGACGATCTGCGCGACCTTTTGGTGCCGATCAACAAAAAATATCCCTTGAAAGAGCTGATCGCCGCCTGCCGCGCCTATCCCGGCCTGTCGAACGCCCGCCGCATCACCTTCGAATATGTGATGCTGAAGGACGTCAACGATTCGATCGAGGACGCCAAGGGACTGATCAAGCTGCTCAAGGGCATTCCAGCCAAGATCAATCTGATCCCGTTCAATCCTTGGCCGGGCACCAACTACCAGTGCTCGGACTGGGAGACGATCGAGAAATTCGCCGACTACATCAACAATGCCGGCTATGCCTCGCCGATCCGCACGCCGCGCGGCCGCGATATCCTCGCCGCCTGCGGCCAACTCAAGTCGGAATCCGAGCGCATGCGCAAGGTCGATCGGCTCGCGCTGGAAGCAATGATGATCGCGGGGCACGGCGAGGCGTGAATCGCGATCTGCCTTGGGGCCGCATCGCTTTTGCATTTTTTGGCTATCTTGCCGCCGTTCTGATCGCAGTCACCGTTGCCGTCTTTGCAATTCTGGCCCCGACTGCCCTGCCGGATAACGGCGCCTGGGGGTCCTTCTACGCTAACAAAAGCAATATTGAAGTTCTCTACATCTTGGGCCTTTACGTCACTTTTCCGACAGCGTTGCCCGGTTTTCTGATGACGCTGTTTGTTGCGCGTCTGGGACGCTGGGTCGGATGGTTGCCATTCGCTTGCGCTGGCACGCTTAATGCCGTTCTTGCATTGGCGATCTTCAGGGTTCCGCTGCATATGCCACAGTTGGGAACGCCTCTTATGATATTGCTGCCCTGCCTGCCGGGCGGGTTCGTTGGCGGCATCGCCTATTGGGCGGTGGTCAGACGGTCTCTTCCCAGCAATGAAGAGTTCTTTTGGTCATGAACCGCCTTGTCCTCTACCTCATTCGCTTCGCCGTCATCCTGATTGGCTATGCCGTCGCCGCACTGGCGGCCAGTGCCTTCCTCAACATCACGTTCCTGGCCTCTCTTGGGCTGATGACGGACGAGACGCAGCCGGCAGCGCAGGCCTCGCTGTGGTTTTCCGTTCCGTTCGTTGCGCTGTTCGTCGCCTATTTCGCCTTTATGCCGGCAGCGGTGGCGATTCTCGTCTCGGAAATCCTGGGACGGCGCGACTGGCTGTTTTATGCGCTGGCGGGCGCAGTGGTCGCGGCGGTCTTCCTCGGCTTCGCTCACCAGAACGCCGACGCCAATTTCGAGATCACCGACCCGCACGTCGTCGCTGCCGTGATCGGCAGCGGCATGATCGGCGGCATTTTCTACTGGCTGAGCGCCGGGCGTTCGGCCGGAAGCTGGCGGCAGATCGGACCATGATCCCGAAAAGTGGAGGCCGGTTTTCGGAAACGATCATGGTCAAGCAAGAATAGGTCTACTTCGCCTGGGCGGTCAGGATCTTGAGCGCGAAGGCCGAAAACACCCCGGCGAACAGATAGTCGACGACGCGCGTTACCCGCGGGCTTGCTTTCATCGCGGCCGAGAATTTTTCTGCCGCAAAGACCATCGGCGCTGTTACCGGGATCGACAAAACGACGAACATCGCGCCGAGGAAGAACAGTTTTCCGGGCGCGTTCGGATCATGGGCCGAGACGAACTGCGGCAGGAAGGTCATGAAGAACAGGATGATCTTCGGGTTGAGCAGATTGACGCCGAGCCCTGCCGCCCAGGCGCGAAACAGCGAAATCTCCGGCCCGCTCTTCTTCTCGGGCGAAAACGCCGAACCCTTGGTGATCGCCTGCCACGCCAGGAAGACGAGATAGGCGGCGCCGAGAATCTTCAGGACAAAAAAGGCCGCTGGCGAAGCGACGATCAACGCGGAGATGCCGACCACCACAAGCGTGGTGTGGATCAGCGTGCCGAACAGCGCGCCGGCCATCGAGGCAAAGCCGGTGGCGCGGCCATGGCTCAGCGTGCGCGACACGAACAGCGTCATGTCGGGGCCCGGCGTGATCGCCAGGATCACGGTGGCGATGGCGAATTGGATCAGCGTGGTGGTGTCGGGAATGAAGGACATCTGCGGGCCCCTGGATAAAGAAAACGCAGCCTATAGCGCAGGTGCCAAGCCCGCGCCAGCTTCTCGCAAGCACGGCGTCTGGTATAGCGAGACTCCGACAAACAATCGCGCCCAACTCGGGAAGCCAATCGTCAAATGTCGGCGCCGCCCCTCATTGCCCTGCCGGGCATTTCTCCCCGTATAGTGACGGGGAGAAAGGGGCTGGCCGCAGCCTCAGTGCCATTCTTGCAGCGTTAGAGTTTGGCGAAACCGATGAAGCCGCCGCCTCTCCCCGTCACTATACGGGGAGAGGACGCCGGCAGGCAGGTGAGGGGCGGTGCAAACGCCCGGAAGGAACGATTGCCCTCCGGAACACTGTTCGTCCCTTGCGCAAGGCGGAAACGCCGTGATACCTCGCCCGAAAAGAACCCTGTCGCGGAACAGCCAAATGTCGAAAGCAAAAGCCGTCAAGAAGGTCGTGCTCGCCTATTCCGGCGGCCTCGACACCTCCATCATCCTGAAATGGCTGCAGACCGAGCTTGGCGCCGAGGTGGTCACCTTCACCGCCGATCTCGGCCAGGGCGGCGAGCTGGAGCCGGCGCGGCGCAAGGCCGAGATGATGGGCATCAAGGATATCCGCATCGTCGACGTGCGCGAGGAGTTCGTCTCCGACTTTGTCTTCCCGATGTTCCGCGCCAACGCCGTCTATGAAGGCACCTATTTGCTCGGCACCTCGATCGCCCGCCCGCTGATCTCCAAGCACCTGGTCGAGATCGCAAAAGAAACCGGCGCCGATGCGATTGCGCATGGCGCCACCGGCAAGGGAAACGATCAGGTCCGTTTCGAGCTTTCGGCCTATGCGCTCAATCCCGACATCAAGGTCATCGCGCCATGGCGCGACTGGTCGTTCAAGTCGCGCACCGACCTGATCAACTTCGCCGAGCAGCACCAGATCCCGGTGCCGAAGGACAAGAAGGGCGACGCGCCTTTTTCGGTCGACGCCAATCTTCTGCATTCGTCCTCCGAAGGCAAAGTGCTGGAAGACCCGTGGAGCGAGCCGCCGGAATTCGTCCACCAGCGCACCATCTCGCCGATGGACGCGCCGGACAAGGTCACCGAGATCGAAATCGAATTCCTGAAGGGCGATCCGATCGCGCTCGACGGCAAAAAACTGTCGCCGGCGACGATGCTGGCGGCGCTCAACGATCTCGGCCGCGACAACGGCATCGGCCGGCTCGATCTTGTCGAGAACCGTTTCGTTGGCATGAAATCGCGCGGCGTCTACGAGACCCCCGGCGGCACCATCCTGATATCAGCCCACCGGGCGATCGAATCGATCACGCTCGACCGTGGCGCCGCCCACCTCAAGGACGAGTTCATGCCGCGCTACGCCGAGCTGATCTACAACGGCTTCTGGTTCGCGCCCGAACGCCTGATGCTGCAGGCGATGATCGATAAGAGCCAGGAAGATGTCGAAGGCACGGTGCGGCTGAAACTCTACAAGGGCAACGTCATCGTCACCGGCCGCAAGTCGAACAAGACGCTCTATTCCGACGCGCTGGTCACCTTCGAGGACGACCGCGGCGCCTACGACCAGAAGGACGCCGAAGGTTTTATCCGCCTCAACGCGCTGAGGTTGCGGACGCTGGCGGCGCGGAGCCGTAAGGGCTGATATTCCAACAGGTCCAATGATTAGACGCGTTAGGAGCCCGGTAAAGACGCCGGGTTTTATTTGACGCTTCTAATATAATAGGGGCCGCGCTCTCAGATAGTTGCCTGTTTGACCTTTCGGTGATTTGGTCTTACTTCTCTTGCGGGTTGGAGGGCTTTGACAGTGACCAACAGAATTTTTCTTCTGCTTGCGGCGGTGGCCGTCTTTACCGGGTTTCAATCCACGCAAGCCCTGGCAGCACAAGCATCCAAGTTTCGTACCTGCAAAAGTTTTGACGGCCCCTTCCAGATTCCCACTTCCCAGAATTGCCCGTTGAGCGGCTACGCGCAGGGTTCCAGAGTCCCGATGGTCATCGAGGGCAAGCCAAAGGCGGCTGCCCCGGCGCCGTGGATGCTCAAGTTCCGTACCTGCAAGAGTTTTGACGGCCCCTTCCAGATTCCCGCTTCCCATAAATGCCCGTTGAGCGGCTACGCGCAGGGTTCCGGAGTCCCGATAGTCATCGAGGGCAAGCCAAAGGCGGCTGCCCCGGCGCCGTGGATGCTCAAGTTCCGTACCTGCAACGGTGTTGACGGCGCCTTCCAGGTTCCCATTTCCCAGAAATGCCCCGTGAGAGCGCGTTATTGAGCTTGGTGTGCCCGGGGCGCTCGGCCACTCTTGCTTGCCGGCCGCTCCTTCGCTCTCGATGCGAACTGAGGCTCTGTTGGAGAAACACTCCCCCCTGGCCCATAGCGGAAGGCACGTCTTCAGCTCACTATCGCCTCAGGAATATCCGAGGGAACCATGCGAAAACTGATCTCCACCGGCTCGCCCTTCGAGAAGGCCGCCGGTTATTCACGCGCCGTGGTACAGGGCGACTGGTGTTTCGTTTCCGGAACGACCGGCTACGACTATGCGACCATGACAATGCCGCAGACGGTCGAAGCGCAGACGCGCAATTGCCTGGCGACGATTGCCAAGGCGTTGCAGGACGGCGGTTTCGAGATGGCCGATGTGGTGCGGGCGCACTACTACATCACCGACGCGGCTTTCGTCGACATCGTCTTTCCGATCCTCGGCGAGGTGTTTGGCGACGTCAGGCCGGCGGCAACGATGATCGTCTGTCAGCTCAACAAGCCGGAAATGAAGATCGAGATCGAAGTGACGGCGCTCAAGCGCACGTCCTGAGCGCGGCGGCGGCGCCGAAGCTTGCGCGACGTCGGCGGAGCGAAGGATCGTCAAAGATGCTCTGAACCAAGGCTTGCGCGTGAGCCGCTTGGCGTTTAGCAAGGCCGCGGCTCACGACAGCGCCGCGCGTCCTTTGGCCGCGAAAAGGGACGCTGTAGAATTTTGTTTCTGCGCATGATGCTTTGCGAAATCGATTCCGATTTCATGCGCCACAATTGGGACGGTTCCGGATGGCTTCGAAAAATCTTCTCCTGCTCGCCGGCGACGGCATCGGCCCCGAGGCGATGGCCGAAGTGAAGAAGCTGATCGCCGCCATGAACGACAAGCTCGACAGCGGTTTTGTCACCGATGAGGGGCTGGTCGGCGGCTGCGCCTATGACGCGCATGGCGCGGCGATTTCCGATGCCGACATGGCCAAGGCGATGGCCGCCGACGCGGTGCTGTTCGGCGCCGTCGGCGGGCCGAAATGGGATGCGGTGCCTTATGAGGTGCGCCCGGAAGCCGGACTGCTGCGGCTGCGCAAGGACATGGAACTGTTCGCCAATCTCAGGCCGGCCATCTGCTATCCGGCGCTGGCGGCATCCTCCTCGCTCAAGCAGGAGGTGGTCGAAGGGCTCGACATTCTGATCATTCGCGAGCTCACCGGCGGCGTCTATTTCGGCGAGCCGAAGCAGATCATCGATCTCGGCAACGGCCAGAAGCGCGGCATCGACACCCAGGTCTACGACACCTTCGAGATCGAGCGCATCTCGGGCGTCGCCTTCGAGCTGGCACGCACGCGCAAGAACCACGTCACCTCGATGGAAAAGCGCAATGTGATGAAGTCGGGCGTGCTGTGGAACGAGGTCGTCACGCAGACGCACAAGGCCAGATATGGCGACGTCAAGCTCGACCACATGCTGGCCGATGCCGGCGGTATGCAGTTGGTGCGCTGGCCGAAACAATTCGACGTCATCGTCACCGACAATCTGTTCGGCGACATGCTGTCCGACATCGCCGCCATGCTGACCGGCTCGATCGGCATGCTGCCGTCGGCGTCGCTCGGCGCGCCGGATGCCAAGACGAAAAAGCGCAAGGCGCTCTACGAGCCGGTGCACGGTTCGGCGCCCGACATCGCGGGCAAGGGCATCGCCAACCCGATCGCCATGATCGCCTCCTTCGCCATGTGCATGCGCTATTCCTTCGGCATGGTGGCCGAGGCCGATCGCTTGGAAAGCGCCATCGCCGCCGTGCTCGACCAGGGCTTGCGCACTAGGGATATTCTTTCCCCTGGCATGACCGAGGTCGGCACCGCTGAGATGGGCGACGCGATCATCGCCAGGTTTCTGGGCTAAGCCTGCTGGCGATCGACGTCCGCCGGGCTTCCAGCCCCTCAAAATCGCTGTGTCGACCAGCTAGGCCCTGACCCCCGCCGGCACCGGGCCCCACTGACTTTCACGGGCCTGCGTCGGGATCAGCGCGAAGACCAGGATGATCAGCCAGCCGATGGTCGGGATGAGCACCGCCAGAAAAAGCCAGCCGGTCAGGCCGATGTCGTGCAGGCGACGCACGTTCAGTCCGATCCAGGGCGGGATTGTCGCCAGCACAAACGCGCCGCAAAGACCGACCGTCGCTGCCGGCAATTCGTCAAGATGGCCCATGGCGTCGTCGATGAAGAGGCCGACGCCGACGACCACGGTCAGCGCGATCGTCCAGAACAGGCAATAGCCCCAATATTCCTTGCGGCGGGCACGGCCGGAGAAATTGAAGTAATTTTCAGTCAGGCCCCGCCGGAAGTAGCTCCAAAGGTCGGTGGCGGGAGCATTTTCAGCGAAACGGCCGAAATGTTGCGGCGCCACGGGCGCATTGCCGGCCTGAGACGGGGTTGCGTCCGTCGGACTGGCAGCCTGGACGCGGATCGAAAAAACCTCGCGTGCCCGTCCGCCAGCCGGCTGGAACTCGATGGCCGTGCCCCTGCCTATCGTCGCCTCTCGGCGCAGATCCTCGCGCGCGAACGTGTAGCGGTTGCCGTCGGCCCCGGAGATGAAGCCAAAACCCTGGTCCTCGTCATAGTGAAGCACTTCGCCGCGCATGTCCTGCCCCTCGTCCCGCTGGCCAGACTGTTCAAAGTTGCGGCAGACCGCAAGGGGTGCGTGCGCGGGAGCATCGCTTCAGACAAAAGATAGCGGCGCCACTCGTGTTGGAGACGACCAATCGTCGAAGTCTGAATCGATTGCCTTGGCGAGGGCCAGCTCTTGCAGGCCATGACAAGCCAACGATGCCGGCAAATCGCTAAGCCGGCCGCTTCTTCGCTTTCTTGCTCTTGGCGGGTCCGGCCTTGTCGAATTTCGGCTTGCTTGCCTTCCCGGCCCAGGGTTTTGCCTCGAATGCGGCGGGGCGCTGATCGGCTGACGGTGCACGCTTCTCGAATTTGGGCGCGTTCTGGTCGAACGTCCGCTTGCCGCGGTGCGGCTTCTTGTCCGGCCGTGGCTCCTGATAGCCGGCCCGCGACAGGTCGGGCGTGCCGTCCAGCCGCTTCACCGCGATGTTGTTCTGCAGCTTGCGGTCCGGGCCGATTGCCTGGAGGAACCGATCGGCCCAATCCGCCGCGATCTGCACGAAAGTTTCCTCCGGCTGCATCTTGATGGCGCCGATCTCGCGCTTGGAGATGCCGCCGGTCCGGCACAGCATCGGGATCAGCCAGCGCGGCTCGGCATTCTGCCTGCGTCCCACCGACAGCGAGAACCAGACGCTGTTGCCGAAATCGTCGCGGCGGCTTGGCGCCTCGTCGCGACGGGCAGATCTGTCGCCAGAGGGCCTGTCGCCCGACGGCGTGAACGGAGCGACGTCTAAAAGATCCTCGGGCGCCGAGCGGCTGGAGCGGCACAGACGCACGAAGGCGGCGGCCACATGATCGGGGCCGTGCTGCTCAAGAAGCGCATTGATGAAGCCGCGTTCATCATCCGTCACAGGCTCGCTGAAAACCGGGTCGGCGAGGATGCGCTCGTCGTCGCGGCGCAGGACGTCGTCGGCTGAAGGCGGGCTTGCCCATGTCGCCGCAAGGCCAGCGCTTTGCAGCAGCCGTTCGGTGCGCCTGCGAGCATTGTTGGGCACGATCAGCGCGCTGACACCCTTGCGTCCCGCCCGTCCCGTCCGCCCGCTTCGGTGCAGCAGCGTCTCCGGATTGGTCGGCAGGTCGGCGTGGATAACCAGTTCGAGGTTGGGCAGGTCGATGCCGCGCGCCGCCACATCGGTGGCGATGCAGACTTTGGCGCGGCCGTCGCGCATCGCCTGCAGCGCGTGGCTGCGCTCGTTCTGGCTCAGCTCGCCCGAAAGCGCGACGACGGAAAAGTTGCGGTTGTTGAAGCGCGCGGTCAGGTGATTGACGGCAGCGCGCGTGTTGCAGAACACCAGTGCGTTCTTCGCCTCGTAATAGCGCAGCACGTTGATGATGGCATTTTCCCGGTCGGCCTGGGCTACGCTCAGCGCCCGGTATTCGATGTCGAGATGCTGCTTCTCCTCGCCGGCGGCCGAGATGCGCACCGCATCGCGCTGATAGCCCTTGGCCAGCGTGGCGATGGAGCGCGGCACGGTCGCCGAAAACATCAAGGTGCGGCGCTCGGCCGGCGCGGCGTCGAGGATGAATTCCAGATCCTCGCGAAAGCCGAGATCGAGCATCTCGTCGGCCTCGTCGAGCACCACTGCCTTCAGCTCGGACATGTCGAGCGAATTGCGGGTGATGTGGTCGCGCAGCCGGCCGGGCGTGCCGACGACGATATGGGCGCCGCGCTCCAGCATGCGGCGCTCGGTCCGCATGTCCATGCCGCCGACGCAGGACGCTATCGCTGCGCCGGTCAGTTCGTAGAGCCATTCGAGCTCGCGCGTCACCTGCAAAGCGAGCTCCCGCGTCGGTGCCACGGCCAGCGCCAGCGGTGCTGCGGCTTGGGAAAAGCGCTCGGCGCCGTCGAGAAGGGTCGGCGCCAGAGCCAGCCCGAAGGCGACGGTCTTGCCGGAGCCGGTCTGGGCGGAAACCAGCGCATCGGCCTGTCCGAGCTCGAGTACCGCCTTCTGCACCGGCGTCAGCTCGACATAGCCGCGTTTTTCCAGCGCCTTTGCCAGCGCGGGGACAAGTGCTTCGAAATTGGACATTTCACTCTTTCGGAATTCGGATTCTTTTATGCCCGGCAATGGGTCATCCGTCGGCGAGCGCCAGGAGCGCCACGAGCCAAACGATCCAATCGTTCGTACTTCGCGCCGCCGCCATTGTACAGGGCAAGCCGCCTGGCTGCTCGCGATTGACTCTTTACGCAAACCGCGTAAAAGCCGGCACCGAATGGGGTAGTTTCGATGCGCGGCCTTTTGATGGCGCTTCTTGCCTTCGACGTCCCGGGCCGCAAT
This sequence comes from Mesorhizobium sp. WSM4829, assembly GCF_055811475.1. Classification (NCBI taxonomy): domain Bacteria; kingdom Pseudomonadati; phylum Pseudomonadota; class Alphaproteobacteria; order Hyphomicrobiales; family Phyllobacteriaceae; genus Mesorhizobium; species Mesorhizobium sp. WSM4829. The sequence goes on along the minus strand of NZ_JBVVQJ010000031.1, from coordinate 19,549 downwards.
GCGAACCATTGGGCCGGGCGTTTCGGCGCGTCTGCTCGTTCCAGCAAAACCACGTTCTTGGCCAAAAAAACCGGTAAAACGACCACTAAAACGGTCTGATTCCCTTGGCCTAACCACCCTCTCCCGGGTCCGGCCCGGGGGTTGAAACCCGCATCGGCCGGCGGGTTTTCTCCAAAAAACCGAGCGGAGAGGACAGGAGATTTCGATGAGTTTCAAGGTTGCAATCGTCGGCGCCACGGGCAATGTGGGTCGGGAAATGCTCAACATACTGGAAGAGCGCGGCTTTCCGGTGAGCGAGGTGGTGGCGCTGGCCTCGCGGCGCAGCCAGGGCACGGAAGTGTCTTTCGGCGATCGCACGCTGAAGGTCAGGGCGCTCGACCAATATGATTTTTCCGATACCGACATCTGCATCATGTCGGCCGGCGGCAACGTCTCGAAGGAATGGTCGCCGAAGATCGGCAAGCAGGGCTGCGTCGTCATCGATAATTCGTCGGCCTTCCGCTATGACCAGGACGTGCCGCTGATCGTGCCGGAAGTGAACCCGGACGCGATTTCGCTGTTCACGCGCAAGAACATCATCGCCAACCCGAACTGCTCGACGGCGCAACTGGTCGTGGCGTTGAAGCCGCTGCATGACCTCGCCACCATCAAGCGTGTCGTCGTCGCCACCTATCAATCGGTGTCCGGCGCCGGCAAGGAAGGCATGGACGAACTGTTCACGCAGACCCGCGCGGTGTTCGTCGCCGATCAGGTCGACGTCAAGAAGTTCACCAAGCGCATCGCCTTCAACGTCATCCCGCACATCGACGTCTTCCTCGACGACGGCTTCACCAAGGAAGAATGGAAGATGGTCGCCGAGACCAAGAAAATGCTCGACCCCAAAATCAAGCTGACGGCGACCTGCGTGCGCGTGCCGGTGTTCATCGGCCATTCGGAAGCGGTCAACATCGAGTTCGAAAAGCCGATCACCGCCGAGGAAGCGCGTGAGATCCTGCGCGAAGCGCCGGGCTGCCAGGTTCTCGACAAGCGCGAGGACGGCGGCTACATCACGCCGCTGGACTCGGCCGGCGAGGACGCGACCTTCATCTCGCGCATCCGCGAGGATTCGACCGTCGACAACGGCCTGTCGATGTGGATCGTCTCCGACAATCTGCGCAAGGGCGCGGCACTCAACGCGGTGCAGATCGCCGAATTGCTGATCGAGCGCGGGCTGATCCAACCGAAGAAGAAGGCGGCGTAACTTCTCGCTCACGGGCCGTATCGCCGCTGCCGCGGCGGGCCCTCCGCGGGGCGCCGGACGACCGGCGGCCCGCAGTCGCGGGCTCGGCCTTCGGCCGTTAGCCCCTTCTCCCCGTTCACGGGGGTGAGAAGTGGTCCGCGAAGCGGACGGAAAGCCAATTGCTTGGCTTTCCGAACGACGAACGCCCGTAGCGACAGCGAAGGGCCAGGGTGCCGGCAGGCGGATGAGGGGCGGCACCGGCGCCTCAGTTAGGTCGCGTCGGGCCGGCATCACCTGGCCCTGCTCTGCCCTCAAACCGGCAAGACGACATCGCCATGTCGCTGGCGGCTGGGCTTGTGCGTGTATTGCGTCGCACAATGGAACCGATCAGGATCATTGCCGGTCCGTGAAAGGGGTTTCGATGATCGTTCGCCCGCGCCCGGGATTTTTGCATCTGTTCTTCATCATGCGCGGCTCGGTGGTGCCGCGCATCCTGCCGCAGATCTTCGGCTTCGGCATTTATGGCGCACTGGTGGTGCTGGCGGTCAGGGCCCTGCAGCTTGACCTCGGCAATGCCGGGCCCGCGCCGCTCGCCTTGCTCGGTGTGGCGCTGTCGATCTATCTCGGCTTCCGTAACAATGCCGCCTATGACCGCTGGTGGGAGGCGCGCAAGCTGTGGGGCGAGCTTGTGTTCGACATTCGCAATCTGGCGCGCGCCAGCACCGGGTTGATCGAGGATCGGGTCGAACTGCGCGGGCTGCTGATGGAGGCGATCGCCTTCTGTCACTTCCTGCGCGGCCTGCTTCGGCGGGTCGATGCCACGACCGACGCACGCGCGTTCATCGATGAAGCGGCCGAAAGTGCTGCCAAGCTGGCCAACCCGCCGGACGCCATGCTGCGGCGGATGGGCGAGCGAGCCGCCGCGTTGTACAGGGCCGGCGCAATCGATGTCATGGGCTACCGCATTCTCGACGAGCGCCTATCGCAAATCGCCGCAGCGCAGGCCGGCTGCGAGCGCATCATGGGAACACCGCTTCCGTTTGCCTACACGCTGCTGTTGCAGCGCACCGCCTATGTCTTCTGCCTGTTGCTTCCGTTTGGGCTGGCCTCGACTGCCGGTTGGGCGACGCCGCTGTTCACGGCGCTGATCGCCTACACCTTTTTCGGCCTCGACGCGCTTTCGGAGGAACTCGAGGACCCGTTCGGCACCGAGGCCAACGACCTCGCCCTCGACGGGCTGTGCCGCGTCTGTGAAATCTCGGTGTTCGAGGCGCTCGGCGAGGCGCCGCCAAAAATGATCCCCGCCAAAAAATACTATTTTTCCTAGGGTTTGTTCCCACGCTCACCGAAGCACCGTGCGCTGGAAAAATCATAAGCGTGTCGGATCGCCGCCTCACGCCGCGTCCTTGGTTCGACCCTCGCCAAGAGGGCTCGAAACAACCGGAGGACCAATGACCATGTCTCAAACAGCATCCGTCACGCCGAGCGCGCTGTGGACCGGCCGCGGGCTCAGCGCCCTCATCGTGCTGTTCATGACCTTCGACGGCGTCATCAAGCTGCCGCCGCTCGATGTCGTCACCCAGACCATGGTGCAACTCGGCTGGCCGGCCGATCCCGATGTCTCGCGCATGCTCGGCATCGTCGGGCTGGTCTCGACCGCGCTCTATGCGGTGCCGCGCGCCTCGGTGCTCGGCGCCGTCCTGCTCACCGCCTATCTCGGCGGCGCCATCGCGACCCACGCGCGTCTTGGCAGCCCGCTGTTCTCGCACACATTGTTCGGCGTCTATCTCGGCCTCATTCTGTGGGGCGGCCTTTTCCTGCGCAATCCCGGGGTGCGCTCGCTGATCCCGTTCAGCCGATAGCGGCGGCGTCAAAAGCCTTTCAATGGCGGTCGCGCCGCCAGAGAGGGCGCCGCCACCCTTCTTCCTTGTCCTTGGATCAAATCGCCCGGTTGCGAGTTAGACGATGTGGGGCGAGGACGGAAAACCCCATTTGGGAGGAGCGACGATGAAGAAATTGGTGGTCCTGATCATATTGGCAACCACGCTCGCAGCCTGTTCCCGGACAGAACAGGGCGCCGCGGTCGGTGGCCTGGGAGGCGCTGCTGTCGGCGCTGCCGTTGCAAATGACCCGGTGGAGGGAGCTGTTGTTGGTGGTGCTGTTGGCGCCGTCGCCGGCGCACTGATCGGTCGTGCGACCGAACCCGGCCGGTGCCGCTATAGCGATCGCTATGGACGCGTCTACATCGCCCGCTGCCCGGCAGGCTATTAATCGGGCCGCGTTTAGCTCCGACGAACTAAAACGGCGGGCAAAGCGCCCGCCGTTCCGTAAGCGATAAAAAGCGGATTATTCGGCGGTCGCGGCTTCCGCCTCGGCCGGCGCGGCTGCCGCGGCGGCAACAGCGGCGGCTGCATCGTCCTGCGCCTTCTTCAGAAGTGCGGCGCGCTCCTGCGCCTTCTTGCCGGGCTCGGCCTTCTTCGGATTGGAGCGGGCTTCACGCTTGGCGATGCCGGCCTCGTCGAGGAAGCGCAGCACGCGGTCGGTCGGCTGGGCGCCGTGCGAGAGCCAATGCTTGACGCGGTCGGCGTCGACCTTGACCCGCTCGCCGTCCTTGGGCAGCAGCGGGTTCCACGAGCCGAGCGACTCGATGAAACGGCCGTCGCGCGGCGAACGGGCGTCGGCGACGACGACGTGGTAATAGGGACGCTTTTTCGAGCCCGCACGGGCCAGTCGGATTTTCAATGGCATTTCTTTTCTCCTAAAACGCTGATTTTCGGGTTTACGGCTGGTCCTCAGCCGGTTTTCGTTCCGCCGTTGGATGCGGCGATATGCTCGTGATGGCGGATCACTTCGCGGACGACGAAGTTCAGGAATTTCTCCGCGAAATCCGGGTCGAGATGGGCGTCCTTCGCCAGTTGGCGAAGGCGGGCGATCTGCTGCTGCTCGCGCGCCGGATCGGCCGGCGGCAGGCCATGCGATGCCTTCAGCTCGCCGACCGCCTTGGTGCAGCGGAAACGCTCGGCCAGCATGTGGATGAGCGCTGCGTCGATGTTGTCGATCGAGGCGCGGTAGTCGACCAGCGCCGCGCGTGCGTCGGCCATGTCCTTCTCTTCGTTCATGGCGCCCTCACTTCTTCTTGCCAGGGGCGTTCTTGCCGAGCATTGGCAGACCGCCGCCGGATCCTGGCAAACCAGGAAGCTTCATGCCGCCGGGCAGCCCAGGCAGACCACCGCCACCTGGGAGGCCACCGGGAAGACCCTTCATGCCGCCGAGACCGGCTGCCTGTGCTTGCTTCTGCAAGGCTTCGAGCTGCTTGGGGTCCATCCTGGACATGTCCGGCATGCCGCCGCCCATCATGCCGCCCGGGCCACCCATGCCCCCTGGCATCATGCCGCCGAGTCCCATCTTCTGGGCCAGACCGCCCATCATGCCGCGCATCAGGCCACCGCCTTTGCCCTTGCCGCCCATCGCTTTCATCATGTCGGCCATGCCGCGGTGCATCTTCAGGAGCTTGTTGATCTCGGCCGCATCGGTGCCGGAGCCTGCGGCGATGCGCTTCTTGCGCGAGTGCTTCAGAATATCGGGGTTGGCGCGCTCGGCCTTGGTCATCGACGAGATGATGGCGAGCTGGCGGCCGAACATCTTGTCGTCGAGACCGGCGGCAGCCATCTGGTCCTTCATCTTGCCCATGCCCGGCATCATGCCCATGATGCCGCCCATGCCGCCCATCTTCGACATCTGCTGAAGCTGGCCGGCAAGATCGTTCAGGTCGAACTTGCCCGACTGCATCTTCTTGGCCATCGCCGCCGCCTGCTCGGCGTCGATGTTTTCGGCAGCCTTTTCGACGAGGCTGATGATGTCGCCCATGCCGAGAATGCGGTCGGCGATGCGCTTGGGATGGAATTCCTCCAGCCCGTCCATTTTCTCGCCGGTGCCGATCAGCTTGATCGGCTTGCCGGTGACGGCGCGCATGGAAAGTGCCGCACCACCACGGCCGTCGCCATCCATACGGGTCAGCACCAGGCCGGTGATGCCGACGCGCTCATCGAAGCTTTTTGCCAGATTGACGGCATCTTGGCCCGTCAGCGAATCGGCGACCAAAAGGATTTCGTGCGGCGACGAGACCTTCTTGATGTCGGCCATCTCGACCATCAGCGGCTCGTCTATATGGGTGCGGCCGGCGGTGTCGAGGATGACGACGTCATGGCCGCCGAGCTTTGCCGCCTGTACGGCGCGGCGGGCGATGTCGACCGGCGTCTGGCCCTCGACGATCGGCAGCGTGGCGACCTTGACCTGCTCGCCGAGCTGACGGAGCTGCTCCTGCGCGGCGGGACGCCGCGTGTCGAGCGAGGCCATCAGGACCTTCTTGTTCTGACGCTCGGTGAGGCGCTTGGCGATCTTGGCCGATGTAGTGGTCTTGCCGGAACCCTGCAGGCCGACCATCATGATGACGACTGGAGCCGGTGCATTGAGGTCGATGGCGACGCCCTCGGCGCCCAGCATCCCGACCAGCTCGTCATGGACGATCTTGACGACCATCTGCCCGGGCTTGATCGACTTCAGCACGGCGGCGCCGACGGCCTTCTCGCGCACCTTGTCGGTGAAGGAACGCACCACTTCCAGCGCAACGTCGGCCTCAAGCAGCGCACGGCGCACCTCGCGCAGCGCCGCCGAGACATCGGCCTCGGACAGGGCGCCGCGGCCGGTGAGGCCGTTCAGGATCGAACCAAGACGTTCCTGTAGCGATTCAAACATTCTTCTTCCTTTTCCCTGGCACCCGGATGATGCCCGAGAGGTAATGCGTTCGCGCCCAGTATCCAACCCAAGCTGTCCAGGCAAAAGCCCAAAGCCAAAAAGCACCCGGGGGCGCACAGCGCTGCCGGATGTTGGCCTCCAGGATCGATTTACAGCACGTCGCCTCAAACAGGCTTCGGCGTCCCGGTCGGCTTGCTCGGAGGGATACTCGTCGCGGAATTCGCGGGCTGTAGACAGGAAATCGGCCGCGGAGTCAAGGTGCGGGGCCGAATACGCTGAACCGGGCCGGTTTGGTTTATGGCAGCACCACCAGCGTGATGCGCATCAGCTTGGGCCGCCGGGGTGCGAAAAATCCGGCTCGACCTTCAGCGGCGAGCGCGGGTGCAGCAGCAGCAGAACGGTCAACAGGCTGCAGACGATGCCGATCGCCGCGATGAGGACGGCATCAAGCGTCGTCCAGCCGGGGCCTTCGAGCGGCTTGGCGTTGAACAGGGCGAAGGAATTGTAGCTTTGCTGGTGCGAAATTAGCAGGAAGCCGGTCAGATTGTTGCCGAGGTGGGCGCCGAAGGCCGCGCCGAGATTGCCCGTGGCATAGACCACAAGCGTCAGGAGCAGCGCAAAAGCGGCGATCGAGGCCAGCACGCAGGCGTTGATGGCGGTCGTCGAGCCTGGGTTCCAATGCATCGCAGTGAACAGAAGTCCTGGCAGCAGCGCCCAGATGAAGGGGTTTTGAAAGCGGTTGGCCAGGCCCCTGAGGAGATAGCCGCGAAACAGCACCTCTTCGGACGAGGTCTGCAGCAGGGTCAGCGCGGCGATCGGGATCAGGAACAGCAGCCAGGACGACAGGCCGATCGCACCGCGCGCAATGTCGGGCTGCAAGAGATAGAGCAGTATCTCGGAGAGCAGCGATGTGACCAGCACCGCAGCCAATCCCCTAAGAAATCCCGAGCGCGAAACGCGGCGGCTGGTGCCGATCAGCGCCATCAGCGGCTCGCGATGGACCCAGCGCATGGCAGCCCACAGGCCGAGCCAGATTCCGGCAAAGGAGGCGAGCGCGGCGAGGATCCCGGCGGGTGAGGCCATGAAATTCTGCACCGCCCCTCCTTCTATCGGGGCGCCGGACGATGCTTGCCAGACGACGAAGAAATAGGCGCCGCCGAACAGCACGGCGACGGTCGTCGCGACCCAGAACAGGACGACGATCGCCGTTCCGAGCAGGAGCCGCGGCAGGGTCGTCTTGGTGTTGGGAGTATGCCGGTAGCGCTCGAAGGCGGCAGGGTCTTTCACGCGGGCTCACAGGCTGGTGCTTCGGGTCGCATGATCTATTCGATCGGGTCGTGCCGCGCAATCGTCACCATTCGGCCCCAAACGGCAATCGCTTCAGCCCGTCATCCCTTTCCTGGCGTTGGCGCCGCCCCTCACCTGCCTGCCGGCATCCTCTCCGCTAGACGGGGAGAGGGGCGCTCTCATCAACGATTTCGCTAATCGCCAGCATTGCAAGAAAGGCCCCCTTCTCCCCGTCACTATACGGGGAGAAGTGCCCGGCAGGGCGATGAGGGGCAGTGCCGACTTCAACAATTCCGTCAATTGTCTGAGGCGATTGCCCGTTCGGCACCGTCAGCGCTCGACGTACATGATGCGTCGGGTGCCGGGGTCGACCAGTGCCGGCTGACCGTTCACATAGACATAGCGGTAGTCATAGTCCGGAATCTCGCGCAACTCGACGGTATCGGGCAAGGTCGCGCCGGTAACCACCTCGCCCTCGAGATAAACCGGGTCGACCCGGTTGGTCTCGATGTAGGTGCGGACTTCGGCCGGCGGCCGCCTGATCGGCTCGATCGGCTCGCCAGCGACGATCGCTCCGGTATAGATGTCGGGATCGTCGACATCGGCGGGGGCTTCGACGATGGTAATGTCTGCGTCGGCCGGGCGCCGGGTCAGGACGACCTCGTTGCCGCCGAAATCGGCCGTCACATAGTCGGAATAGATCCAGCCCTGGCCATTGGCCTCGGCTATGGTGCACCATTTGCTGTTTTGGATGCAGCCATCGAGCGTTGCCGACTGGCCGGCGGCGAGCACGCCGATCACCGGGTATTGCGGCCCGGGGCCGGCGCGAATGTTGAGATCGGCGACCGCCGAAACGGCGGTATCGGCCAAAGCTGTGCCGGACATGGCGACAAGCGCTCCGGCGACAGCAGGAAACAGTATGCGCTTCATGGTTTCGCTCCGTGTTGATGGTCCCTCGCGAACGAAAACGAAACAAGACCTCATGCGTTCCGGCTAAAACGCCTCGGCCGGCTCACGTTTTGTTCCGGTTTCTTTCACGACACCGGTCAGGAGTTCATGGACGAAGGCCAGCTTCTGTGCCGTCAGCTCCGAGATGACGAAGGGATAGAGGTCCGGCAGGCCCATGCAGCGGTTGATCGAGTTGGACGCTTCCGACAGCACCAGCCAGCGGGCCAGGATCTTTTCGAACGGTTCGGGAACGGCGGCAGGTTCAGACGGCGCCGGCTGGAGCTCGCCGCCGGTGTCGCCCCGCGACAGGTCGTTGGCCTCCACTGTTTCCAGCCGGCCGAGCGGGAAATTCAGCGCATGCACCATCTCCAGCGTATCGGCGATGTGCAGATGGTGCGCCCATGTCTCGGCCCAGTCCTCCCAGGGATGGGAGGCGGCATAGGCGGAAATGTGGTCCTGCTGCCAGTCGGGCGGCGCGCCATTGGCATGGTAGGTCTTCAGCGCCTGCTCGTAGTCGGCGCGCTCGTCGCCGAACAAGGTGCGGAAGGCGGCAAGCCGTTGCGGGTCGTCGCGGATCAGGCGGTCCCAGTAATAGTGGCCGAGCTCGTGGCGGAAATGGCCGAGCAAAGTGCGATAGTTCTCGCCCATCTCGACGCGCCGTCTTTCGCGCTCGGCCGAGTCCGCCTCGGCGACATTGAGTGTGATCCGGCCGTTGTCATGGCCGGTCAGGATGCGCGCGCCACCCGGACCGCCGATCGGATCGGCGAGAAAGTCGAAGGCGAGGCCAGCCTCGTCGCCGGCGTTCTGCTTGGGTGCGACCGGCAGTCCGGCGGCGAGCAGCGAATAGATTGCCCGCTTCTTTGCCGCTTCGACGCGGATCCAGCGACGGCGGTTGCCCTCGACCGAAAGGTCCGGGATCAGCTGGTTCAGCGCGCAGGCGCGGCAGAAGGCATGGCCAGGTTCCGCCATCCAGTTGCAGGCGCACTCGTCGGCATTGGTGCACTGGAAAACGCCGCCGGCGCCAGACAGCACGAAGCGCGCATGCCCGGCATCGTAAAGCACGGGGCTGGCGCAGTTCAGGCACTGGGCGTTCTCGAAATAGAGGCGGTGGCCGCAATGCGGGCAATCGAAGAGCTTCATCCCAATCTCGAATCACCAGGTCTCAAATTATGTGGCCCGGATATAGTGCGCAGCGGCATATCGCCCAAACGCCTGTCGGCGGCCGGCGTTCCTGCTGTTGCTATTTTGCCGCAAGCTGGGCGGCGACCGTTCTCGCCACCGCCTCGCCCGATAGCCTGGCGCCGCCGCAGGTCTGCATCAGCGGACCGGCCAGATGCTCGCCGGCGAAGAAGATTTTTTCCGCCACCGGCTGCATCAGCGTGGCGCGCGCCTGCGAACGGCCGGGTCGGGCCGCCGCATAGGCGCCGCGCACGAACCGCTCGCCGCCCCAATTGGTCATCATGGCGCGCCCGACATGTTTTCTGACGTCGCCGCCGAAGATGGCGCACAGCCGGTCGACGACGAAGTCGATGCCTGCCGCCTCGCCCGCCGCCGACATCTCCCAAGCGAAATCGCCGCCGACGAAGCCGACCATCAGGTCGAGGTCGAAGGGAAAGCAAAGGAAGTAGATGTCGTGCCTGGCCAGCCGCTCGATCAGCAGGTCGTCGAACGGCGCCAGCCCGAGCCTTGTGCCCCTGATCTCAACCGGCAGCTTGGTCAGCATGCCCATCGGCAGGTCGAAGAAGGCAGCGAAATGCCTGTCCGGCAGCGCCGGCGCGAATTCGATCTCCTCGAAGGCGAGCACCGCCGGCGAGGCGGTGACGATGGCCGCCTTGGCGCGAATGGTGCCGCGATCGGTGACGCAAGCGACGCCGGGCACGTCCCAGAGGATTTTCCGCACCGGCGTCGACAGCTCGACCGGCACGTCGGCGCCGAAACGGGCGACCAGCGCGCCGAACCCCTCCTTGGTGAAGTAGTTCGGATCGAGATCGGCGGCAGCCTGAAAGTCGCGGATCGATATCTCGTCCTCGTCGGCGCCGAAGTCCATCGGCCCGGCGAAGGTGGCGGCGGCGCGCGGCGCATGGCCCCTGGCGAGCAACGCCGAAAGCCGGTCGTCGTCACCAACCTTGACCTCATGCGCCGCCAGCAGCTCGAACAGCCTGATATCGGCCGCCTTCATCGCGGCCTCTTCGTCCTCGCTCGCCTTTCGGTTGCGATAATAGAGATGGTCGATATTCATGTCGTGATGATGAAGCGTCCAGCGGGCAGCTTGCGCCTCGGGAAAGTAGGGATTGCGGTTGGCCGCGTGCAGCCAGGCGCAGCCGATGTCGAAAGGAACGCCGAAATGCTGGTCGCTGGTCCAAGCGCGGCCGCCGATACGGTTCATCGCCTCGACCAGCTTGAAGGAAAGGCCGGCCGCACGCAGGGTCTTGGCGGCGGAAAGTCCCGCCGAGCCGGCGCCGATGACCACGACGTCAACGTCTTCCATGAATATTCTAGCCCCCCGCCACAATAATTACTTGATCGTAAGCAAGTTGTCCGGCATTCGCCAGCGCTGCGGCGAGGATGCGTAAACGAGTTCTTAGCGCATCGGCCCCGAAAGTCGGTTCCGATTCTCGGAAAGCACGATGCGCAGATTGTAAAGTGCTGGAGCGTACTGCGTCCAAGCGGACGCACGTCGCTCCAACGGTGACAAGCGGGCGTTTCGCTGGCAAATTCGTATTCGGGACAAGATTCAGGCAACCAGGAGAGCAACATGGCATTTTTTGCCAAGGCAAAGATTTTCGCAGCGGCGGCATCGATGATGCTTGCGGCGGCAACAGCGGCACAGGCCGCCCAATGCGGCAAAACGGGCGCGGGCTTCGAAGCGTGGAAGGCGGAGTTCGCGCAGGAAGCAAGGGCCAGCGGTGTAGGCTCGAAGGGTCTGGCCGCTCTGGCTAGTGCGACCTACGCAAAAAGGACGATCGCCGCCGACCGCGCTATCCACAAGGCTTTCGGTGGCTCGGTGGATGCTTTCATGAAGCGCCGTGGCGCGTCCACGATCATTTCCAAGGGCCGTTCGCTGAAGAAGTCGAACGCGGCGCTGTTCGACAAGATCGAACGGACCTACGGCGTGTCGCCGGGTGTGTTGCTCGCTATCTGGGGGATGGAAACCGGCTTCGGTTCCTTCTTGGGCAAGCAGAATACGGTCTCTGCCATTGTAACGCTTGCCTATGATTGCCGCCGCCCGGAGTTCTTCTACCCGCATGCTGTTGCAGCCCTGAAACTGGTTGATCGCGGCGCGCTGAGCGCCTCGTCGGTCGGCGCCATGCATGGCGAGATTGGCCATACGCAGTTCCTGCCCGGAAATGTCTTGAAGTACGGGGTCGGCAGCGGAAATCTGCGCGACAAGGCCACTGCGTTGGCTTCCACCGCCAACTTCCTCAAGGCTCATGGTTGGCAGGCGGGTGCCAGCGCACAGGCGAATCTCGGTGCAATTGCCGGCTGGAATGACGCGAGCAACTATCAACAGGCCATCGCCCGCATCGCCACGGCGATCGACGGCCAGTGATACAAGTCTCTATTCGACGGAAAGCCCGGCCATGCGCCGGGCTTTTTTGTCGATGGTCTGAGGTTACGACTGCCGCCGCTTGGCCCCGCGTCGGGAACGAAGGCATGAAGCAGAGAAGCTAATTCGGCGAACCGAGCGCCTTGTCCATCGCTTCCCTGACCTCGGCCGGCCACGTGTTCACCGCCGGCCACGCATCCGGCTCGGGCTTGTCGCCGCGGCGGGCGAAATAGAGCTTGTGGTTGGCCGGATCGATCGCCATGAAGCCTTCGTCGCCGCCGCAATCATGCGGCATGCAGCCGCTGGCGTGGAAGACGCCCGAGGTGGTTTTCTCGGTGCCGCCGCCGACCAGCAGGCTGGTCGCCATGTCGGGCATCTCCTTGCCGAGCAGCGTCGCGGCTTGCCTGTAGATGGCCTCGTTATGGAAGGCATCGACGATGCTGTCGTATTTCGCCGGGTCGACATCTTTCCAGCCGGTACCCGGCTCCGGCATGTAGGCGAGGTTGCCCAAGGTCGACAACCCGCCGGTCGGCGACCATTGCAGCGCCGGCTTCGATTCGCCCGGCAAGAGATTAGGCACGAAATAGATGGCGCCGTCGGATAGCGCGGCCGGCGGTGCGCCGCATTCATCCTGCTCGACGGTGGTCGTCTGGATCGTGCCGCCTTCCGGCTTCCACACGATCACCTTGGCCGGACCGCATTGATTGCCGCCGTCGCCGACATCGACCAGCGCCACCGTGACGCCGCCGACCTCGACAATCCTGTCGAAGAAGACACCGTAATTGCGCGCCAGCTGCTTGCCGTCATAGGCCAGCACCTTCTCGCCATAGTCTTCCTGCTGGGTGATGGTCAGCTGCCCATTCTCGAACGGGACCGGTGCTTGGCCGTCATCCTCGGCCAGGGCCGCATTGCTCGACGCGCCCAGGTCGGCGGCCCCGCCGGACGCATCGTCAGCCGGCACGAGCACCGTGTCGGTCTGTGCATGCGCGCCAGCCACCGGCATCAGAATCCACGCCAGCGCCCAGGCGCCGGCAAGCAGCGAACGTGTCATGCCTGTCCCTCCGTGCAGCCGCCACGAACCCGGCCTGTCGCGGCCGGGTCATCCTACCGTTCAGGCCCAGGGCCGCAGCTCGGCGTTCTTCTTCTCGAACGAGGCGATGGCGTCAGCCTTCTCCATGGTCAGGCCGATATCGTCGAGCCCGTTCAAGAGGCAGTGCCGCTTGAAGTCGTCGAGGTCGAACTTGACCACGCCGCCGTCCGGACCGCGGATTTCCTTGGCTTCGAGGTCGATCGACAGCGTTGCGTTGGAGCCGCGCGAGGCGTCGTCCATCAGCTTGTCCAGATCCTCCGGGCTGACGGTGATCGGCAGGATGCCGTTCTTGAAGCAGTTGTTGTAGAAAATGTCGGCGAACGAGGTCGAGATGACGCAGCGTATGCCGAAGTCGAGCAGCGCCCAGGGCGCATGCTCGCGCGACGAGCCGCAGCCGAAATTGTCGCCGGCGACCAAGATCTGCGCCTTGCGGTAGGCCGGCTTGTTGAGCACGAAGTCGGGGTTTTCCGAGCCGTCGTCCGTGTAGCGCATTTCGGCAAACAGTCCGCTGCCGAGCCCGGTGCGCTTGATCGTCTTGAGATAATCCTTGGGAATGATCATGTCGGTGTCGACATTGACGATCGGCATCGGCGCGGCAACGCCGGTGAGCTTGGTGAATTTTTCCATAGGTCTTGCCCGTCTTCTTTTCGCTGCGGGGATGTATTGGCGCCCGGTTTACACAAAGCTGCAGGCAAATAAAAGGCGGCTGTTTTCGCAAGCTTTGGTCCTAGAGCACGGACCGCTTCAAAGTTGCCGCCCTATGGTGCACCTTGGCCGGCATGACAACACGTCCCAAAGTACTCTACGCCAGCGAACCGAACCTCGACGCAGCCGAGTTCCGCCGCGTGCTGGTGGAATCCGGCCTCGGCGTCACTCGGCCCATCGATGACGACGTCCGTCTGAAGGCGATGCTTGCCAATGCAGATCTGGTGTTGACGGCGCGTCTCGATGCGCCTGGCAAGCCGCTGATCGGCCTCGCCCGAGGCATCACCGACTTCTCGTGGGTGTGCTATATTTCCGAGCTCGCCGTCTGCAAATCGGCGCAAGGGCTCGGCATCGGCAAGGGCCTGCTCGACGAAGCGCGGCGGCAGCTCGGGCCATCCGTCGCCATGTCACTGATCTCCGTGCCCGACGCCGTCGGCTTCTACGAACGGATCGGTATGACGCGGATGGCGGATGCGTTCTGGTTTGGCCGCGAGCGCTGACGGCTGGCCTTGCGGTGCGGAACCCTTTGGTGACCGAGGGACAGCACCCCCCTCTGTCCGCCAGCCTCAGATCACATTCAACTCCCTGAAAGCCCGCCCCTCGGCAACGCGCTCATACCCAAACGCCGAGCAGTCCACCGTGCGGTAGCCGCCATGCACGATCAGCTCGGCCAGCGCCTTGCCGACCGCCGGCGCCTGCTGCAGGCCGTGGCCGGAAAAACCGTTGGCGAAGAGAAAATTCTGCACCTGCGGATGCGGGCCGATCACCGCGTTCTGGTCGAGCGTGTTGTAATCGTAATGGCCGGCCCAGGCGCGCGTCGGCTTGATCGCCTCGAAGGCCGGGATGCGGGTCGCCAGCACCGGCCAGATCACCTCTTCGAACAGCGGCCAGTCGGGCTCGAAATCGCTGGGATCGGCGGGGCCGTCGCCGTCTTCCGGCTCGGCCCCGCCGGTGATGTAGACCGAGCCTTCCGGCCTGACATAGATGCCTGAGGGATCGACCAGCAGCGGCATGTCGTCATATTTCTCGCGCGCCTCGAAGATGAAGACATTGCGCTTGCGCGGTTCCACCGGCAGCACCAGTCCGGCCATTGCCGAGACTTTTCCGGCATTCGGCCCGGCGGCGTTGACGACGATGCCGGCGTCGAGCCTTTCGCCATTGTCGAGGCTGACGCCGGTGACACGGTCGCCCTGCCGTTCGATGCCGGTCACGTCGGCGGTGATGAAATCGATCTTTTTGTCGCGCAGCGCCTTGCGGAACAGCATCAGCATGGCATGCGCGTCGAACCAGCCCTCGCCGCTGCGGCCATAGGCGCCGGCGGTGATGCCCTCGGCCGACAGCCATGCAAACCGGCGGACGAGCGCCTCCGCATCCTCAAGCACGATGTCGGCGCCCTCGGCCAACTGCGTCTGGTGGTTTGCCCTAAGGATCGGCAACCCGTTCTCACCGGCAAGGATGAGGTAGCCACCTTCGCGAAAGCCGATATCGGCGTCGGTCCCGAACTCTTCCTTCAGCCGCCGGAACAGTTTCAGCGTGAACTGCGACAGCCGGATGTTTTGCGGAATCGAAAACTGCTGGCGGATCGAAGCGCAGGACAGCGTCGTCGCCGCATGGGCAAACTGCGGGTCGCGCTCGACCAGCGCGATCGAGCCCGAAAACCCTTCCGCGCGCAGATAATAGGCGATCGAGGAGCCGACGATGGCTCCGCCGATGATGACGACGTCGTAGCGCACTTTTTCGCTTCTCCAGTTCTGAAGCATGATCCCGAAGCCGGTTTTCTGAAACGATCATGCTGCAATTCATACAGCCGGCAAGATGATCTCGAAGCGCGTGCCGCGCTCGGAGTCAACCAGGCGGATCGTGCCATCATGCGCTTTCAGCAGGGCCAGAACGATGCCGAGGCCCATGCCGGTGCCGCCGCAATCGCGGCGTGTGGTGAAGAATGGCTCGAAAATACGCGCGCGGTTGCTCGGCGAAATGCCGGCGCCGTCGTCGCTCACCTGGATCGTCGCCTTGCCGCCTGCGCTCGCCGCCGTGATCGAAACCAGCGTCGCGCCATGCCGCGCCGAATTGTCGATGAGATTGGCGAGTACGATCGCTGCGTTCTCGGCCGAGATGCGCAGGCCGGTCTCGCCGCCCGCCTCGACCCGAAGCGCCAGCCTGTCCCCGGTCGGCAACAGCGCCAGGGCCGCAGTGAGCGACGTGCTTTCGCCGCTGGGCGCAAGATTTTCGGCGCGCGCCAGGTCGAGCAGACGACGCACCAGCAGATTGAGCCGCCCGGCGTCGGTGACGATATTGTCTGAAAACCGCCGCCGCTCGGCCTCGTCCATTGCGCTACCTGAATCGCGCAGCAGTTCGGCCGCCCCCTGGATCGCCGTCAGCGGCGATTTGAGCTCGTGCGAGACATGGGTTGCGAAGGTCTGGATGCTGTCGGAGCGCGCATGCAGCTTTTCGGCCATCTCGAGGAAAGCGTCGGACAGCGCTGCCATCTCGCGCGTGCCATGATGGTCGAGCGGCCTGATCGCTGCGCGATCACCGGCGGCGATGCGCTTTGTCCGCTCCATCAGCGCGTAGATCGGCCGGCTGACGGTGCGAAGGAAGATCAGGCCGATGAGCAGCGTGCCGCCGAGGATGGCGATCGCCGCCAGCACCACCTTGCCGCGCTCGCCATAAAGATGCTTGACGATGTTGTTCGGCGTCCGCGACAGATAGACGACGCCGGCGACCTTGCCGTCGACGGCGACCGGCATTGCGACGAAGACGCGGACTCTCGTGCCGCGGCTGACCGAATAGAGCGAAGGTGGCGGCTCGTCTGATATCCTCTGCCTGAGCGCGCTGGCATAGCGGCCGGCAAGTGCTGCGCGAACCTCGCCGACGGCGCCGAGCGACAGGCCGATCTCCTCGCGTCCGGCGATGACGACGCCTTTGGGATCGAGCAGCCGGAAGCCGGCAAGCGTGGTTTTCTGCGTCTCGGCAAGAATGCCCGACAGCCGCGCGCCGATCGCCGTGAAGGCGGGATCGACGGTGGCGGCTGTCGCCGCGGGCCGTGTCGCCAGAACCCTGTCGGAGGCGAGATCGAGACGCGGCTCGATCGGCCGGTAGGGAGAGTCCGGATTGTCGCTGTCGGCAGGCACGGCCGCGCCGAGCTTTTCAGCCGCGATGCCGGCGTCGCGGACCTCTTGCGCATGGATGGCGGCAAGGGCGGCACCTTGCGCAATCAGCTCGGCCTCGGTCTGGCGGATCAGCTGGTTCTCGTAGAGCCTGAAGAAGAACAGGCCGACCAGCGGCAGCGCCATCACCATGATCAGGATGGCGACAACGATGGTGGCGAGGCGCGGCCGCCATTTATGCGCGGTCACGCGCCGCACCGGCCGAGCCGGAAGCCGACGCCATGCACGGTCTCGATCGCATCCGTGCAGCCGGCCGCCGCCAGCTTGGCGCGGATGTTGCGGATATGGCTGTCGACGGTGCGGTCGGCGACATGGATGTTGCCGGCATAGGCATTGGCCATCACCATGTCGCGCCCAAGCACATGCGCCGGGCGCGCCAGAAACCCCTTCAGGATGGCGAATTCGATCGAGGTCAGCACTAGCGGCCTGCCGTCGAAGCTGGCGGCGTGGCTGGCCGGCAGCAAAGCCAGACGGCCGTGCAAGAATTGCCTGTCGTCGGCCTGTTCGGCTTTTGCCGGGCGGGCGCGCCGCAGGATGACGTTGACGCGGGCGACCAGCTCGCGCGGGCTGAACGGCTTGGTGACATAGTCGTCGCCACCCATTTCGAGCCCGAGGATGCGATCGATTTCTTCATCACGCGCGGACAGGAACAGCACCGGCACATCGGATGTGTGCCGCAGCCGCCGGCAGACCTCCAGCCCGTCCATCTCCGGCATGCCGATGTCGAGCACGACAAGGTCGGGCGCGCGGCGCTCGATCGCCTGCAAGGCGGCGGCGCCGTCGGCTACCGCAACCGTTTTCATGCCGGCCTTTTCAAGTGCGAAACAGATGATCTCGCGGATGTGCGGATCATCGTCGGCGATCAGGATGTGATGCGGCATCGATCAGCGGCCCGGCACGAAGGGTTCGGAGCCCTGAGGAACCACGAACGGGATAGACGTGTCGAGAGTGCGAAGGAGCCGCCAGTCGCGAAAGCTCCAGGCGCGCCAGTTTTCCTGGGCCGCGCGGTAGCGGGCCTCGTCCTGTCCCAGCAAACGGGCGAGTTCGCGGTAGGGGGAAAAGCTGGCCGCATTCGTCCTGGCCTGCTGCTCGAGGAAGCGATCGAGTGCCGGCCGGGCGCTGGGACCGAGCGAACGCAGGTACCAGAAATCGAGCTCGGTTCCGTGGCCGGTCATTTCGAATGAGTGCTCGACATTGTAGTTGGCGATCAGGGCGGCAAAATTGATGAACGAGCAGGCATAAAGCGTCGCCGATAGCGTCAGAAGATTGGCGGAAAGCAGCCATTCATTGGATTTTCCGAGCGCGATGCGGGCGATGATCAGGACAAGGCCCGCCGCAACCAACCCCATCCAGACGAAGGCGGCGACGCGCCAGTAGGTCAGCGCATAGATGCCGACATAGAGTTCAAGCCGCAGGATCGACGAGATGACCAGCACGATGTTCTGCGCCACCCAGACATAGACCAGCCGGCGGATGAACGGATCGCTGGAAGTGGCACTTCCCGGCCTGAGCGCCGCCAGCACGAAACCGGCGGCGAGCAGCGCCGTGACGATCAGCGGATAGGCGCCGCGATGCGCATAGGCGGCGTAGGTCAGCCCGTCGGGCAGGGCGATGCCGCCCCACAGATAGGTGGCGTCGAGCGCGGTCTGCATCGCGAACAGGATGTTGAAGATGACAAGCGCGCGAAGGATGGCGGCCTTGCCGAAGATGATGTCCTCGATCGCCCTGGCGGGTTTTGTCGTCGTCGTCACCGCGCTGACAGGGACAGGTGTCACCCGACGCGCAATGCGGCGCAAGAAGCGCGGCAGGCGCGGGCGCAAAAAAGCCCAGACGCCGGCAAGCACGACCAGCCAGAAGGCCAGCCGCGGCAGCTGGATGAGGTCGAGCAGTGCGTGGAGATCGATCAGCGACAGCCAGTATTCGATAACCGGATTGGCGGCGCCGAACAGCGCCAGAAACACTACGCCCAGGGTCAGCGGCATGATCCAGACGGCGATCGCCGCGAAGCCGATGCGCCGCCGGCCAAGCCGCCGCGCCGCCTTGCGCCAGCGGACGAAATCGTGGACGAACCGAAACGGCGCTGCGAGCAGGAACAGCGCGACCTGGCCGGCAATGCGGGCAAATCCGCGCCGCAGCCGCCCGACCAGCGAAAGCGTAAAGACGGCCAGCGCCGCAAGCCCGATCGCGACGGACAGCGCGCTGACATTTTCAAGGAACGGCAGTAGCCCGACAAGCAGGGCAACGGGTTTGAACCAGGCCCGGCCGGCGCCGAGCGCCGACGGCTGGAGCGCCGCGGCCGCGGCGGCCAGCGTCATGCCGAACAGGAAGAGCGTGATGCCGACCGGCTGCCCATAGAAGAAGAAATCGGCCAGCGCGGCAAGCAGGACGGCAACGCCGAAGCGCGCGCAAGTGCCCGGCGCGGCGGTAAGCAGCGATGTCATGATCGGGTTTTCTCAGCGGCTTTGATCCGGCCGCGGGGCGGAGATTTGCGGATGAAGGGAAAGAGAGTCGCCGAATGCGGCGGATCGACGAGCCAGCAACCGTCATTGCGGAGGGGCAGGGACCAACGGGGCTTTTCGCGCTCTTGCATGCCGTCCTTTTCGCCGGCCGAAATGCAGGCAGCGAGGCGGGTCCGAGGAGATTTTCCGCAATGTTGTGCAGTTTTTGTGCAGGGCAATCACTTCAGGTTTGAATCCGCCCGTCACCCCCTTCCGGGCGCTTGCGCTGCCCCTCACCTGCCTGCCGGCACCCTCTCCCCGTATAGTGACCTATCGGATTCACACATCGAGCGTGGCTCCGTACTTGATGGCTTGGAACTCTGCGAGGCC
>NZ_JBVVQJ010000030.1:0-84300 GCF_055811475.1 Mesorhizobium sp. WSM4829 | reverse complement strand
TCAAATCCTGTCCCCGCAACCAAATCCTCAAAACGGCCCGCTTCACGCGGGCCGTTTTGCGTTTGCAGCCTGGCGCGGCCAGTTTGATCCTCATCGAGTTACCCGACGGTGTGGGTCTCGGCAGGCGCCGTCTTCCCGTGTTAATCTGCTTGGCATGGAGACGGACACCGACAAGATCGACAATGCCGTTCTCGGGCTGCTTTGGCTAACGCTGCATGAAGAGAGGCGCGCCTGGAAGGGATTGGATTGGGATGCTCTGGATCGCTTGCACCAGAAGGGACTGATCGCCAATCCGGCAAACAAGGCGAAGTCGGTGGTTCTGACAGATGAGGGCCTGCGACGGGCTGAGGAACTGTTCCGCACCCTGTTCACGCGGCCGGCGCCATGAGCGCTGCCTGGCGTTCCAATTCGACAGCAAGAAGTCGCGCAGGCAAAACCGACAGCTTGCTGTGCAGGCTTATCCCGCAACAATCAGGGTTGGGCGTTCCGCCCGATTACCGTCTGGCGGCGGTGTCCGGTGCGTCGGACCTTCAGTCGAAACCTGCCGTGGTGCTGCCATAAGGGCGTCGCTCAATTCACACGGTTTTCCAACCCCACCGTCAGCGGAATCTCAAGCCCCCGCCGCAATCCCGTCGCAACCACCGACACCCTGAATTTTCCTGCGAGCGCCTTGTCGAAAATGGCGCCGACGATGATGTCGGCATCGGCGTCGACCTCCTCGCGGATGCGGGTGGCGGCTTCGTCGACCTCGAACAGCGTCATGTCAGTGCCGCCCGATATCGAGACAAGGACGCCCTTGGCGCCCATCATCGACGCTTCGTCGAGAAGCGGGTTTGCGATCGCCGCTTCGGCTGCCTTCCTGGCGCGGTCCTCGCCGGTGGCTTCGCCGGTCCCCATCATCGCGCGACCCATATCGCGCATCACCGACTTCACATCGGCAAAGTCGAGATTGATCAGGCCTTCCTTGACGATGAGATCGGTTATGCAGCCGACGCCGGCGTAGAGTACGCGGTCCGCCATGGCGAAAGCGTCCGCGAACGTCGTCTTGGCATCGGCGATCCTGAAGAGGTTCTGGTTCGGTATGACGATGACGGTATCGGCGCTTTCGCGCAGCCGCTCGATGCCCTCATTGGCCGCATGCATTCGGCGGTTTCCTTCGAAGACGAACGGCTTGGTGACGACGGCCACGGTCAGTATTCCTGCGTTGCGCGCGGCCTGCGCTATGACCGGTGCTGCACCGGTTCCAGTTCCGCCTCCCATGCCTGCGGTCACGAAACACATATGCGTTCCCGCAAGATGGTCCATGATTTCGTCGATCGATTCCACGGCCGCGGCATGGCCGACCTCGGGCAGGGATCCGGCACCAAGGCCTTCCGTGACGTGCGCTCCCAATTGGATCAGCCGCGTTGCCTTCGACATGGTGAGCGCCTGGGCATCGGTGTTGGCAACGATGAACTCGGTGCCCTGCAAGCCTTCGGCGATCATGTTGTTGATGGCGTTGCCGCCACCGCCGCCAACCCCGATGACGGATATCTTGGGCCTCATCTCCGAGATTGTCGGCCTCGTTGCAGTGTTCATTTGCCGTCTCTCCCCTTGAATGCGCAAGCGCAGCGGTCGGTGGAAGGCTTGTTCCCGGCGCGCTGCAAAGATTTTTGACAGTGCGCGAATCAGGACAGCCCAGCGTAACCAAGGGAATCAGACGGTTGAACCGGCTGCAAGTGCAGTATTCGCGCTCGCGCATGTTATGCGCTATTGGTTCGCCCCGTCGGTGCTTCGTGTGGCGGCTGACCGAAAATCGTCCGATGACAACGTCTCCCGTAAAGCCGAGACCGATCTTCCCGTTCTACTTCACGCCGATGCCGGCAGTCAGGCCGCCATCGATCCTGTAGTCCGCCCCGGTGCAGAACCCGGCTTTCGACGAACACAGAAAGGCGATGAGTTCCGCCACTTCCTCCGGCTCGCCGATGCGCCCGATGGGGTGCGCTTCGCCGAAGCGCTTGTAGGCGGCCTCGACATCGGCGTCGGTGCCGTTTTCGCCGCGCGCCGCCTTTTCCAGGATCGGGGTGCGGATCGAGCCCGGGCTGACGGAATTGACGCGAATGCCGGAGCGCGCGTGGTCGAGCGCCAGAGCGCGCGTCAATGTGTGGATGGCGCCCTTGGTCGTGGCATAGGCGGCGACGTTCTGCTGGCAGGCGAAACCTTGCACCGAAGCCACGTTGACGATGGCGCCGCCGCCTCGCCTGATCATTTCCGGAATACCGAAATGCGCGGTCAGGTAGATCGAGCCGACATTGACGGACATCGCCCGGTTCCAGATGTCGAAATCGGTGCTAACAGCGGTGCCATACGGATGGACCGCCGCGGAATTGACGATGATATCGAGGCCGCCGAACCGTTCAACACCGGCTGCGACCGCGTCGCGGACCTGATCCGGCACGGAGACGTCGACGGCCACGACCAGCGCCTCGGCGCCGGAGCTGCCCAGTTCCGCTCTCATCGCCGTGTTGGCCGCGCGGTCGATGCCGCAGGCGATGATCGCCGCCCCGCCCGCCGCAAGACGTCTGGCGGTTGCCAGGCCGATCCCGGTCGTCCCCGTCACCAGAGCAATCTTGCCGTCGAAATCCTTCATGGCGCAAACTCCTTTAATTTGACTTCCATTGTGGCCCAACAATACGGTTCCGTTTTATCGCAAAGGAAAAGCCTCGATGGAACAATGCTGGCGCTGGTATGGCCCTGACGACCCGGTGACGCTCGATCATGTCAAGCAGGCCGGAGCCACGGGCGTCGTATCCGCCCTGCATAATATCTATGACGGCCGCGCCTGGCCTTTGACGGACATTTTGGAGCGCAAGCGGGTCATCGAGGCCGAAGGGCTGACCTGGTCGGTTGTGGAGAGCATTCCCGTCCACAATTCGATCAAGATCGGCTCGGCGGAACGGCTTCGCTATGTCGGCTGGTACAAGGACACGATCCGTGCGCTCGCCAAGGCCGGCATTGCGACGATCTGCTATAACTTCATGCCGGTGGTCGACTGGACCCGCACCGACCTTGCCTATCGGCTTCCAACGACGGGCTACGCACTGCGGTTCGATGCGATCGATTTTGCCGCCTACGACCTGTTCGTCCTGAAGCGCAGGAATGCCGAATTCGGCTACAGCGCGGCACGTATCGCGGAAGCGGAATCGCGACTGAAGGAATTGAGCGAAGAGCAGATCGACAGGATCGAGCGCAATCTCATTGCCGGCCTGCCGGCAACCGAGCGCAGCTACAACCGGGATAGTTTTCGTGAGGCATTGGCGGAATATGACTCGATCGGGCCGAAGGAGCTGCGCGACAATCTGGCCTGGTTTTTGCGCGAGATCATTCCGGTGGCCGAGCATGAGGGGGTGCGCATGTGCATCCATCCCGACGACCCGCCATTCTCGCTCTATGGCCTGCCACGGATCGTTTCGACCGCCGAGGACGCGCGTTTCATCCTCAACGCCGTCGACAGCCCGGCCAACGGCCTGACATTCTGCACCGGTTCCTACGGTACGCGCGCAGACAACGACATTGTCGGCATGATCAAGGAGTTCGCCGACCGGATCCATTTCGTCCATCTGCGCAATGTAACCATCGAGGATGACGGCTCCTTCCATGAAGCCGAGCATCTGGAGGGCGGCACCGACATGGCGCATGTCATCCTCGCTTTGATGCAGGAAGAGACGCGCCGCCGAAGGGAAGGTCGCGCTGATTGGCGGATTCCCATGCGACCCGATCATGGCCATCTGCTCGCCGACGATATCGGCAAGACCAGGATCAACCCCGGCTATTTTTTGATCGGCCGCCTGAAAGGCCTGGCCGAGCTGCGTGGCATCATGCGCGCCGTGGAACGTTTTGAGCTGGCCTGAGGATCGCAACCGGAAGCCTAAACAGTTTTCTTATGTGAAAATATCTTGCCCAGGTAAAAATACCTGCTAGTAATCCCGGATATGGCTCTCGCCCGGTTCAGGGAGGTTTTTGCAGGAATGACAAGGCTGCGCGGTCTGGCGTGGGATCATCGACGCTGCTGGGGACCGCTCGACGCCAGCATCGAGACGTATTGCGCCAACAATCCCGCTCTGGAAATCGAATGGGACCGCCGCAGCCTCTACGAATTCGGCGAGGGCGTGCTTGGTCCGGTGCTCGGCGCCTATGATCTGATCGTATTCGACCATCCCTTCATCGGCGACATTGCCGACGGCGAACTGATGGTGCCGTTCGACGGCTATCTCTCGGCGGAACAGCGCAGCTTGTTCGAGCGCGACTCGGTCGGCGCGTCCTGGCGATCCTACGCAAGAAACGGCCGTCAGTGGGCACTGCCGATCGATGCCGCCTGCCAGATCGCTTCATATCGCCCGGATCTCCTGGAGCGCTACGCAACAGTGCCCACTACCCAGGAAGAGGTGCTGGAACTTGGCCGGCGCGCGCGCAAGGATGGCAAGTGGCTTGGCCTGCCGTTCGTGTCGACCGACGCCATGTGCCTGCTCTTGACGCTCGGCCATCCGCAGGAAAACGGCGAGGAGTTCATTGCAAGGGAGAAGGTCGAGCAGGCTGTCGCGCAGTTGCGCCAGCTTGCCGAGCTGTCGCATCCGAATTCGTCGAAATGGAATCCGATCCGCTGCTATGACCACATGATCGCGCATGACGATGTGGTCTATGTGCCGTTCGCCTTCGGCTATGTGAACTATGCCTCGAAAGCCGACCGGCCGTATCTGCGTTGCGCCGACGTGCCGACCCCGCGATCCGCCGGCGCCTTGCTCGGTGGTGCCGGCATCGGGGTCAGCGCCCAGTCGAAACACAAACAGGCCGCCATCGACTACGCGCTTTTTCTGTGCTCGCCCGGCTACCAGCGTGGCGACTACGTGAAAGCAGGCGGACAGCCGGGATCGCTGGCGGCTTGGAAGGACGCCGACGTCAACGATTTTTCCGGCAATTTCTTCAGTTCGACGCTGGCGACGATCGAAGCGTCCTACCTGCGCCCGACACATCCAGGCTTCATCGCCTTTTTCCGCGAATGCGCGCCGCATGCGGCCGCTGCCATCGCCGGCGACATGCCCGCGACGGAGCTCGCGGACCGGCTGAACCGCCTTTACCGCGAGACCAGGCAAACCCAGCCGGAACGGAGCGTCGCATAATGGCCGCCGACATAGCCCAGATCGTCGATGAAGGCGAAAGCAGCCGCAACGGATATCGGGTGCCGGCAGTGGAAAAGGCGCTCGATGTCTTGGAGTTCATGGCGTCCAGCGCCGAGCCGCTGACCCAGACCGAAATCGCTGCCGGCCTGGGACGCTCCATCCACGAGATATACCGCATCCTGCTTCTGCTGGAGAAGCGCGGCTACATCTTCCGGACGCAATCCGATCGCTTCCGGCTATCGCTAAAGCTGTTCGAGCTGGCGCATATGCATCCGCCGGTAAACCGGCTGGTCGAATGCGCGCTGCCGGTGATGCGCGAGCTCTCGGCCAATACCGATCAAAGCTGTCATCTGGTCGTTCGCGAAGGCGAGAGCGCGCTGGTGGTGCTGCAGATCGATTCGCCTTTGCCGATGCGCTACTCGGTCGCGCTCGGCTCACATTTCCCGATCCTTGAAACGAGCTCCGGCGCGGTGCTGCTCGCGCATTCGAACCGCGCCGAGCGTGACCGCATCGTCGAGCGGATCGTCGCTGCCGGCGAAGGGCAGGGCACGCGGGCCGAAATCGAAGCGCGGCTGAACGAAGTCGCAGGGCTCGGCTACGAGATGCGCGCCTCGCTGGCCGTCGAGGCCTGCACCAATGTCTCGATGCCGGTGCGCGATCACACCGGTGCGGTCATTGCCGCGCTGACCGTACCATTCCTGCCGCAGAAAGCCGCGCGCTTCGATCGCGAGACCGTCTTCGAACGGGCGAAGGCGGCCGCCGAGACGATATCGGCGGCGTTAGGCGCGGGTGAAGCCATCGCCTCCTCACGTGCGGACCCGGAACGGCGGGACTATCCGTTCAGCAACTAACAAGACGATAAATAGGGAGAAGAAGATGAACTGGTCCAAGTCAATCCTGTTTACTTCGGCGGCCGTGCTGGCTCTTAGCGCCGCTGCCGCGCAGGCCGAAAACATGCCGAAGCGCATCGGCTACGTCACCAACTACGCCACCCATGAGTGGTATCAGAACGTCATCAAGGGCATGCAGGCCCGTGCCAAGGAACTCGGCATCGAGCTTGAGGTGCAGGACGCCAATCTCGATATCGCCAAGCAGGTTTCTGCCGCGGAAGACTTCATGGCCAAGGGCGTCGACGTGCTGATTGTCACGCCCGTCAATGAGGAGGGCGTCGTGCCGCTGCTGCGCCAGGCGAAGTCCAATGACGTCCCGGTCGTTCTGGAAGGCAATCCGGTCAAGGGCATGACGACGATGGTCGCGATCTGCGACTATGATACCGGATACACGGCCGGCGTCGAAGCAGGCAAATACGCCAAGGAAAAGCTCGGCGGCAAAGCCCAGGTGATGAATGTCGGCCTGCCGCTCCTGTCGGCGACCGTCCTGCGCTCGCAAGGCTTCATGGATGGCCTCAAGACCATCATCCCCGACGCGGTCATGGTCCACGACCTCGACGGCGGCGGCAATCCCGACCGCGCGCTCGAAGTGTCCGCGGCGGCACTGGCCAAGAATGCCGACATCAACATCATCTATGGCATCAACGATTCCTCTTCGCTGGGCGGCCTGCAGGCCTGGAAAGCGGCCGGCAAGTCGCAGGACAATTTGTTGACAGTCGGCACGGGTGGCGAAGGCCTTGCCTTCATCAATGCCATACAGAACGAGCCATCCTACCGCATCGAAGCCGCGATGTTCCCGGAAAAGGAAGGCTACACCGCTATCGATGCCGCAGTGAAGCTGTTCAACGGCGAAGAGGTGCCCGAGCACATCGTCAGCCCGACCGCGCCTATGAAAGGCGACGACTGGAAGAAGTACTACGATTATGACGGCACTGTCCGGACGATCAAATGGGACGCCGTCAATGCGCTCCAGCCGCCGGAAAAGTGCATGAAAACCTCCGCCGATCTGAAGAAGTAAGGATTTCGGGTGCCCTTCCCGCACGGCGGGAAGGGCAGGGATCGGATGCCGACGGCAAACAGGTTAACCGCCCGGTTTCGGGCCTGCAGGTTTCCATATGGCGGCAGCGCCGACGCCGCCCGGAATGAATGGAAAATGAGCGAGCTTACGCAATCTTCCGCGCCAAGGCGTTTCATCGTCGGCCAGCTATTGGGCAGCAGCCAGCTCGTGTTAGGCGTGATTCTGGCCATGCTCTGCATCGCCATCTCGATGGTGGCGCCACAGTTCTATTCCGAGGCCAATATCATCGCCATCCTGCGCCAATGCGCGCTGGTGCTGATCGTTGCCTCGGGCATGACCATGCTGATCATCACCGCCGAAGTCGATCTCTCGGTCGGGGCGTCGCTCGCCTTTGTCGGCTGTATCGGCATGGCAGTGCTGAATTCGACGCACAATCTCGCACTCGGCATGCTGGCAGCACTCGCCTTTGCAGGCGGGGTCGGCCTATTCAATGGACTGGTCGTCACCAGGCTCAAGGTGAACTCGCTGATCGCCACCATCGGCACGATGATGATGCTGCAGGGCGGCGTCTATCTGTTCACCCGCGAGGCCGTGCAGAACCACCATCGGCTTATCTCCTTCACTGATCTGGGTGCCGGCTATATCGGCGCGATCCCGTTGCCCGTCGTCATCGCGGTGGTCATCTTCGCAATCGCAGCCGTGACACTGCGCTTCACCATGCTTGGCCGTTACCTCTATGCGGTCGGCGCCAATGAGCGAGCGGTTCGACTTTCCGGAGTGCGCTCGGAACGCCTGAAACTGTTCGCCTTCGTCGTCACCGGCCTGTGCGTCGGGGTTGCCGGCATGATCCTGTCGTCGCTGATGAATGCGGGCCAGCCAACCGCCGGACGTGGCTTCGAGCTGACCGTTATCGCCGCCGTCATCCTCGGCGGCACCAGCCTGCTCGGCGGGCGCGGCACGCTGTTCGGCACGCTGCTTGGCGTTCTGGTGCTGAAGGTCATCGACAACGGCATCATCATTCTCGGCTGGAACCAGGATCTGCAGATGGTGGTGCCCGGCGTGGTGATCATTCTGGCGACCTATCTCGACATCATCCGGAACAGAGCCAATGTCGGTTGATTTCCTTCACTCCAGCGAAGGCCCGGCCGTCGACACAGGCGTGCCGGCGCTCGAGATGCGCGGCATCGGCAAGCGCTTTCCGGGCGTGGTGGCGCTGGACAATGTCGACCTCACGCTGGAGCCCGGCAAGATCCACGCCTTGATGGGCGAGAACGGTGCCGGCAAGTCGACGCTCATCAAGATCATGGCCGGGGTCTACGGCAAGGATGCCGGCATCATTCGCATGCGCGGCCGCGAGCTCGACATCAAGTCGCCGCGCGACAGCCTGAAAGAGGGCATCAAGGTCGTCTTCCAGGAGATCGCGCTGATCTCCGAGTTCACCGTCGCCGAGAATATCTTCCTCGAAGGCTATCCGACCGGAAAGGGCGGCTCGATCGACTGGAGAAAGATCCGCGCGGATTCCGCCGCGCTGTTCAACCGCATCGGTTTTAACGTCGATCCGGCGGCGCGGACGGGATCGCTGCCGGTCAGCCAGCAGCAGATGGTCGAGATCGCCCGCGCGCTCGCCCATGAAGCCCGCGTCGTGGTGATGGACGAGCCGACGTCATCGCTGACACCGAATGAGATTTCGCTGCTGTTCACCGTCATCCGTCGGCTGGCCACACTCGGCATTGCGGTGCTCTATGTCAGCCACAAGCTCGACGAGGTTTTCGAGATCGCCGACACGGTCACTGTTCTGCGCGACGGCCGGCACGTCTCGACCAGGGCAATCGGTGATCACACCAACGACACGCTGATCCAGGACATGATCGGCCGGCGCATTGAAAGCCTGTTTCCCCGCAAGCGCGGCGCGCCGGGCAGCAAGGTCGCCCTTTCCGTGCAAGGGCTCAGCACGGCGAAGAAGCTGAAGGACGTGTCCTTCGAAGCGCATGCCGGCGAAGTCCTCGGCTTCTTCGGCTTGATGGGGGCTGGGCGAACCGAACTCGCCAAGGCGATCGTCGGCTTTGATCCGGTCACCTCCGGCACGATTTCCGTCGACGGTCATCGCTTGACGCCGCATGACACGCACGCCGGCGTTCGGCTCGGCATCGGCCTGCTCACCGAGGACCGCAAGAGCGAAGGGCTGATGGGCGATTTGCCGGTTTACCAGAATGCCAGCCTCGCCTCGCTCGGCGCCTTCGCCAGTATGGGCTTCATCGACAAGGCCAGGGAACGCAAGGCGGTGCAGGACTATGTCGACCGTTTCCGCATCAGGACGCCCAGCTTGTTCCAGCAGGTGAAGAACCTGTCGGGCGGCAATCAGCAGAAGGTGCTGATCTCGCGCTGGCTGATGCGGGGCCTCAAGGTGATCGTCGTCGACGAGCCGACCCGTGGTATAGATGTCGGCGCCAAGTCGGAGATCTTCGCGCTCATCGACCGGCTCGCCGGCGAAGGCTTGGCGGTCGTCATGATGACGTCGGAAATGCCCGAGTTGCTGGGACTTGCCGATCGCGTCGCGGTGATGTGCGAAGGCCGGCTCACCGCGATCATGTCCCGCGACGACGCCACGCAGGAGAAAATCCTCAATGCAGCGATCGGATAAGACGATGTCGCCTCGCGGCAGCATTCCCTGTCATTGTCATTCGGCCGACGCCTTCGAAGGGAGCAAGCGATGAGCCTGGCAAGCACCGATACGATGAAAGCCGGGCCGTCCATGCTGGCGCGGCTTTTGGCGCGGCAGGAGTTGGCGCTGCTCCTCTGCCTCGTCCTGGTGATCGCGTTCTTTTCCTTTACCGCCGAGAATTTCTTCTCCGTGCGCAACATCACCAATGTGCTCGGCCAGGCTTCGCTGGCGCTCACCGCCGGCATCGGCTGCGCCATCGTCTTCATCTCCGGCGAGGTCGACATTTCGTTCGGGTCGCTGCTGGCGACCATCGCCCTGCCGCTGATCATCATCATGAACGACACCAACTCGCTTGCGCTCGGCATCAGCGGCGCGCTGCTGTTCGGGCTGATCATCGGTGTGGTGAATGGCTATCTCACCGCCTATGCCGGCATCAACTCGCTGATCGTGACGCTCGGCACAATGTTCATCATGCGCGGTGGCGTGTATCTTTATACCGGCCAGCGCGCGATCCCCGACGATGCCGCTCTCGACAGCTTCATCGCGCTGTCGGATGGCCGCCTGTTCAATGTCGTTCCCTATTCGGCGGTGATTGCGATCGTCCTGCTCGTCGCCTTCGCCTACATGATACAGCACCGGCCGTTTGGACGGCAGATCTATGCCGTCGGCGGCAATCCGGAAGTGGCACGCCTCGCCGGCTATGATGTGCGCCGCGTCAAGTTCATCTGCTTCGTCATCAGCGCGCTACTGGCGACGGTTGCCGGCATCATCCTGGCGGCCCGCGTCGGCTCGGCGCAGCATACGGCGGGACTGAATTTCGAGTTCCAGGTCGTTGCCGCCACCGTGCTCGGCGGGGTGAGTCTTGCCGGCGGCATCGGCAGCCTGACCGGCATGGCGCTCGGCGTGCTGATCCTGCAGTTCCTGTCCAACGGACTGCGCGGCCTCGGCCTGCCGACCGAATGGCAGCTGGTCATCACCGGCATGATCATCATCGCCGCGGTCGCTTTCGACGAAGCGAAGCGCCGGCGCATCATTGGAGGCTGACATGGATCGTCTCAAGGGGAAAACCGCCGTCATTACGGGCGCCGCCGACGGCATCGGCCATGCGATTGCAGAGGCGATGGCAAGGGAGGGTGCGCATGTCTTCCTGAGCGACATTGCCGACGAGAGGGGTGAACATTTCGCGGCGGAACTGCGCGCGGCCGGCCACGATGCCGACTATTTTCATTGCGACGTGTCGAAGGAGGCCGACATCGCCAATGTCATCGCCACGGCCGTCGGCAAGACCGGCCATCTCGACGTCATGGTCAACAACGCCGCCATCGCCATCGGCGGCATGCCGGTCCACGAGATGACCGAAGAGCAGTGGCACCGCCTGATCGCGGTCAACCTGACCAGCGTCTTCCGCGGCTGCAAATGCGCGTTGCCGCACATGATCGCGCAGAAATCGGGCTCGATCATCAACATGGCCTCCGCACAAGGGCATGTCGGGCTCGACGGCTGGACCGCCTATGCCGGCGCCAAGGGCGCGGTGATGGCGATGACACGCCAGATGGCGGTCGAGTTCGGCCCGCTCAACATCCGCGTCAACTCGATCTCGCCAGGCACCATCAACACGCCGATGAACGACAGGCTGGTCAGGGAGACCGGCGGCAATCTCGCCAAGGCCTGGGTGAAGATGCATCCGCTCGGCCGCATCGGCGAGCCTTCCGAAGTGGCCGAAGCCGCCGTCTATCTCGCCTCGGACGCTGCCGGCTTCACCACCGGTACCGACCTGCGCGTCGACGGCGGGCTCACCGCCGCGCCACGCTATGTTCCCGATCTGCTTTGAAGACACGAAACGAGAAATGATATGAACAAAGCCCTCGAAGGCGTCCGCATTCTTGATTTCAGCCATCTGCTGCAGGGGCCGTTCGCCACCCAGCTGCTCGGCGACATGGGCGCCGACGTCATCAAGATCGAGCGCGCCGGCGCCGGCGACATGTTCCGCAGCATGACCTTCTTCGCCAAATGGGTCGGCGGTTCCGAGAGCCCGAACTTCCTCGCCTGGAACCGCAACAAGCGCTCCATCGCGCTCAATTTGAAGAGCCGCAAGGTGAATGCGATCATCATGGAGATGGCGAAGACGGCCGACGTCGTGGTGCAGAATTTTCGCCCCGGCGTACTGGCCAAGCTTGGCTACGGTTACGAGGACTTCAAGGCAGTCAATCCCGGCATCATCTATTGCTCGGGCTCCGGCTATGGCGAGGAGGGTCCCTATGTCGAGCGTCCCGGCCAGGACATGCTGATCCAGGGGCTGTCGGGGCTGATTTCCAACACCGGCCGCGGCGACCAGGCTCCCGTTCCGGCGGGTGCTGGTCTCGCCGACCAGATCGGCGCGATGAACATGGTCTACGGCATATTGTCGGCGCTCTACTATCGCGAGAAAACCGGCAAGGGCCAGAAGATCGAGGTCAATCTGCTGGCCGGCCTGCTCGCGCATCTCAACCAGGAATATGTCGCCGTGCTCAATCTCGGCGAAGATTTCGTGCGCCCGAATTCCGGTATCGGCCATCCCGGCATGCAGGCGCCGTTCGGCATCTACGAAACAAAGGACGGCGGCTATTTGTCGATCGCCATGAGCCCGTTCAGGACGCTGTATGAGACATTGGAAGCGCCGCAGCTTGCCGTCTACGACGATCTGAAGACCCTGTTCGACAAGCGCGACGAGGTGTTCGAAAGGGTCAACGCCGAGACCAAGAAGTTTGCGACGCAGGATCTGCTGGGGCGGCTGCTCGCAGTCGACATCTGGTGCGCCGAGGTGAAGGACATAAGACGCGCGGCCGACGATCCGCAGGTCAAGCACATGGGCATGATCACCAGCTACGATCATCCGCGCGGCGGCAAGGTCAGGGTGGTGGCACCTGCAGTCACGATGAGCGAGACGCCGGCAACCATCGAACGGCCGGCGCCATTGGTCGGCCAGCATGGTCGCGAAATCCTGGGCGAGTTCGGCGTCTCCAAGGATGAGATCGCCGCGCTGGAGGCGTCCGGCGACATGACCGTGGACGCTGCCTGACAATGCCCGCCTACCAGACACTCACGGTCGATACCTCGGGCCGCGTCGCCGTCGTCACTTTCAGGCGCGCCGACCAGCTCAATGCCATGAACCGGCTGATGCAAGGCGAGATCACCGGCGCCTTCGAGGCGCTATCGCAGGATGACGGCGTCAGTGCGATCGTGGTGACTGGCGAGGGGCGCGGCTTCATGGCCGGCGCCGACATCAAGGAATATGCCGGCCAGACGGCTGCCGAGTTTGACGCCTTCCAGGCCGCCGGCGCGCGCCTGTATGCGGCGATCGAGAACAACCGCAAGCCGGTGATCGCCGCGGTCAACGGCTTCGCGCTGGGCGGCGGCATGGAGCTGGTGCTGTGTTGCGACATCGTGGTCGCCAGCCAGTTCGCGAAATTCGGCCTGCCGGAGATCAAGCTCGGGCTGATCCCCGGCGGCGGCGGCACACAGCGCAGCGTCCAGAAACTCGGCCGCAACCGCGCCAATCTCCTGCTGATGACCGGAGCCATCGTGCCGGCTTCCGAATTGATCGAGGCCGGACTGGTCAACGAGGTCGTCGACGCCGAAAGGCTGATGCCGCGGGCGCTGGAACTGGCCGAAATGATCGCCGCCGAACCGGCTGCCGCAATCGAAGGACTGAAAGTGCTGACGGCGCATGCGGTGTCTGGCGTCCTGGCTGACGGTCTTGCCATGGAGCGCGACATTCTGGGCAGGCTTTATCGCAGCGAGACCGGCCGGCAGCGGGTTAAGGCCTTTGCCGAGAAAAGCGCTGCGCGGGCGAAGGCTGCGCGATGATATCCCTGGTCAAATCAAACCGGCCCCGCTTCACCGATGTCGAGGGACTGGCCGCGATGGTCGGAGGCGGCGACGTCTTTGGCGTCGGTGGCCACCATTTCGCCCGGCTGCCGATCGCCTTGCTGCGCGCCATCGCCGGCTCGGGCGTCAAGGATTTGCGCTACGTCTGCTGGGCCGGCGGGCTGCCGCTCGAACTGCTTCTCGAAGCGGATGCGGTAGCGGAAATCGACCTCTGCTTTTCCAGCCTGGATATTTTCGGCCTTCCGCCGCGGTTCCGCGCGGCTGCCGAGACGGATGCCGTGCCGGTTCGCGATTGGACGGCGCTGGCGATGATCCAGGCGTTGCGGGCGGCGCAGCAAAACCTGCCGTCGATGCCGTTCCAGCTTCCGTTGGGCTCGGACATGCTGGCGTGCGTGCCTTGCGCGATCTCTGCGCCCGATCCCATTGCCAGCACCGAGACCGGGTTCATCCCGCCGCTGCGGCTCGATACGTTCGTCGTCCACGCCCAGCGCGCCGACGAGAGCGGCAATGTCCAGATCATCGGGCCAAGGGCGCTCGACTTCGCCATGGCCGGCGCGGCGCGGCAGGTGCTGGTCACGGTCGATGAAATCGTCCCGGTCGGCGCGCTGCGGCATGATGGGCGCCAGAGCATTCTCACCCGCAATCAGGTCTCGGCCATAGCGCTGGCGCCGGGCGGCGCCTATCCGGCCTCGTGCCTGCCGTTCTATGTGACCGATTATCAAGCGTTGTTGGGGGCGTTCGCGGCCAGGGAAACACCTTTGGCGGGCACTCTGCGCCTGCCTTCCGAAGGCGTGCCGGGGCTGGTTCAGGACGCTGCGAAAGTCCGCGCTGAAACGGCCCTCGCAATGCCCGCGCTTGTGCACGGCGAAAAGAAGGCGTCCATCGACGAGATCATCGCCGCCCGCATCGCCGCCGAACTCGACAATGAGAGCTTTGCCAGCGCCGGCGCGGTGTCGCCGCTGGCCAACGTCGCCTACCGGCTGGCAAAGGCGACGCACGCGCCGGACATGATCATCGCGACGATGAGTTGCGGCCATCTCGATATCGCGCCTAGCCCAATGATCCTGTCGCTGATCGAAAGCCTCGATTGCGAGACGGCGGTGGCGCATGCCGGTGGCGACGACACCTATTCGACCTACTATCAGGCCGGTGCGGTGACGCATGAGATCGTCGGCGCCGCGCAGGTCGATCGACGCGGCCGTGTCAACACCATTGCGCTGCGCAAGCCCGACGGCGGCCTCATCCGGCTGCCAGGGCAGGGCGGCATGGCCGACGTCGCCAACATGCATCGCGACTATTTGCTCTACATTCCCCGCCATTCGGTGCAGTCGCTGGTAGACGACGTCGAGATCGCCAGTTCGGCGCGCGGCTTACTCACCCAGAATGAACGCGAGCCGATGGGCTATCGGACCGGTGAGGCGCGGGTGTTCACCGATCTTTGTGTGTTTCGGCTCGACCGATCGACCCGGGAATTGATCGTCATCGAAACCATGCCTGATATCGGGCAGCAGCAGATCCGTGATGCCACCGGCTTTCCCGTGATATTCGATTCCGACTGCCGGAAGGTCCCGCTCCCTTCGGATGCTACGCTCGCCATCCTGCGAAACAGGATCGATCCCCTCGGTCTGCGCCGCCTGGAATTCGTCAGTGCCAAGGAACGTGGTGGGCTGATCGCCGAGATTCTCGCGGCCGACCGCATCATGCTCGAGCGCTGCATCGCGGCGCAGACCGCAGGAGGCTGAGTAGCGCCACGCCCCGATCGTTCCCGATCGATCAATGTCGGGTAGCCCTAAGGCTGATGGCTTGACGAAACAAGCTCGGCCTTGCGCCGCGCCGTCTCCAGCCCGATGGCGATGAAGCGGCGCGCATGCCGGGCCAGCTCCATATTGTCGGTCCACAGATTGCGCCAGATGGCGGTTTTCTTCGACAGGTTCTCGTCGACGATCTCCGACGAGAAGGATTCGAAGCTGAGGTCGTCGCCATAGCCGATTGCGGTCAGCGCATCGAAGATCGCGGCAAAGTCGATGTTGCCGGTGCCGAGGAAGCCGCGATGGCTCTCGCCGATATGGACATAGCCGATCTTTTTGGCGGCGTGGCGGATGGCCAACCCGACATCGGCCTCCTCGATGTTCATATGGAACGTGTCGAGATGCAGAAAAATGTTGTCGGAACCGGTGTCCTCGATGAAGGCCAACCCTTGCGCGGCGGTGTTGAGCAGATTGCTCTCGAAGCGGTTGACGATTTCGAGGTTGAGCGTGACGCCGGCGGCCTTGGCGGTCTCCGCGACCTTGGCAAGCGTGGCGGCACTGCGGTTCCATTGATCGCGCGTCGGCGCCTCAGTCTGCAGTCCATGGCTGGTGCTGAGGATGCCGGCGACCTTCCGGCCGCCGAGATCGCGGGTGAGCGCGATCGTGTCATTGAGGACTTCGACGCCGTGCGCGGCAATCGCCTTGTCGGCGCTTGAAATGTCGCCGTCGGGCGGCAGCCCGATGCTGATCGCCACGCCGAGATCAAGGTCGGCGATGCGCTTGGCCAGCCCGCCAACATCGACATTGGCAGGGTCAAGATAGGAGAATTCGATCAGGTCGAAGCCCGCCTCCCTGGTGTTGGCCAGCGTCCGTTCGAGGTCGTCTTGCGCCGAGCTCGCCGACCAGACGAAAGAGTGGATTCCAATGCGCGACATGATCGTCTCCTGCTGCTCGAGAGCATCGGACCCAAGAAGTGGGAACCGGTTTTGCGAATAATCCGATGCTCAAACAAAAATTGGTGCGGCCGGTCACCCGGCCGCACCAGCCTTGGGAGGCTTTAGCTAGCGGGCCGCGGTCCAGCCCTTATAGTCCTTCAGGTTCTCTGCCGTGATCAGCTGCGGGTCGAGCAGCACCGTCGCCTCGGCCGGCTTTTTGCCGGCGAGCACTTCAGCTGCCATCTGCAGCGATTGGCCGGCCATGACGTAAGGATCCTGCGAGGCCGAGGCCTTGATCATCGAGGTGCCGGAAGAGAGTTCCTTCTCGATGTCGGGCGCGCCGTCGACCGCGGTGAAGATGAACTCCGAGCGGTTGAGCTGCTTGGCCGCAAGCTGGGCGCCGATCGCCGTCGGGTCGTTGATGGCGAACACCGCGTCGATCTTGTCGAAGCGGGTCAGCAGCGACTGGAACACCTTCAGGCCGCCGTCGCGCGAGCCTTCGGCATTCTGGTCGTCGGAGAGGATCTTGATGTCCGGGTGTTTTGCCAGCACGTCCTTGCAGCCCTTCACCCGCTCGAGGATCGACGACGATGCCGGCCCGTTCAGGATGACATAGTCACCCTTGCCGCCGGTGTGGTCGACCAGATACTGGCAGGCCGCTTCGCCGGCCTTGACGTTGTTGGTCATCACGGTGACGTCGGCGCCCGGCGCCGAAACGTCGAATGCGGCAACCACGATGCCGGCCGCCTGCGCCTTCTTCACCGCCGGCGCGATCGCCTTGGCGTCGACGGCGTTGAGCATGATCACGTCGACGCCGGCGGCGATGAACGAGTCGACCTGCGAGACCTGCTTGTTGAGGTCGTAGTCGGCCGACACCGACGTCACCTCGACATTCGGGTTGATCTTCCTGGCGGCGTCCTCGATGCCCTTGATGGTGGCGACGAAGAACGGGTTGCCGAGCAGGCCGACCGAGATGCCGACCTTGTTCAGATCCTTGGCCGAGGCCGGTGCGACGGCGACGGCCGCGAGGGCTACGCCGCAGAGCAGTTTAGCGATGGTCTTCATTGTTTTCCTCCTGATGCCCCGCGCCTCTCACGGTGCGTTAAATGAAACCGGGTCGTTGACGCCGGCGACGAAGGTCAATCACGTTCTTGCTCCCGCTTGGAGCCTGTAGCGGTCGAGGGCGACCGCCACGATGATGACCAATCCCTTGATGATGTACTGCCAGATGTCCGAAACACCGGCCAGGATGAGCCCGTTGGAGAGCACCGCAATGATCAGGCCGCCGATCAGCGTGCCCCAGATCGAGCCGACGCCGCCGACGAAGCTGGTGCCGCCGAGAATGACTGCGGCAATGGCGTCGAGTTCGTAGGACTGCCCAAGCTGCAGCCCGTTGGCCGCATAGAGCCGAGCCGCCGACATGGCGCCGCCAAGGCCGGCGAGAAGGCCTGAAACGCCATAGACGAAGAGGAGCACCAGGGGCACCTTGATGCCGGTGAGGCGGGCAGCCTCGGCATTGCCGCCGACGGCATAGATCCAGGTGCCGAGCACGGTGCGCTTGAGCACCAGCCAGGACAGCACCACGACCGACAGAGCGATGATGACCAGCCAGGGAATGCCGAACAGCGACCCGTTGCCGATGAAGTCGAACGGCAGGTCCGAGTTGAACACCGTGGTGTCCTGGCCGAGCAGGCGGGCGACGCCGCGCACGGCGGTCAGCGAACCCAGCGTGACGATGAAGGGCGGCAGCTTGATATAGGCGACGAGCAGCCCGTTGATGACGCCGAAGCCGAGGCCGACCAGAATGGCCGCCGGCACGCCGAGCATGCCCCACTCCGGCACCAGCGACACCATCACCGCCACCATCGCCGAGGCGGCAAGAATGGAGCCGACGGACAGGTCGATGCCGCCGGTCAGGATGACGAAGGTCATGCCGGCCGCGAGCACGATGTTGATCGATGACTGCTGGGTGACGATCAACAGGTTGGTCTCGGTGAGGAAGCGCGGGTTCATGATCTGGAAGCCGGCCGCCAAAAGGATCAGGACCGGCAGCATGCCAAGCGCGGCGAAGGCGGTGCGCAGCCGCCGGCTCCTGCCGACCGCGTGGTCACCCGCGTTCATCTCGGCTGCCTTGTCGGTCATCCCCAGGCCGCTCTTGTCGGTCATCCCTTGGCCGCTCCCGTTGCGAGTTCCATGATTGCCTCCTGACTGAGCGGCTGGCCTTCGGATGCCGTCACCTCGCCAGCGATAGTGCCGTCGCGCATCACCAGCACGCGGTCGGCGACGCCGATCACCTCCGGCAGTTCGCTGGAGATCATCAGGATGGCGATGCCCTTTTTGGCAAGATCGTCGATCAGCCGGTAGATTTCCGACTTCGCCCCGACATCGACGCCGCGGGTCGGTTCGTCGAGGATGAGGACCCGCGGCTCGGTTTCGAGCAGGCGGGCGAGCAGCACCTTCTGCTGGTTGCCGCCCGACAGCGAGCCGGCATTGGCCTGCACCGACCTGCTGCGGATGGAGAGGTCGGAAACGGCCTTGGCGGCGCGCCTTTCGGCCGTGGCGAAGTCACGCAGGCCGCCGGGCTGCGCGTCCCTTGCGAGCACGCCCATGCTGATATTGTCGGAAATCGACATGTCGAGGAACAGGCCGAGTTCCTTGCGGTCTTCGGTAAGATAGGCGATGCCGGCATCCAGCGCCTCGCGCGGCGAGCCGATGGCTATCGGATTGCCGTCGAGTTCCAGCGTGCCTGATGTGTGCCTGTCGGCGCCGAAGATCAGCCGCGCGAGTTCGGTGCGGCCGGAGCCGACCAGGCCCGCCAGCGCCAAGACTTCGCCCTTGTGCAGGTCGAAGGAGCAGCCTTTCAGGAGATTGCCGTCCGACATGTCGCGCACCGACAGTGCGATCGCGCGCTTGCTGTCCGGCGGGCGGTGATCCTTCTTGTAGAAGGCGGACAGGTCACGGCCAACCATCATCGAGACGAGGCGCGAGGCGTTCAGATCGGCGCGTTCGAGCGTGCCGACATAGCCGCTGTCGCGCAGCACGCTGACGCGGTCGGCAAGCTGGTAGACCTCTTCCATGCGGTGGCTGATGTAGACGATGGCGATGCCCTGCGACTTCAGCGTCGCAATCACCTCGAACAGCCTGTCGGTCTCGCGCGAAGTCAGCGACGTCGTCGGCTCGTCCATGACGATGATGCGCGCGCTGGTCGACAGCGCCCGGGCAATCTCGACCATCTGGCGCTCGCCGAGCGACAGGCTGGAGACAAGGGCGCGCGCCGAGAAGGAGACGCCGAGCCGTGCGATGATCTCCTTGGCGCGCCGATTGCACTGGTCGCGGTCGACGATGCCGAACCGTCTCGGCTCGTTGCCGAGGAAGATGTTCTGCGCGACCGTCAGGTTGGGCGCCAGCGACAGCTCCTGGTAAATGACGGCAATGCCGTTGGCGCGTGCCTTGATCGGATCGCCGGTGGCGACCGGTGTGCCGTCGATCAGAATCTCGCCGCCGGGATCAGGCCGATAGGCGCCGGACAGCACCTTCATCAGCGTCGACTTGCCGGCGCCGTTTTCGCCCATCAGCGCGTGCAGTTCACCGGCGTGAACGGTCAACGATACGTCCTGCAAGGCGCGAATTGGGCCGAACGTCTTGGAGATGTGCCGCATCTCCAGCACCGGCTGGCGCACGGTTTCGATCCGGGCAGCGGCGGTCATCGCGCGCCTCCCGCTGCGGCATCAGCGACGCCTCGGTCGGCGGCGAGGCCGCGCCAGCTATCGCGATAGAAGCCAAGCCCGGTGAAGCTCGAGGCGCGTACCGGCTCCGGCGCCTCGGCGGCAAATTCGCGTCCAACACTCTCGAAGGCCAGAGCCGCCGCTCCGGTGGCGCTGCCCTCCAGCGTGGCGCCCTGCATGAAGGCCTGGCCGGGACGCAGCTGCGCCAGCAGGCTGGCGAGCAGGCCGCCACTGTTCAGCCCGCCATCGACGATCACCGTGTCGTTCGAATGGATCAGGTCGAGACACAGATCGACCATCAGCGCGACATAGAGCAGCGCCACGGCCGCGCGCTTCTCCGCGGTGGGTGCGCGCCCGACCAGTTCGCCGCGATGGCCAGGCATCGGCCCGCCTGGCGCGAAGCTCGGTAGCGCCATGATGCCGGCGTCGATCACCTGCTGTACGGCTGAGGGGGCGATCACGCCCTGCCAGCCGGCGCTGATCGTTGCGAATTCACGGCCGCCCATGAAGCGGATGGTCGGCACCGGGCCGCCGTCGACATCGACATTGACCAGCATGTCGCGGTCGCGATCGAGCGCGTCGAGCGGGCAGTCCGGATTGAGCACCACGACCCAGGTGCCGGTCGAGACGACGGTGACCGGACCAAGCGCCTGCCGGCGATAGGCATGGAGCGCCGCATTGCTGTCATGGACATCGTTGTGGATGGCGATCGGCCGCGTCGCCTCGCCGAAGCGCTGCTCGCCGATGACCGCGCCGGCACGCTCGAAGGCGGGCATCTGGCCGCGCCATCCCTCGGCGTCGACCAGCGAGGAGAAATCGCGCTTGCGCGGCGCCCACAGATGCGAGTGGCAGCCGAGATAGGAAACCTCCGAGACCGCCCGGCCGCCAAAGCGCCAGCTCCAGTACTGGGGATAACCGAGGATCGATTTGGCGGCGGCGAACACGCTTGGTTGCACCGTCTTCAGCCACAGCATGTGGCGACCATAGTTGAAGCCGAGCGGCAGGCGCGGCGAGAAGGTCTCGGCAAAATCCGGAATGCGCCGATCGATCTGCGCGGCAATCTCGGCCGGTGGCTCCTGCTCGTAGTCGAGTATCGGATGCGTCAGCGCCGCATCGTCGACCAAGGCAAAGGTGCAGCCATGGCCCGAAACCATCAAGCCCTCTATGCCATGGACGTCGACCGCTTCGCCGACGGCGCGCGCGGCCCAATCGTGAAGCGCTGCTTCGTCGAGCACGCTGAAGCCGCCTTCGCGCGCCCAGTTCGGCTGGGTCCGGCGCTCGTCGAGAATCTGCCCGTCCTGACCGAAGACGAACAGCTTCGAGTTGGTCTTGCC
This sequence comes from Mesorhizobium sp. WSM4829, assembly GCF_055811475.1. Taxonomy (NCBI): domain Bacteria; kingdom Pseudomonadati; phylum Pseudomonadota; class Alphaproteobacteria; order Hyphomicrobiales; family Phyllobacteriaceae; genus Mesorhizobium; species Mesorhizobium sp. WSM4829. Next base: position 62,965 of record NZ_JBVVQJ010000030.1, on the reverse strand, counting down.
GAAGTCGAGGACAGCCACCTTCACTGGACGGCTCCCGAGGCAGAGGCGATCCGCACCATGACGCCGGCGTTTTCGAGCATGCGTGCGTCGGCATCGGAAAGGCCGTCATCGGTCACCAGCGTGCCGATGCGCGACAAGGGCAGCGCGACGTTGCGCGCATGGATCGACAGTTTGCGGCTGTCGGCCAGCACCACGATCTGGTCGGCGCACAGACTGAGTTCGGCGATGGAGCGGACCAGCAGCGGATGCGATTCCAGCACGCCCTCCGGGCCGATGCCCTGCGCACCAAGAAAGAACTTCGATGCGTAGAACGGCACCGTCTGGGTGAGCGAATGGATGATGCCAGGCTCGCGATGCAGTTCGCCGCCGGCAACGGTCAGGCTGGAATGGCCGTGGTCGCTCAAATAGGCGATGAGCGGCATCGAGTTGGTATAGAGCCGGATGTTGCGGTCAGCGAGCTTGACGCCGAGATGGAAGCAGGTCGAACCGCCATGCACGATGACGGCGTCGCCATCGCGCACCATTGTAGCCGCCAGAGCGGCGATCTGCCGCTTGGCCTCGACCGCGAGATCGCGGTTCTCGTCGTAGGGCCGGGCATAGGCGACGCCCGCCTGCGCAGCGCCATCGAGCGCCGAGATGCCGCCATAGACCTTGCGTGCTTCGCCGGCCTCGTCGATCTTGTCGATATCGCGCCGCACAGTCGCCGCCGAGACACCGAGGCGCTCCTGCAACTCGCGCACCGAGGCGAAGGGGCGATCCCGCAACAGCTCGACGATCTGACGCTGGCGGCCGGAGTCGCTCAACGGATACCCTCCCGAAATGCCATCTTGCCACGGCAATTGGTGTAAGTTACTCAGCACGGGTCAGATTGCAAGCTCGATTTGGTGGGACAAGATCACTCTTGACGTAACTTACTCGCATCTGCAATACCAGCGTCACTCGTCTGTCCCGGCTACCGGGATCCAAAGCCGTGGCCTAGGCGGCCGGTTTGTGAAGGAGTTTCGATGGCAATCAATGCGGATGCGCAGGAACTGGCTGCTTTGCGGTCGCTTTCGGCCAGCATCGGGCGCGACCCGCACTTGACCCAGGCCGCGGGCGGCAACACGTCGCTGAAAGCCGGCGACACGCTCTGGATCAAGGCGTCCGGCACCTGGTTGAAGGACGCGCTCGCCGAGGACATCATGGTCCCGGTGGCGATCCCGCCGCTGCTCAGGGCTGTCGAACAGCGCGACCCGGCCGCCGATCAGCCACAGGGTTTCGCCATCGAGGCGCTCAACGCCCGCAAGCTGCGTCCGTCGATCGAGACCACGGTTCACGCGCTGATGCCGCAGCGCGTCGTTCTGCATGTCCACTGCGTCGATACCATTTCGCTTGCCGTGCAGGCCGACTGCGAGGCTCAAGTCGCCAAGCGCCTGGATGGCCTCGAATGGGCGTATGTCCCCTATCGCCGGCCCGGCCTGCCGCTTGCCCAGGGCATTGCCGAGCGCCTTCGGCCTGGGGTCGATGTGCTGATCCTTGCCAACCATGGCCTGGTCGTCGCAGCCGAGACCGTCGCCGGCGCCGAGGCGCTGCTGCGTCGCGTCACACGACTTCTGGCGCGGCCGCCCCGTAAGGTGGCGGAGCCCAACGTTGTCGCATTGACGACGCTCATCGGACGCAGCGGTTACAGGCTGCCGGCGGATGGCGAAGCGCATGCCGTCGCGATCGATCCTGAAAGCTGCCGCATGGCGTCGGGAGGCAGCCTCTATCCCGATCACGTCATCTTTCTCGGCCAGGGTTCGGTCGTGGCGAGGCCCGGTGAGGACGTGATGCGTGTCACCGAACGGTGCGGCACGGCACCGGTGGCGATCCTGTTTCCCGGGCTTGGCGTGCTGATGCGCGGCGACGCCAGTGCCGGCGCCAATGCCATGCAACGCTGCCTCGCCGACGTGACGGCGCGGGTCGACGTCGCGGCCAAGCTGAACTATCTGACATCAGCCGAGAACGACGAACTGATCAACTGGGACGCCGAGCAGTATCGCCAGAAACTCAATGCAGCCGGCAGCTGAGATGGCGTTGTCAACCGGCCCGCTTTCGATCGGAATCGACATCGGCACATCAGGCGCCCGCGCCGTCGCCATGCGGCCGGACTTTTCGATTGCCGCGCGTTCCGCCGTTCCACTCGACAGATTTGGCCAGAATGCCCGCGACCCGTCCGTATGGTGGTCAGCGGTCGGCGCGGCGCTGACGGAACTGCTTTCCGGGATCGATCGCGCGGCGGTGCGCTCGATCGCCGTCGAAGGCACTTCCGGCACGCTGCTGCCGGTCGACGGCGCCGGGCGGCCGCTGGCCGAGCCGTTGATGTACAACGACAAGGTCGAGGACGACGCCATTCTGGCGATGATCGCGCGCGAGGCGCCGGCCGCGAGCGCAGCCCGTGGGCCGACGTCCGGTCTCACCAAGGCGCTGTTGTTCCAGCGCCTGCCCGGCGTCGCGGCGGTGCTGCATCAGGCCGACTGGATCGCCGGACAGTTCTCCGGCCGCTTCGACATTAGCGACGAGAACAATGCCCTGAAGACCGGCTACGATGTCGAGGCCCGCCGCTGGCCGGACTGGATCGCGGCGACCGGCATGCGCATGGAATTTCTTCCTCGTGTCGTCAAGCCGGGCGGCGTCACGGGAACGCTTACCGCGAGCGCAGCGGACCGGTTCGGCCTGGCGCGCGACGTCGCCGTGGTCGCCGGCACGACGGATGGCTGCGCGTCGTTCCTGGCGACGGGGGCTGCGGCAGTTGGCGACGGCGTCACCGCGCTGGGGTCCTCGCTGACCATCAAGATACTCTCCGACCGGCCGATCTCGGCGCCGCAGTTCGGCATCTACAGCCACCGGCTGGGAGATGCCTATCTGGCGGGTGGTGCGTCGAATTCGGGCGGCAAGGTGCTGGCGGAGCATTTTTCTCTCGCGCGCATCATCGAATTGAGTGCGGCAATGGACCCCATGACCGAGACCGGTCTCGACTATTATCCGCTTCCCGCGGTTGGCGAACGCTTTCCGATCGCCGATCCTGATTTGCCGCCACGCCTGACGCCGCGGCCGGCGGACGACGCCGACTATCTGAAAGCGATGTTCGAGGGCATCGCGGCGATCGAGGCGCTCGGCTATCGCCGGCTTGCCGAACTCGGCGCCCCCCGATTGACGTCGATCAGAAGTGTCGGCGGCGGTGCGGCAAACGCCGCCTGGACCGCGATCCGGCAGCGCAAGCTGGGTGTCGATTTTCTGCCGGCGCTTTCGGACGAGGCGGCCGCCGGCACGGCGCGGCTGGCGCTGATGGGCGCAATCGCAGCGGGGCTGTTGTGAGCACGAAACCAGTCGACCATCTCGACGGCATCGGAGCGCTGGTCGAGCGCTATCAGGTGTTCCTGCTCGATCAGTTCGGCGTGCTGCACGACGGCACGAACCCCTATCCGGGCGCCGTGGAGGCGTTGTCGGCGCTGAAGCGAGCAGGCAGGACGATCGTGCTGGTCTCGAATTCCGGCAGGCGGGCGCGGCCCAATGAGGCCCGCCTGCTGAAGCTCGGCTTCGAACCAGGAAGCTGGGATCAATTTGTCTCTTCCGGCGAGATCGCGTGGCGGTCCTTCCACGAAATGGCGATATCCGGAAAGCTGCGCCAAAACACAAAGTGCCTGCTGATCAGCCGCGAGCGCGACCGCTCGGCGATTGAAGGCCTGCCTTTCGTGTTGACCGGGGGCGGCGACGATGCCGAGCTGGTGCTGATCGCCGCCAGTGAGGGCGACCATTACGATATCGACCACTATCGCCGGCTTTTTGCGCCGGCAGCGATGCGGCAGGTGCCGTGCTTCTGCACCAATCCCGACAAGATCATGCTGACGGCAGTCGGGCCTCGCTTTGGCGCCGGCCAGCTTGCGGATCTCTACGAGAGCCTCGGCGGTAGCGTCACCCGCATCGGAAAGCCCTACACGCCGATCTTCGACGCCGCGCTGGCGCTGGCGGGCAACCCGGACCGCAGCAGCGTGGTCTGTGTCGGCGACAGCGTCGAACACGATGTCGCCGGTGGAATTGGTGCCGGCGTGGCGACCGCGCTGGTCTTGTCCGGAATATTGGCAGACACCCCTGACCTGGCCGAGCTTTTCGACAGTCTGGACGCCTACCCCGATTACACCACGGACAATTTCAGATTCGCTGATTGAGATCGGCAGCTTCCGAGGGGTTGAGCGCTGCCATGGTGATCGTTCCGTCGTTGGTGCTGCTTTCGGTGGCGCAGCCCTTTGGCTGCTGTTGCCAGTTCACATCTGGTTGGTTGGAGGCTATTGAACTGCATGCGTGATTTTCAACTCCCCGGACGGTCGCCGGTTCGTGCGACGGAAGCGATGGCCGCGACATCGCACCCGCTGGCAACGCTGGCGGCGATCGAGATGCTGCGGTCCGGCGGCAACGCGATGGACGCAGCCGTGTGCGCGGCGGCGGTGCAGGCGGTGGTCGAGCCGCAATCGACCGGCATCGGCGGCGACTGTTTCGTCCTCTATTGCCCTAACGGCCAAGACGAGGTTCTGGCCTTCAACGGCTCCGGCCGCGCACCGGCAGCAGCAGAGGCTGAGTGGTACCTGGACAAGGGGCATGTCGAACTGCCTGAGTCCGGTCCGCATGCGGTCACCGTGCCGGGCGCCGTCGACGCCTGGTGCCGGCTGCTCGAGGATCACGGCAGAAAGGGCATCGACGCCGCGCTCGCTCCGGCCATACATTACGCCGAACAGGGTTATGTCGTCCAAGACCGCGTGGCCTTCGACTGGGCCGAAAGTGCTGCCTTGCTGGCCGCCGACGAACATGCCGCGCGGATATTTCTGCCGGATGGAAAGGCGCCGCTGGCCGGCGAGTTGCACCGGCAGCCGCAACTGGCCGAGACCCTGCGCATCGTCTCGCGCCGTGGCCGTGCCGGCTTCTATGAAGGCGAGGTCGCCGACGACATGGTTTCGCGTCTGCGCGTGCTTGGCGGGCTGCATGCGCTCGAGGATTTTTCGGCGACGAAGGGCGACTATGTCAGGCCCGTCGGCACATCCTACCGAGGTTACGACATTCATCAGATGCCGCCGAACAACCAGGGGCTGACGGCACTGATCATGCTGAATGTGCTGTCGGGCTTCTCGCTCGGTTCGCTAGAACCGAACGGCGCCGAGCGCTTTCATCTCGAGATCGAGGCGGGGCGGCTTGCCTATCAGGACCGCGACAATTTCATCGGCGACCAGAACCAGGTCCATGTCCCCGTAGAGCAGTTGTTGTCCAGATCCCATGCCGACCAGCTTCGCGCCGAGATCGATCCGGCGCGCGCAATGACGCATCTGCCACGCCTGGAGCTTCAGCCGAGCGACACCGTCTACATCTCGGTGGTCGACCGCGACCGTAATGCGGTCAGCTTCATCAACTCGACCTTTGGTTCGTTCGGCAGCGGCCTGGTCGGTCCCAGGACCGGGGTCGTCCTGCAGAATCGCGGCAGCAGCTTCCGCCTGGCGGCAGACCACCCAAACCGCATTGCACCGGGAAAACGTCCGATGCACACCATCATGCCGGGCATGGTGACAGCCAAGGGCAGGGCAGTCATGCCGTTTGGCGTGATGGGCGGCGGCTACCAGCCGTTCGGCCATGTCCATTTGCTCACCAACATGATCGATTTCGGCATGGACCCGCAGGAGGCGCTCGATGCGCCACGCGTGTTTTACCGACAAAACACTGTGGAGGCGGAGCGTGGCGTTCCGGCCGAGGCGATCGCCGGCCTGCGCGAGCGCGGCCACGACGTGTCCATCGCAACCGAGCCGCATGGCGGCGGCCAACTGGTGCTGATCGACTGGGACAAGGGTACGCTTACCGGCGCGTCCGATCCACGCAAGGATGGTTGCGCGCTGGGTTACTGACGGTCCGCTGCGCCCTGCGTGCCGGTCCTGTTCAGTCTTGGCGCTGCCGCCACCAGCGCCTTGCCGATCGCCGACTGTGGGGCACCGATGACCGCACGGGCGTTGCCGCTTTCGGCGACGCGGCCGGCATCGAGAATGACGACACGATGGGCGATGGCGCTGATGACGCCGAGATCATGCGAAATGAACAGGTAGGCGATCCGTTGCTCGCGTTGCAGATCGAGCAGCAATTGCAGGATCTGCCGGCGCACCGATACGTCGAGCGCGGACACCGCCTCGTCGAGGACGATCAGCGACGGGTTTGTGGCGATGGCGCGCGCGATCGCGATGCGCTGGCGCTGGCCGCCCGAGATCTCGTGGATGGCACGAGCGGCGAGATCAGCGCTCAGGCCGACGCGCTCCAGCAGAGCGGCGATGCGACGCGGGCGTTCTGATCGGGCAGCGATGCCATGGATGCGCAAAGGATCGTCAAGCACGCGCGCGACGCTGGCGCGCGGATTGAAGGCGGCGAGCGGGTCCTGGAAGACCATTTGCACGCGCGCGCGCCGGGCGCGCAACGCAGTATCGTTCAGGGACAGGAAATCGCCACCTTCAAACTCGATACGGCCGGCGTCCGGTTCGATCAGCCGCAGCAGCAGCCGCGCGACCGTCGACTTGCCGCTGCCGGAAGGGCCGGCCAGCGCCAGCGTCTCGCCGGCCTCGATGTCGAAGGAAACGTCATCGACGGCGGCTATTGTCTTGCCGCCGCGGCGATATCGTTTGGTCAGGCCGGAAACAGCCAGCAATGGACGGCTCACCGCAACGCTCCTGACTGCTGCAGCAGCGGTTCGGCGTCGAGGCCGAGATGGGCGTCGAGCAGCGCTCTGGTGTAGGCGTGGCGCGGGCTGGCGACGATCTGCGCCGTCGCGCCGAGCTCGACCAGCTCGCCGTGCCGGAACACGGCGATGCGCTCGGCCAGATCGGTGGCCAGCGCGATGTCGTGGCTGACGAACAGCAGCGTCATGCCGTCCTCGGCCACCAATTGCCGGATCAGCGCGACGATCTCGGCCTGCACGATGGTGTCGAGCGCGCTGGTCGCCTCATCGGCGATCAGCAGTTTCGGACCGGCCGCGATCGCCGCGGCGATCGCCACGCGCTGTTTTTGGCCACCGGAAAGCTGGTGCGGATAGGCGTGCAAGGCGGCGTCCGGGTCGGGCAGGCGGACGCGTTCGAGCAGGGTTTTTGCCCTGGCATAGGATTGCGACCAAGTAAGGCCGAGATGTGTGTGCGCGACTTCCGCGATCTGCTCGCCAACCGCCATTACCGGATCGAGGCTGGCCGACGGGTCCTGGAAGACGAAGCCGATATCGCGGCCACCGAGGGGGGTGCGGGTGGACTCGCTAGGCTGGCGTTCCGTCGCACCCCCCTCTGTCCTGCCGGACATCTCTCCCGCAAGGGGGGAGATTGCGCTGTCATTTCTGCTTTCGCTAATCGCAGAAGGTGTTGAGGCCGAAGTCGGTGAAAGAGAGCCAACAGCGGAACTGCCGATCTCCCCCCTTGCGGGGGAGATGTCCGGCAGGACAGAGGGGGGTGCCTTGGCACCAAAGGGCGACAATGGCAAAAACCACTCGATCGAGCCTCCAACCTTGGAAGAACCCGGCAGCAGCCCGGCAATGGCCAGCGCCAGAGTGCTCTTGCCCGAGCCGCTCTCGCCAATGATGGCGAAGCGCTCGCCGGCGTCGACATCGAGGCTGACATGGTTCAGCGCCGCCACCTCGCTGCCGTCGCGGCGATAGGTCACCGTCAAATCGCGGATCGAAAGCAGCGCTGTCACGACAGGCTCCTTCTCACCGCCGTCGTCTCGACGACGCCTTCACCGGCGAGATAGATGCCGAGCACGGTCAGCACGAGTGCCACGCCCGGAATGATCGACAGAAAGGGCGCGGTGCGCAGCACGGCGCGACCCTCGGCGATCATGCCGCCCCAGGTCACGCGGTTTGGGTCGCCGAGGCCGAGAAACGAGAGGGCCGCTTCGGTGAGGATCGCTGCGGCGACGATCACCGACGACAGCGCCAGCACCGGCGGCAAAGCGTTGGGCAGCACTTCGCGAAAGGCGATCTCCAGCGGATGCATGCCGGAGACACGGGCGCCGGCGACAAAATCGCGCTCGCGGATCGACAGCACTTCGGCGCGCGCAACGCGCGCCGGCCCCGTCCAGGCGCCGAGCGCGATCGCCGCGACGACGACGCCGAGCGACGGCCCGACGACGCTGACGAAAGCCAGCGCCAGCAGGAAGCTCGGCACGGTCTGGAAGGCGTCGGTAATGCGCATCAGCACCTCGTCGACGAGGCCGCCGGCAAAGCCGGCCAGCGTGCCGACTATTGCGCCGACGGCAAGGGCTGCGGCTGCCGCCGCCAGCCCGACCGCCAGCGAGGTGCAGGCGCCGTGGAAAAGCTCTGCCAGCACGTCGCGGCCGAGCCGGTCGGTGCCGAGCGGCAGCGACCAGTCCTGAAAGGGCGGCAGCAATGCCGGCCCGGCAATGGCTTGCGGGTCGCCGGGAAAGAACAAAGGCGCTGTCAGCGCCACGGCGAACAGCGCCGCCAGGATGATCGCGCCGGCGACCGCTTCCGGCGTGCGAAGAAAGCGGCGAAGCCGGCTCACGCACCGGCCTCGCTGGCGCCGACGCGCGGATCGAGGAAGGCGTAGGCAATGTCGACGAGAAGGTTGATGGCGATAACCAGAACGGCGCTGACCAGGATGATGCCGAGCAGCAGCGGCGTGTCGCGCGCTGCCACCGCTTCCTGCGCCAGCCGGCCGAGCCCGGGAACGGAAAAGACGCTTTCGATGACGACGCTGCCGCCGAGCATCTGCGCCGATTGCAGGCCGAGCATGGTGACCAGCGGCAACAGCGCGTTGCGGGCAACGTGGGCGAGCACGATGCGGCGGCGGGACAACCCTTTGGCACGGGCGGCGAGGACAAAATCCTGCCGCCAGACCTCGGCCATGCCGGCACGCATCATGCGCAGATAGAGTGCCAGATAGATGAAGCCGAGTGCCGACACCGGCAGGACGAGATGGCGGGCGATATCGGCCGCGCGGTCAAGGCCGGTCATGCCCGACGCGATGCTCTCGATGCCGCCGATCGGGAACCAGCGCAGGTCGACGGCAAAGACCATGATCAGCACCAGCCCGAGCCAGAAGCCGGGAACGGCATAGAGCGCCAGCGAGCCGATCGACAGCAAGCGGTCGCGAAAGCCGCCGGGCTTGGCGCCGGCATAGATGCCGAGCGCAGAGCCGAGGCCGAAGGAGAGCGCGGTGGCGCTGCCCATCAACAGCAGCGTGTTGGGCAGGCGTTCGAGGATGACGTCGCGGATTGGCCGCGAGAACGTCACCGACTGGCCGAGGTCGAGATGCAGCAGCGCCCAGAGGTAGTTGGCCAGCCGCGTCAGCGCCGTCTGGTCGAGGCCCCAGCGATGACGCAGCAATTCGATCATGCCGGCGTCACCGCCGGTCGAGGCGATATAGGCGTCGACCGCGTCGCCGGGGGCGGCTTCCAGCAAAAGGAAAGTGCCGATCACGACAATCAGCAGCACGAAGACGCTGCCGACAAGGCGACGGCGAAGGAGGAGAAGCGCGCGGGTCATGGCGGCGCCGGCTGCTTGGCGATGTGCCGATCGTAAGAAATGCCCCGCCCAGGCACCCCCCTCTGTCCTGCCGGACATCTCCCCCGCAAGGGGGGAGATCGGATGTCATCGGCGATTTCGCCAATCTTCAACGCAGCAGGCAAACGAGCCGACGTTGCGGCCAGCCAATCTCCCCCCTTGCGGGGGAGATGTCCGGCAGGACAGAGGGGGGTGTGAAGGAACTCGGCATTTGACCAAGTTTCCACACAGACTTCGCTGCGAATTTTCATCCGCGCGAGTGTGTCACGATTCCAAATAGGTGTCCGCCCAGTTCGACACCGCCCAGCGCGGGTTGTTGGCGACATTCCCCACCGTGTCCCTGACGACGCTGATGAAGCTCCATTCGGCGACATTGATCAGCGGCAGGTCGGCTGCGACCTTTTTCTGAAACTCCCTGTAAAGTTCCGTGCGCGCGGCGGGGTCGAGCGTCTCGGACGCCTTGGCGATGAGGGCGTCGAGTTCGTCGTTCTTGTAGCCGCCCTGGTTGGAGAACGGCACCCCATCCGGGATGCCACTCTGCACCAGGATGGTGGTCGAGATCGCCGGATCGCCGCGGAACACCGGCGGCCCGACCGCAAGGTCGAAGGCATGGTCGGTGTAGACCGCCTTGATATGCGCGGCCGAGTCGCTGTTGACCAGCTGGGCTTCGATGCCGATGGCGGCGAGCGCCTGGCGCAGATAGTCGCCGAACTGCTTGGTCTCGTTGAAATAGGGCGCCGGCAGCAGCTTCAGCGAAAAGCGCTTGCCGTCGTCGCCTTTGCTGTAGCCGGCTTCGTCGAGCAGGGCATTGGCCTTGGCCACGTCGAAGGCATAGGTCGGCACATCGGCCGTATAGAACTGCGGATCGTTTTTCGGCACCGGGCCGGTGGCGGTGGCGGCGTAGCCGAGAAACACCGTCTTGACGACGAAATCCTTGTCGATGGCGTGGGCGATCGCCTGGCGCACCTTCAGGTCGGCCAGTTCCTTGCGGCGATGGTTGATCTCGACGACGAGCTGATAAGTCAGCGCCTCATAGCCCTTGGTGATCACCTTGAGGCCAGGCACTTTTGAGATGCGGTCGAGATCGGCCAGCGGCACCGCGGAAAAGGCGGCGAGCTGGATCTCTTCGGCCTCGAGCGCGCTTGCCGCCGAGGTGCGGTCGGGCAGCACCTGATAGATGATCTCGTCGAGGTAAGGCTGGTCCTTGCCCCAATAGTCCCCATTCTTCTCCAGCCGGTAATACTCGCCTGGCTTGTGTTCGGCGAATTTGAACGGGCCGGTGCCGACAGGCGCATTGTTGGCCGGGTTCTCCTCGATCTTGCCTGTCTCGTAGATGTGCTTCGGCACCACGCTGGTCAGCGCCGGCAAGGCGTTGCGGATCAGCTGGAATGGTGTCGGCCTGGCGAATTTGAACACCGCCGTCAGTTCGTCCGGCGTGTCGACCGTCTCCAGATCCTTGAACACGGTGCGGCCGAGATTCTGCAGCGGCTTCCAGATCTGCAGCGCCGAGAACGCGACGTCGGCGGAGGTAAAGGGTTTGCCGTCATGCCATTTGACGCCCTCGCGCAATTTGAACGTTACCGACAAGCCGTCCGCGGCGCCCTCCCAGCTTGTCGCCAGGCGCGGGTTGAGCCCGTCCTTGCCCTCAAAGGACGCCTCGGCCAGCGGTTCCACGATCTTGCTCGCAATGAAGAAGACGCCGTTGGACGCGACGATCGCCGGATTGAGGTTGCGCGGCTCGGAATCGGCGGCGACGACCAGTCGCCCGCCTTTCTTCGGCGTCTGTGCCCAGCCGATCGTCGGCAGCGCCGTCGAAGCCAGCAGGAGTGCCGAACCGGCAAGCACGCTGCGTCTGGAAATTGTGACCTCTGACATGATCGAACTCCGTCCCTCTCAGCCACTCGGCCGGGTGGCCACTACCCTCGGACGCCGGACGGCATCCTTGCAAGGGTGATTATGAGCCTTGCCGAGGGTTTCGCCAGCGACGGATTTGGCGCATCCTCATGTGGCTTTGAAAATTTCGTCCGCTGGACCAGTTACAGGGAAGCGGTTCAATCCGACCTTATCTGGTAGGACCAGACTTGTCTCGGTAAGACCAGACTGGAGACTGCCGCGATCCGATCGGCCGGTCAGGGAATTCAGGGAGAGAAAGATGAACGTCGTTCCGGGCAAGAATGCCGTCAGCACCATCCCGTTCGATCATGCCAGGATCGACCGGCTGATGGAGGAAGCCGGCATCGATGTGCTGCTCGCCACCTCCAAGCACAACACGCAGTATCTGCTTGGCGGCTACAAGTTCATCTTCTTCGCCGCCATGGATGCAATCGGCCACAGCCGCTATTTGCCTGTTGTCGTCTACGAGAAGGGCGGACCGGACCACGCCGCCTATATCGGCAACCGCATGGAGGGCGCCGAGCACCAGAACAACCCGTTCTGGACGCCGACTTTCCACGCCGCCTGCTGGGGCACGCTCGACGCCGCCAATCTCGCGGTCGAGCACCTGGCGAAAATCGGCAAGGGCGACGCCCGCATCGGCATCGAGCCGGCTTTCCTGCCGTCGGATGCCTACACGCTGATCCGCAAGGCGCTGCCGGATGCAAGGCTTGTCGATGCGACCGATATGCTGGAGCGGATGCGGGCGATCAAGACGGATGCGGAGCTGGAGAAGCTGCGCACCGCCTCTGAACTGATCACCGATTCCATGCTGGCGACCATTGCCTGGGCGCGCGAAGGCACGACCAAGACCGAGATCATCGAGCAGCTGCGGCGCGAGGAGACCAATCGCGGCGCGCATTTCGAATATTGCCTGCTGACGCTGGGCGCCAGCCACAACCGCGCCGGCTCGCCGCAGGCCTGGAAGAAGGGCGAGGTGATGTCGATCGATTCCGGCGGCAATTATCACGGCTATATCGGCGACCTCTGCCGCATGGGGATTCTCGGCGAACCGGATGCCGAACTCGAGGATCTGTTGGCCGAAGTCGAGGCGGTGCAGCAGGCGGCCTTTTCCAAGGTACGCTCCGGCACGCTGGGTGGTGACATGATTTCTCACGCAGAAGGCGTGCTGAAAGCGTCGAAGGTCGCGCCCTATACCGATTTCTTCGCCCACGGCATGGGGCTGATCACCCATGAGGCGCCGTTTCTGATGACCAACCATCCGGTGACCTATGAGGGCACCTATGCCGAAAAACCGCTGGAGAAAAACATGGTGCTCTCGGTCGAGACGACGATGCTGCACCCGACGCGCGGCTTCATCAAGCTCGAGGACACGGTGGCGGTCACCGATAGCGGCTATGTGATGTTTGGTGATAGGGGACGGGGTTGGAACAGGGGCGGAGTTTGACAGCCTTGCAATGAAGGCGCTGCCCCCTCACCCGGATTGCCAACCGAATTGCAAGGGCAATTCGGGACAATCCGACCTCTCCCCCGAAGGGAGAGGAGATCGCCAGCGACGGCGCCTACTCTTCTCCCCTCGGGGAGAAGGTGGCCGCGAAGCGGCCGGATGAGGGGGCAACTACAAATGCGATTAGCCCTGCCGCAAACAAGGGGCGGGTGTGCAGAGCTTACTTCCCGCCCGGCGGCAGCAGCCTGAAATCCGGCAGGTCGCGCAACGCCAGTTCCGGCCCGGCCGGCGAATAGACGACGAAAAGCTGCATCGGCGCATCGCCGGTGTTCAGTGTCGAGTGGAAGCGGCTTTCCGGCACATAGATGGTGCAGCCGGGGCCGACCTTCTCGACGACCGGATTGCCGTCCTCGTCCTCGACCATCTGCTCGCCATTGCCTGATATGACGAAGATGATCTCTTCCGCACCCGGATGATTGTGGCGCGTGTGGCCCTTGCCGGACGGAAGGTCGACGACGCCACCGGAAAAGCGCGTGGCGCCGTTCACTTCGGGAGCCACCGTCAACGACAGCCTGCCCCAGTCGAAGCCGAAGGCGCTGACATCCTTCGGGTAGACAAACACCTTGCTCTTGTCGGTCATCGTCTCATCCCTTCTTCTTCTTCGCGGTCGTCTTGGCACCGCTTTTTTTTGTTTGCGCATCGGATTTTCCCAAAACCGGTTCCGACTTTTGGGTCCGATGCTCCAGCGTGACCGCCTTGAAATCGGCAGTCTGCCTGGCGATCGCCGCCTCCGCCGGCAGCCGCTCCATCGAGCTTGCCCCGTAAAAGCCGTGCAGGCCCTTGCAGCGTTCGAGGATGTAGCGGGCATCGTCCGGCATCGAGATCGGCCCGCCATGGCAAAGCAGGATGACATCCTTGCGCACCGCACGCGCCGCTTCAGCGATGGCGTCGATCTCTGTCACGCAGTCGTCGAGCGATTTGGCCGACGTCGCACCGATCGAGCCGCCGGTGGTCACCCCCATATGAGCGACGACGATGTCGGCGCCGGCCTTGGTCATGGCGCGTGCCTCATCGGGGTTGAACACATAGGGTGTGGTAAGGAGATCGAGATCGTGTGCCGCGGCGATCATGTCGACCTCGAGCCCGAAGCCCATGCCGGTTTCCTCGAAACTCTGCCGCATCTGGCCGTCGAACAGGCCGATGGTCGGAAAGTTCTGCACGCCGGAAAAACCCATCGTCTTCAGCTCGGCCAGCAGCAGCGGCATGATGACGAAGGGATCGGTGCCGTTGACGCCGGCCAGCACCGGCGTCTTCTTCACCACCGGCAGCACCTCGTAGGCCATTTCCTTGACGATCTCGTTGGCGTTGCCATAGGCGAGCAGGCCGGCAGCCGAGCCGCGGCCGGCCATGCGGTAGCGGCCGGAATTGTAGATGATGATCAGGTCGATGCCGCCGGCCTCCTCGGCCTTGGCCGACAGCCCGGTGCCGGCGCCGCCGCCGACGATCGGCACGCCGCCGGCAATCATCTTGCGGAACTTTTCCAGGATCTTCTTGCGCGGTATGGCGGGCATGGCTTCGTCTCTCACTGTCTGGCGATGTCGAGAAAAGCCGCAACCGCAGCCTTGGCGAATTCGGGATCGTTGATGTGCAGCGGCAAGCGGATGACGCGACGTGTGTTATCCGGCATGATCGTGCGCTCGATAGCCTCGAAGAGTGCTGCATCGGCTTCAGGGTCGAAGAAGGCGCCGCCTTCGACGTCGAGCGCCGAAACGCCTTTTTCGGGAATGAGGAACCGGACGGGTCCCTCGCAGAGGCTCAGTCTCTCGCCGATCCATTCGCCGATCCTGCGGCTTTCGTCAGGCGTCGTGCGCATCAGCGTCACGTTCGGGTTGTGCTCGTAGAACAGCCGCCCGCTATAGCGTTCCGGAATCGTCGACGGCGCCCAGAAATTCACCATGTCGAGCGCGCCGACCGAGCCGACGTAGGGCAGCCTGGTGCGGGCGATCGCCCCGAAGCGGTCTTCGGTTGCCGGCAGCACGCCGCCGAACAGGAGGTCGCAGACTTCTGTCGTCGTGATGTCGATGACGCCGGACAACAAGCCGCTGTCAGCCAGCTTCTCCATGGTGCGGCCGCCGGTGCCGGTGGCATGGAAGACCATGCAGTCATAGGTCGAACGAAGCTGCTCGGCGATGGACGTCACGCATGGCGTGGTCACGCCGAACATGGTGAGCCCGATCGATGGTTTGCCGTCGGGGGGCGGCGCCGGTTTCGCAGCCATGCCTGCTATTGCCTGGGCAGCGTTGTGCAGCACGACGCGAGACAGCCGGTTCAGGCCGGCCATGTCGGTCACCGACGGCATCATGACGATGTCGGAGACATCGACATAAGGCGCGGTGTCGCCCGAGGCGAGCGTCGAGACCATGATCTTGGGCAGGCCGAGCGGCAGCGCGCGCATGCCTGACGTGATGATCGAAGTGCCGCCACCGCCGCCGATACCGATCATGCCTGATATATCGGTGCGCGACTGGACAAACCGGGTGAAGGCGATGGCCATTGCCGCCACCGCGGTGCCGCGGTCGTCGACGCCCAGCACGGCGGTGCTGCCGTCGGGATGGTGGCCGGCGACCTCTTCGGCCGGGACATCGACCGGCACGGTCGCGTTGCGCGTTCCGACGTCGACGCGGGCGACAGCAGCTCCGGTGGCGGCGACCGCATCGGCCAGAAAGGCGAGTTCCTCACCCTTGGTGTCGGCGGTGCCCACCACATAGACGCGCTTCATTGCGTTTCCCCGGTTCAAGGCGCACTCGGCGTAGTTGCCGGCCGCTCTTTTGCCCCGGCCGTTCGGCAGCGCGAAAGGCCATTGCAATTTTTTGAGACGTGCGTATCATATTGATATGAATGTCTCACGTCAACCAGTGACAGTGCCCGACGATGCCGGTTCTGCAGCGGCGCGCGGGCCGCGCGCCCGCACAAGGCGGTTGATGCTGGAGACGGCGACAAGGCTGATGCAGGCGGGCGCCACGCCCTCGGTCAGCGAGGTCGCCGAAGCGGCGGAAGTCTCCCGCGCCACCGCCTATCGATACTTTCCAAGCCAGGCGGCGCTGGTGCAGGCGGTGGTCGACGAAGGGCTCGGGCCGATCCTCACCTGGAAGTCGGCCTCGGCCGATCCCGAGCGCCGCGTCGTCGAGCTGTTCGACACGGCCATGCCACGCATCGAAGCCTTCGAGGCGACGTTCAAGGCGGCGCTGAAGCTGTCGCTCGACCAGTGGGCGCGGCGGCAGGCCGGCACGCTGGACGGCGAGCCAGCCTTCACGCGCGGCCATCGCATCGATTTGCTCAAGGACGCGATCGCACCGCTCAAGCACCGGCTGCCGCCACGCGAATTCAACCGCTTGGCACAGGCCCTGTCGCTGATCTTCGGCGTCGAAGTGCTGATCGTGCTGAAGGATATATGGGGACTGGACAGCCGCAAGATGATGTCGGTAGCGCAATGGGCAGCCGGCGCGCTGGTGCGGGCTGCAGTGATGGAATCGATGGCTGGAGGAAACAGACCTGCGCCGGCGACAGCTGCGGAATAGTATCGATCTGGTTCGACCAGATGGGGATGCCTACTACTGACAATAGTCGGCGTTTCGTAGCGCGAACAAGGGTCTTGCGTATCAACGAGTAGGAAAATTTAAGAAAAACAGACAGATGTTGGTGGAATCTGCTTGTCTGAGGCCCTGCCATCGTCCAAGAAAGAGCTTGACGTGCGTCCGAAATTGGTAATACCAGATCAGGACAATATAGCGGGTCGAAAGTGAGGGCTGCGATCCATTTCCGGTTGGGCGAGGAGGCTCGAAAACCGGAACGGCGCCATCACGGAAGGAACTACCAGGGCCGGCGTCGCCGCCGGCTCGGATGATACGGTAGAATGCGCACAAGGGAGGAAATCATCATGCGCAAGACAATGACCAGCATGCTTGCTGGTATCGGCTTAGTGCTCGCCTGCGGAACGTCTGTCTACGCGCAGGATAAGGAACTCACCATCTTCTGGGCTGAGTGGGATCCGGCGAACTATTTGCAGGAACTCGTCAACCTTTACGAGGCCGAGAGCGGCGTGAAGGTCACGGTCGAAACGACGCCGTGGCCGGATTTCCAGACCAAGGCGTTCACCGAGTTCAACGCCAAGGGCAGCGCCTACGACATGGTCGTCGGCGATTCGCAGTGGATTGGCGCGGCCTCCGAGGCTGGCCACTATGTCGACCTCACCGACTTCTTCAACAAGCACAATCTGAAGGAAGTGATGGCGCCGGCAACGGTGAAATACTACGCCGAATATCCGTCCAACTCCGGCAAATACTGGTCGATACCGGCCGAGGGCGACGCGGTCGGCTGGTCCTATCGCAAGGACTGGTTCGAAGACCCGAAGGAGATGGAAGCCTTCAAAGCCAAGTACGGCTACGATCTCGGCGTGCCGAAGGACTGGAAGCAGCTGCGCGACATCGCCGAATTCTTCCACCGTCCCGACGAGAAGCGCTACGGCGTCGCCATCTACACCGATAACTCGTACGATGCTCTGGTGATGGGCGTCGAGAACGCCATTTTCTCCTTCGGCGGCGAACTTGGCGACTATTCCACTTACAAGGTCGACGGGATCATCAACTCCGAGCAGAACGTCAAGGCGCTCGAGGCCTACAAGGAGCTCTATTCCTTCACCCCTCCTGGTTGGGCCAAGAGCTTCTTCATCGAGGACAACCAGGCGATCACCGAGAACCTGGCGGCGATGAGCATGAACTACTTCGCTTTCTTCCCGGCGCTCATCAACGAAGCCTCCAACCCGAATGCCAAGGTCACCGGCTTCTTCGCCAACCCTCCAGGACCGAACGGCGACCAGTTCGCCGCGCTCGGCGGCCAGGGCATCTCCGTCATCTCCTATTCGCAGAATCAGGAAGAGGCGATGAAGTTCCTGGAATGGTTCATCAAGGACGAGACGCAGAAGAAATGGGCGGAACTCGGCGGTTACACGGCAAGCGCCAAGGTGCTCGAGTCGCCTGAATTCCAGAACGCCACGCCTTACAACAAGGCCTTCTACGAAACCATGTTCAAGGTGAAGGACTTCTGGGCGACGCCGGAATATGCCGAGCTGCTCATCCAGATGAACCAACGCGTCTATCCGTACATCACCGGCAATCAGGGCACGGCCAAGGAAGTGCTCGATGCGCTCGCCGCGGACTGGAACGCGACGTTCAAGAAATACAACCGCGTGAAGTAAACGGCACTAACGCTCGGAGGGGGCGGGAGCCCGCCCCTTCCGTTTTCTTTTCCGGAGGAACGGCCCTTGGCCACTGCAGTCATGACCACGCTGGATCCCAAGTCGCGCTCCGCCGCCCGCGGTATGAGCGACCTTACGATCCGCAATCTCTTCATCATTCCGACGATCGTTTTCCTGATCGTCTTCAACATCTTTCCATTGCTCTATTCGCTCGGCTATTCGTTCACCGACTTTCGCGCATCGGGCGCGGCACCGGCAACTTTCGTCGGACTGCAGAATTACCGCGAGCTGCTCAACGACCCGTTCATCTGGTCGAATTTCGCCATCACCGCCAAATATGTCATCGTCTCCGTGGTCGGCCAGGTCGTCGTCGGCTTCGGCGTGGCGTTGCTGCTCAACCGGGATATCCCGTTGAAGGGCCTGCTGACGACACTGCTGCTGTTGCCGATGATGCTGTCGATGGCTGTTGTCGGCCTGTTCTGGAAACTGCTCTACGATCCGTCCTTCGGCATCATCAACTATACGCTCGGCCTCGGCTCCTTCGAGTGGCTGTCCAACCCCGACATGGCGCTCTACGCGGTTGCCATCACCGACATCTGGATGTGGTCGCCCTTCGTCATGCTGCTGTCGCTCGCCGGCCTGTCGGCGGTGCCGAAGCACCTCTACGAGGCGGCCGCGATCGACCGCGCCGGCTCGTTCTATACGTTCTTTCGCATTACGCTGCCCCTGGTCGCGCCGATCCTGATGATCGCGATCATCTTTCGCACCATGGAGGCGTTCAAGACATTCGATCTTGCCTACATCCTGACCAGCCAGCCAACCACCGAGGTGATCTCGATCCGGCTCTACAAGATGGCGTTCCAGGAATGGCAGACTGGGCGCTCCTGCGCGCTCGCCTACATCGTGCTGATCATGATCCTGGCGATCACCAACATCTACGTCAAATACCTGAACAAGGTGAAGGAGCGCTAGCATGGCCGCTGTCACCACCTCTGCCGAGCGTTCGCTCAACAAGCTCGCCATCGTCGGTGTGCTGATCGTCACGATTATATTCCTGGCGCCGATCTACTGGATAGCCTCGACGGCGTTCAAGCCGCGCAACCTTGCCACCACCATTCCACCGACGGTGGTCTTCCAGCCTGAGATATCGCCCTTCGTAAAGCTGTTCACCAAGCGGTCGCAGTTGCGCACTGCGCCGACGCCGGAACAATACGCCGCCGCCCCGTGGTGGGAGCGACTGGTGTTTGACGGCGGCGAGAAGGTGGTGCGCTCGGGCAAGGGCGAGGTGCAGTGGTCCGGTTATCCGAGCCGCTTCATGAATTCGCTGATCGTGGCCATCACCTCGACGATCCTTGCCGTCGGCATGGGCACCTTCACCGCTTACGGTTTCTCGCGCTTCAAGATAAAGGGGGAACAGGACCTGCTCTTCTTCATCCTGTCGACGCGCATGCTGCCGCCGGTGGTGGTGGCGATCCCGATGTTCCTGATGTACCGGGCGGTCGGCCTCAACGACACGCATTGGGGCCTGATCATCCTCTACACCGCCTTCAACCTCAGCTTCTCTGTATGGCTGATGAAGGGGTTCATGGACGAAATTCCGAAGGAGTACGAGGAGGCGGCGCTCGTCGACGGCTATACGCGCATGGAGGCCTTCTTCAAGATCGTGCTGCCGGAGGCGGCCACCGGCATCGCCGCCACCGCCGTGTTCTGCTTCATCACCGCGTGGAACGAATATGCCTTCGCGCTGATCATGACCAACCGGCGGGCCCAGACGGCGCCGCCGTTCATTCCAAGCCAGGTCGGTTCCGGCCTGTCGGACTGGACGGTGATTGCCGCCGGAACCTTCCTGTTCCTGCTGCCGGTCGCGATCTTCACCTTCCTGTTGCGCAACCACCTCTTGCGCGGCATGTCCTTCGGAGCGATTCGCAAATGATCCGCCATGCTACAATCCAGCGCACGGCCGAGATCGTGATGGTGTGCGGCATCATCGCGCTCTGCCAGCCGTGGAACCTCTTCCTGCACCGCTATGGGCTGACGATCATCATCGTCGGGCTGCTGACGTTCATGATCACCGGCTGGGTCGGTCCAAGGCAGAAGCCGCAGGCGACCGGCGCGCCGGAAAAAGAAGGTCACGCATGACCCAGATCGAGCTTCGTGGCGTCCAGAAATTCTTCGGCGCCGTCCAGGTCATCAAGGACCTCAACCTCAAGATCGACGACAACGAGTTCATCGTGCTGCTCGGCCAGTCGGGCTGCGGCAAGACGACGACGCTTCGCGCCATCGCCGGGCTTGAGACGATCGACGGCGGCGATGTCCTCATCGACGGCAAGCCGGTCCAGCATCTCAAAGCTGCCGACCGCGACATCGCCATGGTTTTCCAGTCGTTCTCGCTCTATCCGCATATGAGCGTCTACGAGAACATCGCTTTTCCGTTACGCGCCATGCGCAAGAGCAAGTCGGAGATCGACGGCGAGGTGCGCTCGGTCGCCAAAGTGCTGCAGATCAACGATCTGCTCGGCAAGAAGCCGTCGGCGCTGTCGGGTGGCGACATGCAGCGCGTGGCAATCGGCCGGGCGCTGGTGCGGCGGCCGAAGGCGATGCTGATGGACGAGCCGATCGGCGCGCTCGACGCCAAGCTGCGCGAGGAGATGCGCGCGGAGATCAAGCGGCTGCACATCAAGCAGGGCTCAACCACCATCTACGTCACCCACGACCAGATCGAGGCGATGAGCCTTGCAGACCGCATCGTCATCATGCATGAGGGCGTTCTGCAACAGGTGGGCAGCCCATCGGAAGTGTATACGCGCCCGGCCAATTTGTTCGTCGCGCAATTCGTTGGCTCGCCGGTGATGAACATCGCCAACGCAGCGGTGACGATGAACGGTTCCGGCGCCAGGGTCACCGTCGACGGTGCCGCGGAAGGGTTCGTTTTCCCGGCCGAACTGGTCGGCCAGCTCGACGCCGCGAACGTCGGGCAGGACCGCCTCTCACTCGGCATTCGCCCCGAAGGTGTGATAGTCTCGCGCGAGCCGGCGGACGGTTATCTGCCGGTCGAGGCGCACATCATCGAACCGCTTGGCTCCTACGACATCGTCGACCTCAAGGTCGGGACACAGATGCTGCGCGCCCGAACCCGTTCCGGTTTCGTCGGCAAGGCGGGGGTCCAGGTCTTCGCCAAGCTGGACCCGGCGCAGGCGCATTTCTTCGACACGGCAAGCGGCAATTCGCTGGGGGTGAGACTCTGATGGCCCATATCCAGCTCAAGAACATCTCAAAGACATTCGGCAATCACACCGCATTGACCGGGCTCAATCTCGACATTGCCGACGGCGAGTTCTTCGTGCTGCTCGGCGAGACCGGCGCCGGCAAGACGACGACGCTGCGCATGATCGCCGGCCTGGAAAAACCGGACGAAGGGCAGATATTCATCGATTGCGCTGATGTCGCTGACTGGGGTGCGGCCGAGCGCGACGTGGCGCTGGTGCTGCAGCAATACTCGCTCTATCCGCGCTACACGGTGCGCGAAAATCTCGAATTCCCGCTGAAGCCGAAAATCCGCCGCATCGAGCCCGACGAGATCAAGAGGCGTGTCGACCGCGTTGCCAAGACCTTGCGTATCGAGCATCTGCTCGACCGCAAGACGGATCGCCTCTCTGGCGGCGAGATGCAGCGCGTCTCGATTGGTCGCGCCATCGTCAGGAAGCCGCGCGTGTTCCTGATGGATGAGCCGCTGTCGGCGCTCGACGCCAAGTTGCGCGAGGCGCTGCGCACCGAGCTGAAGAACATCCAGATGAACCTTGGCCAGACCTTCCTGTTCGTCACGCACGATCAAATCGAGGCGATGTCGATGGGCGACAAGGTTGGCGTGCTCAACCATGGCCGCATCGTCCAGACCGGCACGCCCTATGAGATCTACAACAATCCGCGCGACACCTATGTGGCGAGCTTCGTCGGCTCGCCGCCGATGAACCTCATCGACGGCAAGCTCGTCAATGGCCGCGCGGTGATGGCACCGCTGAATTTCGAACTGCCTTTTGCGGGGGGGGCCAGGACGAGCGGCGAGACCGACGGTCGCCCGCTCGTCTTCGGTATTCGTCCCGAGGATCTCTATCTCGAGAGCGGGGCGCCGGTGGAAGCGCGCGTCCACGATGTCGAGAACCATGGCGTCGAAAAGATCCTGACGCTGCGGGTCGGCGACGCCATGCTGCGGGCCACCGTGCCGGCCAGAACCGATGTCGACATCGAGCAGCCGGTGCGCTTTGCCTGGGATCCGGACAAGGTGGTGCTGTTCGACAAGGGGACCGGGATAAGCCTTCGTCACGCAGGCTAAGCCGTGTCGCGCAAAAATGCGCGTCTGTTGGGCGGGAGGATGCCAGGCGGCTTGAAGCCTGTGGCCAGGTTTAGCCGGCTTGGCGGGTCTCGGCCTGTTCCTCGGCACGGAAATGGCTGGGAGCCGATCCGATGACGCGCTTGAACGCCCGGCTGAACGACGCGTCGGATTCATAGCCCAGGCGTGCGGCGACGACGGAAATCTTCAGCCGGTCGCGGACTAGCCATTGCCGTGCCTGGTGCATTCTCACCTGGGTGACATATTTGGCCGGCGTTTCGCCGACGATCGTCGCGAAGCGTTCGGCGAAGCCTGATCGCGAGGCGCCCATCATCTTGGCCAGCGTTTCCACCGTCCAGTCGCGGTCCGGTTCGAGGTGGATCGCGGCCAGCACGCGGCCGATCTCGCGATCCCTCACCGCCGCAATCCATCCGGACGAGTCGCCGCAGCCGCGCTCGACCCATGAGCGGATGACGGTGGCGGCCAGCACATCGGCCAGCCGTGCCAGAATGCCGCCGGAGCCGACACGCTCCATCGTCACCTCGCGTGCCATAGCCTCCAATAAATGCGGGATGGCCGGTTCATAGGCTTCCAACTCGTGCGCGCGCATCACGTCCGGCATCATGCCAAGCAATGGGTGCAAACCGTCGAGATTGAAATACATGCTGCCGAAAAACAGCAGCGTCCCCGGCCGACAGCCTTCGTTGGACAGGCAATAAACGCCCTTGCAGACCTCTCCGACCTCATAACCCTGGATCGGCGAAGCCTCAGTGCCCGGCTCGCTCGCCAGGACGTGTGCGGTGCCGCGCGGCAGCAGCACCGCGTCGCCCGCCTTGAGCTCGACCCATTCGCCGGACGGCTGCAGCAACCAGCATCCTGTGCGGCCGATGAAGTGAAACCGCGCCGCCGTCTGGGCCGGAAACTGGAGGCCCCAGGGCTCCTGCATTTCACAGCGGCCATATTCGACGCCGTCGAGCCGTAACCCGCGCAATATGTCTGTCAGCGGATCGCCGGTGACCGGAACTTTGGACGAATGGACAAGCATGATGGTGTTTCTAGCATGGAAACTCCAGGCGGTCACTCCCTATGTTGCACTGCAGCCAAATGTTGCGCTGCAACTAGATCGGAGATCCCATCATGACCGAACCCGCGACAGGCGTCATGTCAGCCGTTCTCGATCCGGCGGAAACCGATGAACGAGCCGAGCCGGCGTGGGGAGCGGTCATATCCCTCGCGCTCGGTGTGTTTGGGCTGGTGACTGCGGAATTCCTGCCTGCCAGCCTGTTGACGCCGCTGGCGCAGGATCTCGGTGTGACCGAAGGCACCGCCGGCCAAGCGGTGACGGCAACCGCCGTTGTCGGCGCGATAGCCGCCCCGACCATGGCCGTCATCACCAAACGGCTGGACCGCAGGCTCGTGATGTGGGGACTGAGCGTGCTGCTGATCCTGTCGAACCTGTTGGCGGCGTTTGCGTCCTCGCTTCCCGTTCTTCTGATCGCCCGCATCATGCTCGGGATCAGCCTCGGCGGCTTCTGGTCGATGTCGGCGGCCATGGCGATGCGGCTTGTCCCGATGCGGCTGATGCCGCGCGCCATGTCGATCATCCTCACCGGCGTTTCGGTGGCGACCGTCTGTGCGGCCCCGGTCGGTGCCTATGTCGGTGACATCTGGGGATGGCGAACGGCCTTCATGATCGCAGCTGTTGTCGGCGCCCTGGCGCTGCTGGTGCAGATCGCCACCCTTCCGAAGCTGCCGCCGGCGGGCGTGGCAAGCTTTCGGACCTTGCTGGAGGTAATAAATCGGCCGATGATTAGGGTTGCGCTCCTGGTGGTCCTGCTGGTCGCCTCGGGACATTTTGCCGGCTTCACCTATGTCCGCCCGTTTCTCGAGAAGGTGCCCGCGCTGGACATCGAGACGATCTCGCTTGTGCTGCTCGCCTACGGCATCGGTGGCTTCTTCGGCAACTTTGCCGGCGGCTTCATGGCTGAACGAAGCCTCAAGAC
The DNA here is from genome assembly GCF_055811475.1 of Mesorhizobium sp. WSM4829. Taxonomy (NCBI): domain Bacteria; kingdom Pseudomonadati; phylum Pseudomonadota; class Alphaproteobacteria; order Hyphomicrobiales; family Phyllobacteriaceae; genus Mesorhizobium; species Mesorhizobium sp. WSM4829. The sequence continues at coordinate 38,497 of NZ_JBVVQJ010000030.1, read as the reverse complement.
CGCGGTGGGCCTGGCGCCACTGCTGATTGCGGTCGCGGCACTTCTGCTGCTGACCATCGGCGCTTCGCCCGCGGTGGCGGCGATAGCGGTGGCCGCCTGGGGTTTTGCCTTTGGCGCGGTACCGGTCGGGCTGCAAACCTGGCTTGTGCGAGCCGCTCCCGACCAGGCAGAAAGCGCTGGCGGGCTGATGGTCGCCACATTCCAGGTGGCCATCGCACTGGGCGCCGTTTTCGGCGGCCTGCTGGTCGACAATGCCGGCGTTGCCAGCGCTTTCGCCTATTGCGGGATCGCGACGTTGCTGGCGGCCTTGGCGGCGTTCCTGCTCGGCCCGAGGAGCGCAACCTAAGCCGTCCGTAGGTGCGTCCCACGTAGGACGCCTCTTGCCTCCAAGAAATGGCCCGAAAACCAGTTATGGTTTTCGGGCCGTGGCGATTGCGGTGACAAAACGGCCCAGACTGTCTTCGACGTAGGATGCAACTTCGGCCTTCGGGTCGAAGCTCCACCAAAGCAGCGAGCCTTGCCAGTGCGATGCCATCAGCAGGCCGATGTCCAACGGCGTGTCGACGACAGAGGCAAAGCAAGAGTCGAGGATGTTGCACAGGGATGCCTTCCACGACGCCCCCCGCGCGCGAAGCACCGGATCGCGCAGATCTTCGCGCAGGACGAGCAGGCCCTCGGCATAGGATTCGATGCCGCCATAGTCGCGTGACAGCGCCACCAGCAATTCGATCGCGCCAAAAGGGGTCCTCGGCGTCGCGTCTGCGAGCTTTGTCGTCTTCGCGTCCAGCCTGTCCCATGCCTGCAGCAAGGTTCTTTGCCTGAGCGTGGCCTTGTTCTTGAAACGCTGCACCAGGGTCGAGCCGGAGAGCCCGCAAGTTTTGGACAGCCGTTCAAATGTGAGTGCCTCCGGGCCATGCCTGTGGATCAGCCGGTGTGCCGCTTCCAGCACGTCCTCGTCGGATTGCGTTTTTTGCCGAGGCATCTTGACATCCATTTATAACCGAATGATCATTTATATATCTTAACATTGAAGAAGGCCAGCATTGGTCAGAGCATTGGTTGGTCAGAGCATTGGTTGGTCAGAGTCTGGGGAGTTCAATGACGCTTGAGGGAAAAGTCGCTTTGGTCGCTGGCGCCACGCGCGGTGCGGGGAGAGGCATTGCTGTCGAACTGGGTGCCGCGGGCGCGACGGTCTACGTCACCGGGCGGACGACACGCGCGCATCAGTCCGAATACGCCCGCCCGGAAACCATCGAGGAAACGGCGGAGCTTGTTTCAGCGCAAGGCGGCCATGGCATCGCTGTGCAAGTCGACCATCTGGTTGCCGAAGACGTGCGCAAGCTGGTCGACCGGATACGTGCCGAGCAGGGCCGCCTCGATGTGCTGGTCAACGACATTTGGGGCGGCGAGAAACTGTTCGAATGGAACAAGCCGGTCTGGGAACATGATCTCACGAATGGTTTGCGCATGTTGCGGCTGGGCATCGACACGCATCTGATCACCGCACACTACGCGCTGCCGCTTCTGATCGAGCGCCCGGGCGGCCTGCTGGTCGAAGTCACCGACGGCACCGCGGAGTATAATGCCGAGCATTATCGGCTCTCGCCGTTCTATGACCTCGCCAAAGTGTCGGTGACCCGTATGGCCTGGGCCCATGCCAAGGACCTCGCCCCGCACGGCGCCACCTCGATTTCGCTGACACCCGGCTGGCTGCGTTCGGAAATGATGTTGGAAGCTTTCGGGGTGACCGAGGACAACTGGCGTGATGCGACAGCAAAAGTGCCGCATTTCGTCATTTCCGAGACCCCGCGCTTTATCGGGCGCGCAGTGGCGGCGCTTGCGGCGGACCCGGACCGTTCGCGCTGGAACGGACGGTCGCTGTCGAGTGGCGGGCTGGCGCAGGTCTACGGCTTTACGGATCTCGACGGCTCGCGGCCTGACGCGTGGCGCTACGTTCCCGAGGTTCAGGACGCCGGCAAACCAGCGGATGTGACTGGCTATCGCTAGAGCCATCGACGTCAGTGTGCTGGGCTGTTCGGGCGACAATAAAAAAGTAGACTGTGCCATGCAATCAGCCCGCCACCGCCTCGAAGCCGTCCTTTCGCGTCTCGCCGTCCGCGCCGACAATGAAAGCGTATTCGTAAAACTCTATCCGGAAGCCGCACGCGCAGCAGCCGACGCCGCCGATACCAGGCGCAGAGCCGGCGTGACGCTCGGGCCGCTCGACGGAACAATTCTGTCGATCAAGGACCTGTTCGACGTCGCCGGGAGCCGACCACGGCCGGTTCGTTGTTGCTCAGCACCGCAGCGCCGGCGCTGCGGGATGCCGTCATCGTGCGGCGGCTGCGGCAAGCGGGCGCGGTGATCTTCGGCAAGACCAACATGACCGAATTCGCCTTCACCGCGATCGGCGTCAACCCGCATTACGGCACGCCCGGCAATGCGACCGACACCGGCCGGATCGCGGGCGGCTCTTCCTCCGGCGCCGGTGTTTCCGTTGCCGAAGGCACGAGCGAGATATCGATCGGCTCCGACACCGGCGGCTCGGTGCGTATTCCGGCGGCGCTGAACGGTGTCGTCGGCTTCAAACCGACGGCGCGGCGCGTGTCTCGCGTTGGCGTCTTCCCGCTGTCCGACACGCTCGACTCCATCGGCCCGCTTGCGCGCACCGTCGCCGAATGTGCGGCAGCCGACGCGGTGATGGCGGGCGAAGAGTTCGCGGCTCTTGTTCCGCTTCCGCTTGCCGGACTGCGCATCGGCATTCCGCGCGGCGTGCTCTTCGAGGATACCGAAGAAGAGGTCGCGGCGGCGTTCGAGCGATGTGCTCGCAAGCTGGAACTCGCCGGTGCACGCCTCGCCGATCTGTCCATTGATGACGTCCTCGCCGATTTGCGCGCGGTAACCAGGCGGGCCTCGATTGCGGCTATGGAGGGCGCCGCGGTCCATGCAGATTGGCTGGCGACAGGTGCGGCGACGCCGGTCGATCCGCGGGTGAGCGAGCCGTTGTCGCGCGCCGCCGCCGTGCCGGCCCCGGCCTATATAAGGGCGATCCGCCGCCGCACGGCGCTTGTCGCCGCCATGGACGAGCGGCTGGCGTCTGTCGATGTGCTGGCCCTGCCGACCACGCCGGTCACCGCGCCGACCATCGTGTCGATGACCGGCGACGAAGCTCTGTGTGAGCGTACGGAAGGTCTTCTGCTGCGCAACACGCAGATCGCCAACCAGTTCGACCTCTGCGCGACCTCGCTGCCGATGCCGGGAATGGCGCGCCCGGCCGGGCTGATGCTGGTGGCGCGCCACGGCGACGACCACCGTCTGCTGCGCATCGCGGCGGAAGTTGAGGCACTGCTTGGCCGTTGAAGATGTGAACGTTAATGCGACGAACAGTGGCCCCGTTCGCTGTCCCTGGACGCGCGTTCGATACCGGTCGCGACCAGCCATGGCAGAGTGTATTGCTTGCCGTTGAGGGTCTGGGTTCGGTTCTCGATGGAGCCAACAACGACGACCTTGCCGGCGTAGAGCTTGTCCGAAAGATCGGGTGCCTTGTCCTGCGGCGGCAGTTCCTCGATGTCGATCGACACGCCCTTGATGATCTTGCCCGTGGCAAGGTCGAGCGCGCTATTCGACGGACAGGGCGCCATCACGCACCGCAGGCCGTTGTCGCAATAGACGTAATTGCTCTCGGCCGCAGCGACCGAGGGCAGGACGCAGATCGAACCGATCGCAACAAGCAGCGGCGTGCGGCGAAAAACGAGCATGGGGAGCAGCGTCGTGCAGAAACTGGGCGAAACGGCGGTAGCGCTACGCGTCGGCCGGGAACCGCCGCCGGTAGTGCTCAACCACTTCGGGATTGCGCAGATTGATCGGCAATTTGTTGGCCAGCACCAGCAAGGTTTCATCAGCCGAACCGACGCCCATGCGCATCATCGACTGCTCGGTGATGCCGGCCATATGGGGCGTGACAATGACATTGTCGAAGCCGAAATAGGGGTGATTGGGCGGCAGCGGCTGCGTCGCAAAGACATCGAGCGCGGCACCGCCGATACGGTCCTTCTGCAGCGCTTCGATCAGCGCGTCGTCGTCGATCACCGGCCCGCGCGAAATGTTGATCAGCAGCGCGTGCGGCTTCATTCGACCGATGCGCTCGCGGTTGATCAGGCCGCGCGTCTCCGCTGTCAGCGGGCAGCACAGAACGATGATGTCGCTCTGCTCGACCAGCGCGTCGATCGACAGGAACCCGACCCTGTCCGGCGCCGGCCTCCTGCTGCGCGTCGTCGCCACCACGTTCAGCTCGAAACCATGTGCCGCGATGTGGCCGACTGCCTGTCCGATGGCGCCGAAGCCGACAATGCCGATCGTCTTGCCGGCGAGTTCGCTGGCGAGAATGGTGTGGTCGCGGCCGGCCAGCCAACCCTTCGACCGCAGGTCGCGGTCCACCATGCGGAAGCGCCGCAGCAGCGCCAGCGCCGCGAACATCACGTATTCGGCGACCGAGCGCGCATTGACTGCCGGCACGTTTGCCACCAGCACGCCGGCTGCCGTGGCCGCTTCCATGGGAACCATGTCGAGCCCGGCGCCATGGCGGATTGCGGCCCGAAGCTTCGTCGCCCGTTCGAAAAGCGCAGATGGCAGCGGCGCGCGAACGATGATGATGTCGGCATTCCCAGCCTCAGTCGCCAGTGTGTCCGCATCGAGGGCGGAGGCGACGACGAGTTCGCCGGCGCCGGTCAACATGGCGGAGGCGCGCGGGTGCAGCGTGTGTGTTGTCAAGATCTTAGGCATGTCAGACCGGTTCGAGCGCTGGGCTGTGAGGTTCTGCCCCGCCGCCCTCGATCAGGCCTTTCCAATAGCTTTCCGCGCCTTGCAGATGGGCGCTCATCAGCGCCTGGGCGAGGTTGCCGTCGCGGCGCAGCAGCGCCTCGTAGATATGGATGTGCTCGGCATGCGAGCGCATGCTGCGTTCGGGATCGTTGAAGTAGATCGGCAGGCGTTGCTCGCCCATCAAGTAATAGAGGCTGCATATGTTGTGAAAAACGCTGTTCTTGGTTGCCCGCACGATTTCAAGGTGAAATTCGCGGTCCTCCTTGGCGAGGCCCTCGCCCGCCGCAATGCGGTCTTCCGAAGCTTTCAGGATTTCGCGCAGCCGCTCGAAATTTTCCTCGGTGGCGCGCGAGCAGGCAAGCTCGGCAGCCTTGATCTCGTGGATCTTGCGCAACTCGACGGTCTCGTAGATCTGGATCGGATCGAGCGGCAGGCCGGCCTTGGCAAAAAGCGCCATCGCTTCGACGCTGGCCTGCTTGGTGTCGATGTAGATGCCGGACTTGGCTCGGCGCTCGACGATGCGCATGGCTTCGAGGATGGCCAGCGCCTCGCGGATCTGGCCGCGGCTGACGGCGAAATGCTCCGCCAGTTCACGCTCCGACGGCGTTCGGCCGGTTGCCTTGTCGGAGTGGGAGAACAAATAGGCGGCGAGTTCCGCGAGAAGGTTCTTTTCTTTCATGATCAGCCGCGTAGCGCGTGCGCCTCCAGGAAACGTTCCGAAAGGGTGAATCCCAGTCCAGGCTTCTCGGGGATCGCTATCATACCGTCCTTTGCTTCGACAGTCTCCTCGATCAGATCGTGGATCATCGGATTGGCGCCGAGCGAATATTCGACGGTAAAGCTAGCCGGCGAAGCAGCGCAGACATGCAGCCCGGCAAAGAAGCAAGGCGCGCCGGCCCACAGATGCGGCGCGAAGCGCAGATTGAAGGCGCTGGCGATGGTGCCGATCTTCATTGCCTCGCTGATGCCGCCGCAGAAGGCCGGGTCAGGCTGGAAGATGTCGGCAGCCTTGAGCGTGGCGAGGTCGCGGAACGCATAACGCGTTGCTTCGCTTTCGCCGGTGGCGATCGGGATGGAGCCGGACGCCCGCACTTCGGCCATCCCAGGCTTGTCGTCGGCGATGACCGGCTCCTCGAACCAGGCCAGATCGAGATCGCCGGCGAGATGGATGAAGCGTTTGGCTTCCGCCACCGTATAGGTGCCGTGCGCATCGACCATCAGGTCGACTTCGGGGCCGAGCGCCTGCCTTGCGGCGCGCACGCGGGCGGCGGAATTGTGTGGAGCGCCGTCCATCGCGCCGATCCGCATCTTCAGCGCCTTGAAGCCACCCTTGGCGATATAGGATTTCAACTGCTCGCCGATCGCCTCGGTGGAGGCCCAGCCGCCGGAGGCGTAGGCAGGCATGCGGTCAAGCTTGCGGCCGCCGAGCAGCCGCCAGACCGGAACCCCAAGCGACTTGCCCAGAATATCCCACAATGCGATGTCGACGGCGCTGATTGCGGCGACGCTGATGCCGCGCCGTGCCAATTGCGGCATGGCGTGGCCGTTTTGCGCGGCGCTGTCGTGGCGCACCCCGTTATAGAGCATCTCCCAGATCACCCCGATGTCGGCCGGATCGCAGCCGATCAGCTGCGGGCCGACCTCATGGTTCAGCATGTGGACGAGGGCACCGTAGCTGCCGGTGCTGCCGGCGGCATTCTTGCCTTCGCCCCAGCCGACCAGCCCGTCGTTGGTCTCGATGCGCAGGATTGCGGCGTCGAACGTCGTCACCTGACCGAAGTCGCTGCGGTGCTGCCGCGCGGCTTCGATCGGTATGCGGACCCACCAGGCTTGGACCGTCTTGATGCGCATGTTCATCCTCTGCCTTGCCGCCGTTAGGGGCCGCCGTCGGGCGGAAAGGCTCGTTTCCAGAGATCGGCTACTTGATCAGCGGCAGCAGCGTTTCGGCGGTGATGCGCATCTGGTCGGTGTAGAACTTTTCCGTGAGCACGCTGGAACCGTGGTCCTGGATGAATTTGAGCTGCTCCGGCGAGATGTCGACCGGGTTGCGGTCGACCATGTCGGGATAGGGCGCAGCCGGCGTGCGGTCGACTGGGGCGACGAACTCGTTGGTCAGCGCGCCGTCGTAACCGACTTCCTTCAGGGTGCCGACGATTTTCGGCCAGTCGATCTGCCCGAGACCGGCGGCGAAGCGGTTGTTGTCAGCGACGTGGAAATCGAACAGCCGGTTTCCGACCTGCCGGATGGCATCGTAGACGTTGAACTCCTCCATATGGAGGTGATAGGCGTCGAGGCAGACGCCGCATTCGGGGCTGACCGCATCGGCCAGCGCCAGCGCCTGGCCGCCGCGGTTGAACAGATAGGTCTCGAAGCGGTTGAGCGGCTCGATCGCGACCTTGACGCCGACCTTCTTGGCATGGGTGAAGCATTCCCTGGTGGCGTCGACCACCCATTCCCATTCTTCTTCCTCGGTGCCGTCCGGCACCACCTTGCCGACCGTGGCGGGAACGAGCGTGATGATCTCGCCGTCGAGTTCGCTGACCATCGTCAGCACGTCCTTGACGTACTGCACCGAGCGCTCGCGCTGGCCCTGGTCCCTGGCGGCGAGATTGCGCTCGCCCAGCATCAGCGTCACCGCCCCCCAGCAGCGAATGCCGTGCTCCTTCAGGAGCGCACGTGTCTCATTGATCTTGTATTGCGCGGGCTCGCCGGAAATCTCGATCGACTCATAGCCGAATTTCTTGATGCGCTTGAGCGTCGTTTCCAGCGGTTCCGCCCGCATCCAGTTGTGCGTCGAAAGATGCATGGTCTGTCCTTCCCAGAATTCGCCTGTAACAATTCGCCTGCGACGCACCCCAGATTGCGTTGCATGGTTCCTCCCCAAGGCGCTCCAGCATTCGTCGTAACTGGTTCGACCAATTGGGCGTGAAAAGAGGTCTACAGCAATTTCATCTGGACGGCAAGAAATCCTGCAAGGCAGCCCCGGCCCATGATTATTTCTTTGATTAAACTGGCATATTTGCCCGCTGACCGGCAATTTGCGGAGCGCCGGTTGCGCGTGGCGGCGCTTGACCAAATCAGCATATTTGGTAATACCAGAATGGCGGCGCGCACTAGCGCCTGTCGAGAAAAGACCAAAAGGCTGGCCCTGCTTTCAATCGGCGCTATGCTTGGTCGTGGATAATGAGGGAGGATGCCGATGCCGTCGACAATGAAAGGTCCTGGGCTGTTTCTGGCGCAGTTCGCGGGCGATGCTGCACCGTTCAATTCGCTGCCGTCGATCACCAGATGGGCGGCCGGGCTGGGCTACAAGGGCGTGCAGATCCCGACTTGGGACAGCCGGCTGTTCGACCTCGAGAAAGCGGCGTCTTCCCAGGCCTATTGCGACGAGGTGAAGGGCATCTGCAGCGATGCCGGCGTCGAGATCACCGAGCTGTCGACGCATTTGCAGGGGCAGTTGGTGGCGGTGCATCCGGCCTATGACGCGCAGTTCGACGGCTTCGCACCGCCTGCGGTGCACAACAATCCGAAGGCCAGGCAGCAATGGGCGGTCGAACAGATGAAGTTCGGCGCCAAGGCTTCGAAGAACCTCGGGCTCAAGGCGTCGGTGTCGTTTTGTGGAGCGTTGGCTTTTCCCTACCTTTATCCGTGGCCGCAACGGCCGGCGGGATTGATCGAGGAAGCGTTTTCCGAACTGGGAAAGCGCTGGAAGCCGATCCTCGACGTCTATGAGGACAATGGCGTCGATGTTGGCTACGAAATCCATCCGGGCGAGGACGTCTTCGACGGTGCGACATTCGAGATGTTCCTTGACGCGGTCGGCGGCCACAAGCGCTGCAATATCAATTACGACCCGTCGCACTTCCTGCTGCAGCAGCTCGACTATCTCGAATTCATCGACATCTATCACGAGCGGATCAAGGCCTTCCACGCCAAGGATGCCGAGTTCAATCCGACCGGCCGGCAAGGCGTCTATTCCGGTTATCAGAGCTGGACGAACCGGGCCGGGCGTTTCCGCTCGCTCGGCGATGGCCAGGTGGATTTCGGCGGCATCTTCTCCAAGCTCGCCCAGTATGACTACGATTCATGGGCGGTGCTGGAATGGGAGTGCTGCCTGAAGCACCCCGAGGATGGCGCGGCCGAAGGCGCGCCCTTCATCCAGCATCACATCATCAGGGTGACGGAAAAGGCATTCGACGACTTCGCCGGCAGCGCGACCGATAAAAAGGTGCTGCGCGCCATGATGGGGATTTAGTTTTTTCCCCCTCCCCCTTGAGGGGAGGGTGGCCCGAAGGGCCGGGTAGGGTCGGTTCATGCCGAGCTCCACGCCCGGCGACCCCACCCCGACGCTACGCGTCGACCCTCCCCGCAAGGGGGAGGGTAAGAAACAACGAGGGAGAAAAATCATGGTCGGCGCATCGAAGTCGGAAACGGGAGGCGGCCCGATCCGCTACGGCATGGTCGGCGGCGGGCAAGGCGCCTTCATCGGCGCCGTGCATCGGATCGCGGCGCGCATGGACAATGAGTTCGTGCTGGTCGCCGGTGCCCTGTCATCCGACCCGGCGCGTGCCAAGGCGTCGGCCGAGGAACTCGGGCTCGATCCGGCGCGCAGCTACGGCTCGTTCGCCGAGATGGCCAAGGCCGAGGCCAAGCGGCCGGACGGCATCGAGGCGGTGGCCATCGTCACGCCAAACAATGTGCATGTGCCGGCGGCGAAGGCGTTTCTCGAAGCCGGCATCCACGTCATTTGCGACAAGCCGCTGGCGACGACGTTGGCGGAAGCGAAGAAGCTGGCGGCACTGGTTGAAAAGACCGGCAAGGTCTTTGTCCTCACCCACAACTACACCGCCTATCCGATGGTGCGGCAGGCGCGCGAGATGGTGGCCAAGGGGCAGCTCGGCGACATTCGCATCGTGCAGTCGGAATATCCGCAGGACTGGCTGACCGAGGACCTTGCCGCCACCGGCCAGAAGCAGGCAGCGTGGCGCTCGGATCCCAAACAGGCCGGCGCCGGCGGCGCGCTGGGCGACATCGGCACGCATGCCTACAATCTGGCACGCTTCGTCTGCGGGCTTGAGCTCGATGCGCTTTCCGCCGATCTCGACGCCTTCGTGCCGGGGCGGCAACTCGACGACAATGTCAATGTGATGCTGCGCTTCAAGCCGGTCGGCAAGTCGCACCCAGCCAAGGGCATGTTGTGGGCGAGCCAGGTGGCGCCCGGCCACGAGAACGGGCTGAAGCTGCGCATCTACGGCTCGAAGGGGGGGCTTGAATGGGTGCAGGCCGACCCGAACTACCTCTGGTACACGCCGTTCGGCCAGCCGAAGCAGTTGATCACCCGAAATGGCGCCGGCGCGCTGCCCGTCGCCGGGCGCGTCAGCCGCGTTCCGTCAGGCCATCCGGAAGGCTATCTCGAAGGCTTCGCCAACATCTACCAGGAGGCGGCCCGCGCCATGCGCGCGGCGCGCCGGAAGGGTGGCAAGCCGGCTAAGGATGTCATCTTCCCGACCATCCAGGACGGTGTCGAAGGCATGGCCTTCATCGAGGCCTGCGTGAAATCGTCGAAGAAGAACGCAGCCTGGACGAAGCTCTAGGAAACAACCGGAAATCATGTTGGAGGGGGCGTCGATGAAAATCGGCATGTGCATGTTTTTGTGGACGACGGCCGTGTCGAAGAAACACGAGCCGCTGCTCAGGGATATCAAGGCGACAGGCTTCGACGGCGTCGAAATTCCGATCTTTGCCGGCACGCCGGACGACTACAAGAAGCTCGGTGCGCTGCTCGACCGCATCGGGCTGGAGCGCACCGCCGTTTCGGCGATGGGCGATCCGGCGATGAATTTGATCTCGGCCGATGCCTCAACGCGCAAGGCCGGCATCGACTATATGAAATGGGCGATCGACTGCACACATGCGCTTGGCGCCAGAACGCTGAGCGGCCCGCTGCATTCGACGCTCGGCGCCTTTTCCGGCAGCGGACCGACAGCGGCGGAGAAAAAGCGCTCCGTCGCCTCGCAACGCGCCATCGGCGATCATGCCGGCAACAACAACGTCACCATCGGGCTGGAGGCGCTCAACCGCTTCGAATGCTATCTGCTCAACACGATGGACGATCTGTCGGAGCATGTCGACACGATCGACCGGCCGCACATCAAGGCGATGTACGACACTTTCCACGCCAATATCGAAGAGACCGACGCGATCGGCGCCTATACGCGCAACCGCAAAAATGTCGTCCATATCCATATTTCGGAGAATGATCGCGGCGTGCCGGGGCGCGGCCATATTCCGTGGCAAGAGACGTTTTCGGCCATCCGCAAGAGCGGCTATGACGACTGGCTGACGATCGAGGCCTTCGGCCGCTCGCTGAAAGATTTGGCGGCGGCTACCAAGGTGTGGCGCGATTTTTCGGAAAGCCCGGAAGCCGTCTACCGCGACGGCTACAAGCACATCAAGAGCGGCTGGAAAAAGGCTGGTGCCTGGACGCAGCCTTCCTCTCAGGCGATCTGAACTGCCGGCAGCCGGGCGGAAACGCGCCGCTCATCATTGCTGTTTGCGACAGTCCCCATCAGCTTGCGGCGGAGATAGCTGGAGATGCTGTCGAAGATAAAAACGACAAGCAGGATCAGCAAAACCATGTAGAAAACATTGGCCCAGTTGGTGTTGGTGCGCATAGCCTCCCACAATTTGAGGCCGATGCCGCCGGCGCCGACAGCGCCTATGATCGTCGCTGACCGGGTGTTGGATTCCCAGAAATAAAGGGATTGGCTGAGGAATACCGGCAGAACCTGGGGCAGCACGCCGTAGCGCTGCACCATTGCCGGGGTGGCGCCAACCGAGCGGATGCCCTCGCGCTGCTTGTCGTCGATGTTTTCCAGCGCCTCGGAATAAAGTTTGCCCAGGGTTCCGGTGTCGGTGAAAAAGATAGCCGACATGCCGGCCAGCGGCCCAGGACCAAAGCCGCGCGTAAAAAACAGCGCCCAGATCAGCATGTCGACCGAGCGCAGGAAATCGAAGAAGCGCTTTGTCACCTGGTTGGCTATGCGGCTCGGCGTGACGTTGCGCGCAGCCAGGAAGGCGAGCGGAAAGGCGACGATCGAGGCCAGCACGGTGCCGACAAAAGCCATGACGATGGTCTGCAAGAGTTTCAGCCAGACGTCGCCGTGCTGCCACTCGGCGTTGTTCAAAATGTTGTCCCAGGCGAGCGCCGCGTTTGACCGCGACGGGTCGATGCGAGCCCCGGCGACGATCAGTGAAGCGACCTCGCTGAACGGCTTTCCCCAGAATGGCGAGTTCGTGTCGAACACGAAATTGGCCCAGCCGAAGAAACGTCGCCAGGCGACCACCTCGTCGTTCTGCACCTCAGCGCGGCCGAGAAATCCGAACGAGACATAGGCTGTCGAGCCTGGCCTGCGTTGCTCGATCCAGTCGGGCAGCGGTGTGCGCGGTGTCACAGAACTGCCCTTGGCGATGTCGAAGACGACGGTTTCGGCGCCGCGCGTCACGGTGACCAGGTTTGGCGTGACGGCGATCTGGCCATTGCCAAGGGTGACGGTCGCCGCCACGACGGCGTTTTCGCGCACCGTTTCAGGCACCGCAGGAGCGGATTGGCCCGACGGGGCGGCCGGCTTCTCGGCAGTTGGCGCACCAGGCGCCATGAACGAATCCTGCGACGACTTGTTGGTCGCGACCGCCGGTGCCGGCACTGCCTCGACCTGCCGCTCGATGACGGCCATCTGCTTGGCGACCCAGTCGGGATCTGGATTGGATCCCAGCTTGGAGAAGCGGGAGTAGTCGATTGTCAGATGATTGTCCTTGAATTCGATGTCGGGCCGGATTTCGTAAGACACCCAGTCGGCGAGATACGCGCCGGCAAGGTTCCAGTTCGCCTTTTCGAGAACGGCGGTGACCGAGAAGAACCACGAACAATAGAAGGTGTAGAGAATGCAAAGAAGCATGCCGATCGGAGTGGCGTAGCGCTTCCACAGCGAGCGCCGGAACGCGTCCGGGTGGCGAGCGGCGATGTCGTTGATGGCATCCGGATTCATTGCACTACTCTCCGCGCCGGTATGCGAACGCCTGCCGACCGACAAGACGATGTCTCAGCCATGCCGAAAGCTGGTCGACGGCGACAATCGTGCAGAACAGCAGGAAGACGATGGCGATGGTCTTGGCCTCATGGCCCCGGCCGATCGAAAGACGCAGGGATTCGCCGATGCCGCCGGCGCCGACGGCGCCAAGTATGGTCGAAGCGCGCACATTGATCTCGAAGCGGAGCAGGAAATAGCTGATGAAGTTGGGCAGGACCTGGGGCACGATGCCGAACCACACCCGCTCGACCCAGTTGGCGCCAACGGCGCGCAAGCCTTCCTCAGGTTTCATGTCGGCATTTTCGACGACTTCGAAGAACATTTTTCCGAGCGCGCCGACGGTATGGATGCTGACCGCAATGATCGCAGGAATCGGCCCTAGCGAGAAAATCGCCAGGAAAAAGCCGGCAATGACAATTTCCGGAAAGGCGCGGACGATTTCAAGGAAGCGGCGCGTGAAGAAACGGAGCCAGCGGCTGGCCGTGATATTGCCTGCAGCGAAGAAGCAGAGCAGGAAACCGAATGTGGCGCCCACCAGCGTCGAAAACAGGGCGATGTTCAGCGTCTCGATCATCCGGTGGAAATACTCCGGAATGTAGATGCCCTGGGTCAGGTAGACCCGGCCTTCCGGGTAGTCGAACTTGAGGCTGCCGTCGTCATAGGGGGACGGCAGGTCGAACAGCGCGCGCACCGGGTCGAACCAGTCGCGCGGCTTCAGCTCGGCGAAAAAGTCGGCGACGTGGGGAAGGCGGTCGAAGAACTTTCCGGCGTTGGTTTCGTTGGCGAACCAGAGCGAGGCAGAGAGTGCAAGAAACAGCAAAACCAGGCCGCCGATCGTGTAAAGGCGCCGGCGGGCGGCGAGGTCGCGCCAGTGTCGCTCGACGGTGGCTCCCTCCGGTGAAAGCGTGGCCGCGCGGTAAATTTCGGTCGCACTCATCGATAGAACCCCGACCCCTGATGCGGCAACGCCGCCGGCGGCACATGGCCCCGGCGGCGTTTTGGCAGTTTGCTTACGAGCCGATCTTCGCCTTACGGGCGTCGATGATCGGCCGATAGAATTCCGGGGTGACCGGTGAATAGCCCTTGTAATCGCCGCCTTGTATCGCCGAGAAACAGGCCGGATCGGTTTCCGGAAGCTTGGTCAGGAAATCGGTGATCTTCTGCTTGGCGCCGGAGTCGATCGACGTACGCAATACCAGCGGGCCGTTCGGGATCAGCGGCGACTGCCACAGTTCGACGAGGTCATCCATCTTGAGGACGCCCTTGTCGACCATCTTGCGCAGATTGCCTGAGCTGTAGCCGTCGTTGAAGTCGCCGACGCCGGAGGCCCAGGTGGTGCCGGCATCGAAGGTGCCCTTCAGGACTTCAAGGACAAGCTGTTCATGGCCGCCGCCGAAACCGGTCGACGCGAAGTAGCTCTTCACATCCATACCGATGTCCTTGGGCAGTGACGTGACCGGGATCAGGTAACCAGAAGTCGAATCGGGATCGGCGAAACCGAGTTTCTTGCCCTTCATGTCGGCGAGCGTCTTGATGCCGGAATCAGCACGCGCGACCATGACCGCACGGTAGCCGGTCGAGCCGTCGGTCTGGATCGTCGTCAGGATCGGTTGAACCGCGTCCTTGTTTTCGAGATAGACCTTGGCGTAGGCGGAAGCGCCGAGCTCGGCAAAGTCAAGCGTGCCGCCGAGCAGGCCCTGGATGACGCCGTCGTAGTCGGCGGCCGGGAACAGCGAAACCTTTTCCACGGCGAGGACTTGCTTGATGTGGTCGGCGAAGCACTGGTAGTTGCGCAGGCGGTCGGCTTCGTTCTCGCCGCCCAAAATGCCGACGCGGAATTCCTTCAGGTCCTGTGCCTGGACCGCGCCCATTGCCATGGCGAGGATGGAAACGGCACCGAAAAGTATTTTTCTAAACATTTCGCGTCTCTCCTGTTGGTTCCGGCATCGCGCCGGCAGCGTTCGATTTTTGACGGCGCTTTTTATGCCCGGCCTTGATGCGGACTGGCGGTCCAGGCGCTCTTTCGTGGTCTGCTTTCGTATACTCGTATACCGGTATCCACTTGCCGGATCGTCGACCTAGTAGCCGGGAAATGCCGGCTCGAGCGGTCCGGCGGATGCGGCGATCTTTTGCTTGATGGCGACGCTGGTCGAGGTGATCGCCTCGGAGATTTCGCCGCCATTGCTGTCGGCGCCATAGACCATGCGCACGGCCTCGCGGTTGAGCTCTTCGGGCGGTCCGTCGAACACCACCTTGCCGGCGGCCATGCCGATGATGCGGTTGCAATAGGTGCGCGCAGTATCCAGCGTGTGCAGATTGGTGACCACGGTGAGGCCCTCCCGCAGATTGATGTCCAGCAGCGAATCCATCACCACCTTGGCGTTGAGCGGGTCGAGCGAGGCGATCGGCTCGTCGGCGAGGATGACTTTCGGCTGCTGCATCATGGCACGGGCAATCGCAACGCGCTGCTGCTGGCCGCCGGACAAGGTGCCGGCTGGCTGCAGCGCGGTGCGGGCGATGTCGAGACGCTCGAGCGCCGCGATCGCCTCGGCCCGTTCCTCACGGGAGAAGACGCCGAGCAGATTGACAACGGTCGAGCGGTGATTGAGCCGGCCAAGCAGCACATTGGTCAGCACGTCGAGGCGCGGCACCAGGTTGAACTGCTGAAAGATCATGGCGCAATCGCGCTGCCAGCGCCTGAGCAGCGAGCCGCGCAGGCTGGAGACTTCGGCGCCGTTAAAGAAAATCGAGCCCTGGCTCGGATCGATGAGCCGGTTGATCATGCGCAAAAGCGTCGACTTGCCGGCACCCGAACGGCCGATGATGCCGACCATCTGGCCGTGCGGGATCGAGATGTCGACATTGCTGACGGCGGTGTTCCTGCCAAACCGACGGGTGACGCCGCGGATCTCGAGCGTGGCTGAGGTTGCTGGCATAGAGCAGGTTCCAGTCCAGTCGCAGTTGAAGGTCTGTTAACCTTTGGCTAGCGCAGCCGCATGAAACCGCGGTGTCGGATTGATGTCAGTTTTGTTACCGTCCACAGGCTGAAGGGGGCGAGCCGGCGGCGGCAGTTCGATCAAGTGGTGAATGGTGAATGGTGAATGGTGATAAGAACGGCTTCCCTGCCGCCATTCACTATTGACCATTCACCAACTGCCGTATTTTTCCAGAAATGCTTCCGCCGAAAGCGCGCGAAAATCGTCGAGCGCGGCGCGCAGGCGGGCGTGGTCCCAATCCCACCAGGCAAGTGCCTGATAGCGTTCCGCCGTGCGGCGGTCGAAGCGTTCGCGGATCGGTTTGGCCGGCACGCCGCCGACGATGGTGTAGGGCGCGACGTCCTTCGACACCACGGCGCCGGCGCCGACCGCCGCACCGTCGCCGACGCTGACGCCGGGCAGGATGGTCGAGCCGTGGCCAAGCCAGGTGTCGTGGCCGATGGTGGCCCGTTTGGCGCGGCGCTGCGCAAAGAATTCGCTCTCGTGCTCGGCGTCGTCCCAATAGTCAGAGGCGCGATAGGTGAAATGGTGCAGCGTCGGCCGCCAGGTCGGATGGTTGGTGGCGTTGATGCGGACACTGGCGGCGATGTTGGCGAATTTGCCGATCGTCGCGCACCAGGCACTGCAGTCCTGCATCATGTAGGAATAGTCACCGAGCGTACTTTCCGAAAGCCGGCAGCGTTCGGCGATCTCGGTCCAGCGGCCGAGCGTCGAGTTGTCGACTTCCGCCGTTTCGTGGACCAGCGGCGTTTCCGACAGTTTTCTGGTCATGCGGCGATCTTCCCGGCGGCAAAAGCGGTCACGTCGATGACGCGGTCGGCCACTGCCTCGCGCACGTCGAGATCGTGGAAGATGCCAAGCAGGGCGACGCCGGCCGCCTTCTTGGCCGCGATCAGCGCAATCACCACGTCGCGGTTGCTGGCGTCGAGCGAGGCTGTCGGCTCGTCGAGCAGCAGGATCGGGTGCTCGGTGATGAAGCCGCGCGCGATGTTGACGCGCTGCTGCTCGCCGCCGGAAAAGGTCGCCGGCGGCAGCATCCAGAGCTTTTCCGGCAGGTTGAGTTGCGCCAGCAAGGCGCGTGCCTTGCCGCGCGCGACCTCACGGTCCTCGCCGCGCTCGACCAGCGGTTCGGCGACGACATCCAGCGCCGAGACGCGCGGCACTGTGCGCAGGAACTGGCTGACATAGCCGATCGTGAGCCGGCGCACGGCAAGCACGGTGCGTGGGCTGGCCGTCGCCAGATCGATGAGCCCGTCCTCGTGCTGGACGATGATCTGGCCTGCATCGACGGCATAGTTGCCGTAGAGCATCTTCAGGATCGAGCTCTTGCCGGCGCCGGAGGGGCCGCCGAGCACGGCACATTCGCCGCTCCTGATCGAGAACGACACGCCGGCGACGACAGGCAGTTTGATGCCGTCGCGCAGATGCATGGTGAAGCTCTTGGCGACATCGGAGACGACGAGCGGGGTTGCCATGATCACACCTGCAGAATGGAAGAAACGAGAAGCTGGGTGTAGGGCGCGCGGGGATCGTCAAGCACGCGGTCGGTGAGGCCGCTTTCGACGACGCGGCCGTCCTTCATCACCATCATGCGTTGCGACAGCAGACGCGCCACCGCAAGGTCGTGGGTGACGACGATCGCCGCCAGGCCGAGATCGGTGACCAGGCCGCGCAACAGGTCGAGCAGGCGCGCCTGCACCGAGACGTCGAGGCCGCCGGTCGGCTCGTCCATGAACACCAGCCGCGGCCCGGTGACGAGGTTGCGGGCGATCTGCAGGCGCTGGCGCATGCCGCCGGAAAAGGCGCGCGGTTCGTCGTCGATACGGTCCTCGTCGATCTCGACGCGCGACAGCCAGTCGACGGCGGTGGCGCGGATTTTGCCATAGTGGCGATCGCCGACCGCCATCAGCCGCTCGCCGACATTGGCGCCGGCCGAAACCGTCATGCGCAGCCCGTCGGCGGGGTTCTGATGGACAAAACCCCAGTCGGTGCGCATCAGGAAGCGGCGCTCGGCCTCGCTCATGCGGTAGAGCTCGCGGAACTGGCCGTCGCGCATGCGGTAGCTGGCGGTGCCGGAGCTCGGCAGCAATCTGGTCGACAGGCAGTTGAGCAGCGTCGTCTTGCCGGAACCGGATTCGCCGACCACTGCCAGCACCTCGCCCGGCCACAGGTCAAAGCTGACGTTCTCACAACCAATGCGCGAACCGTAGAACTTGGACAGCGCGGAAACGCGCAGCAGCGGTTCGTCGGTCATTGCGCCGGCTCCCTTTTTTCCAGGGCAGGAGGGGTCTCGGGCGCAAGGTGGCCGCGATGGCCTTGCTCGCGCCGCTTCTCGCAATGGTCGGTATCGGAGCAGACGAACATGTGGCCGCCATGGTCGTCGAGGATGACCTCGTCGAGATAGACGTTCTCGGCCGCGCACAGTGCGCAGGGCTGGTCGAAGGTCTGCACCTCGAACGGATGGTCCTCGAAGTCGAGGCTGACTACCTCGGTGAAAGGCGGCAGCGCATAGATGCGCTTTTCGCGGCCGGCACCGAACAGTTGCAGGGCCGGCGAACGGTGCATTTTCGGGTTATCGAACTTCGGCGTCGGCGACGGGTCCATCACATAGCGACCCTCGACCTTGACCGGATAGGCGTAGGTGGTGGCGATGCGGCCGTGCCTGGCGATGTCTTCGTAGAGTTTTACATGCATGAGGCCGTATTCCTCCAGCGCATGCATTTTGCGCGTTTCCGTCTCGCGCGGCTCGAGGAAGCGCAGCGGCTCGGGAATCGGCACCTGATAGACCAGCACCTGGCCTGCGGTCAGCGGGTGCTCGGGGATGCGGTGGCGGGTCTGGATGATGGTCGCCTTCGCCGTGTCGGTGGTGACGGCGACATTTGCGACCTTCTTGAAGAAGGCGCGGATCGAAACCGCATTGGTGGTATCGTCGGCGCCCTGGTCGATGACCTTCAGCACATCGTCGGGGCCGATGATCGAAGCGGTAACCTGGACGCCGCCGGTGCCCCAGCCATAGGGCATCGGCATTTCGCGCGAGGCGAACGGCACCTGATAGCCGGGAATAGCGATGCCCTTGAGGATCGCGCGGCGGATCATCCGCTTGGTCTGCTCGTCGAGATAGGCGAAGTTGTAGGTTGCGATATCGGTCGGTTGTGCGGTCATTCCGCGGCCTCCCTTTTTTCTTCCATCTTGCCGCCGTTTTCGCGGCCGTCGTGCTCGGCGCGCATGCGGCGCACCAGGTCGAGCTCTGCCTGGAAGTCGACATAGTGCGGCAGCTTCAGATGCTCGACGAAGCCGGTCGCCTGGACATTGTCGGAATGCGAGATGACGAATTCCTCGTCCTGGGCAGCGGCGACGACATCTTCGCCGAATTCGGTTGCGCGAAGCGCGCGGTCGCAGAGCGCCATGGCCATCGCCTTGCGCTCGCTCTGGCCGAAGACGAGGCCGTAGCCGCGGGTGAATTGCGGCGGCGCCTTGGCCGAGCCCTTGAACTGGTTGACCATCTGGCACTCGGTGACACGCGCAGTACCCAGCGGTACGGCGAAAGGCAGCTCCGGCACGTCGAGTTCCAGCTCGACCTCGCCGATGCGAACCTCGCCGACGAAGGGATGGTTGCGGGCATAGCCGCGCTGGGTGGAATAGCCGAGCGCCAGCAAAAAACCCTCGTCGCCGCGTGACAGCGCCTGCAGGCGGATGTCGCGCGCCATCGGGAATTCCAGCGGCTCGCGAGTGATGTCGCCGGGGACATGGTCCTGCGGCATGTCGCCGTCAGGCTCGATCAGGCCTTCGCGGGCAAGGATGGCAGAGACGCGCGGCATGGCGTCCGCGTCGCTGGCGCGCTGCAGCGGCTCGGCGACATCGCCGCCGGCGGCAAGCTCGGGATCGAGCAACCTATGCGTGTAGTCGAAGGTCGGGCCGAGCAGCTGGCCGCCGGGCAGATCCTTGTAGGTCGCCGACACGCGCCGCTCGACCAGCATCGCGCCGGTGTCGATCGCCCTGGTGTAGCCGAAGCGCGGCAGCGTGGTGCGATAGGCGCGAACCAGGAAGATCGCCTCGATCATGTCGCCGCGCGCCTGAACGATGGCCAGCGCCGCCAATTCGCGATCGTAGAGCGAACCTTCGCTCATCACCCGGTCGACGCCGAGCGCCAGCTGCTCGACGATCTGGTCGAGGCGCAGCGCCGGCACGGAACGGTCGCCGCGGCGGCGGTCGGCGAGCAGGGCGTGGGCGTTGGCAATGGCCGCTTCACCGCCTTTTACCGCGACATACATATCACGCCTCCATCGTCTTGATGCGCGTCGTGCGCGGCAGGCAGGCAACGCCTTCCGGGGTGGCGAGGATAATGTCGACACCACGGGGGAAACGCTGATTGTTCTGCTTCCATTGTTCGACGAAGTGGCGCGGCATCTGCGCCGGCGCGATTGTCGCGGTTGTTTCGATGCCAGGACCTTCGAGCAGCAGAGGGCCCCCTGAGGCGAGATCGCTGACCTGCAGGATCAACGTCGTCGAGCGGTCGGGATAGTCCTGGGTGCCTTGTGAAAAGCCGTCGAGCGCCATCATCTCGGCCGGCGTGGCGATCAGCGCGAAATGCGCATCGGCTGGCGTGTGGGCCAGTGGCGCGCCGGTGTGGAAGCCGAGCCAGGATTTCACCGCTGCTGGGGCCTGCAAGACGAGGTCGAACCAGAGCGGCGTGTCGTTGTCGCACAGCGCCAGCGCGATGGCGCCCGCGGTGGCCGACAGCGGCGCCGGCGGGCGGGCAAAGGCCGGCAGAGGCTGCAGGGTGCCCGGCCGCGCCATTGCGTCCATCACGGCGCGGAACACCGTCTGGGCGTCGAACACCGGATCGACAAAGCCGCCCTCGATCGCCTGGGTTGCGATGTCCATCAGTCTTCTCCGCGTACCATGGTGAAGAAATCGACCTTCGTTGCCGCCGTCTCGGCGCGCCGCCGCTCACGTCTGCTGGCCAGTGCGGCCTGCAGCGGCGCAATGAGTTTGCTCTCGACCTCGTTGCGGCGGGTGGGATCCTGCCAGAGCGCGTCGGCGATCGCCGCCAGTCTTGCTTTCTGCTTGTCACGGCCGAGCGCGTAGCAGTGGCCGACTTCTCCCGAGGCCAGCCGCACCGTCGCGCGGGTGACTGTCGCCTCGCCGACGTTGAAAGGCGCGCCGCCGCCGCCGATGCGGCCACGCACGGTGACCAGGCCGGTTTCGGGGCCGCGCAGGAGCTCTGCTTCCGAAGGCAGGCCGGCTTCGTTCCAGAGGCGGACGATATCGTCGCCGGTCGATTGCGCCAGCGTCGCCATGACCGCCTTGCGCTCAAGCTGCTGATCGCGCGCTTCCTGTCCTCGCATGGTTGACATTCCCTTGCATCGAAAATTCGTCTATTGATATAGACAATTATACAAATTATATCTATTTTCTAATGCGTGTCCATGACGGATGGATGACAGGGCCGAAAAGATCGGGGCAAAGAGATGATCGGTCAGCAGATGGCCAGCAGCTTGGAGCGGCGCAGCGGCGTCTCGCTGTGGCGGCAGATCGCCGACCAGATCCTGCATTCGATCGCCGTCGGCGACTTTGCCGAGAATGCTGCGTTGCCACCGGAAGTTGCACTGGCCGAGCGCTATGGCGTCAACCGCCATACGGTGCGCAGCGCCATCGCCGCACTGGTGCAGGATGGCGTGCTCAGGGCCGAACAGGGGCGCGGCACTTTTGTGCTGTCGCGCAAGCGGCTGTCCTATCCGATCGGCGCCCGCACCCGTTTTTCGGAGGGCTTGCAAGGGCAGGCGTCGGAGCGCCGCAGCGTGCTGCTCGAATCGGCGGTCGAGCCGGCCAGCCGGCGCGTCGCCGAAGGGCTGGGGCTTGCCAGGGGCTCGACTGTCATACGCCTCGAGACACGCGGCGAAGCCGATGGGCAACCGGTCTCGCGTGCCACCGGCTGGTTCGATGCGGCTCGCTTCGCCGGCATCGATGCCGCCATGGCCGAAACCGGATCGGTGACCGCCTCATTCCAGCGTTTCGGCATCGGTGACTATCTCAGGCAATCGACGGTGCTGTCGGCCCGTCATGCGGACGCCGCCGACCTTGCCGATCTTAATCTGCAGCCCGGCGCCATCGTGCTGGTCACGGTCGCCGTCAACGTCACGCCGGACGGCCAGCCGATCCAGTTCGCCGAAACGCGGTTTCCGGCCGAGCGCGTCGAGCTCAGGATATCGGCGCTTTAGGTCCGGTCTTATCCGACCTGGATGACGGCCTTGATCAGGCCGGATTTCGCATGTGCCCAGCGGGCGAGGTCGCGCGGCGTGTCGCCAAGCGTCGTGCGATGGGTGACGAGCTTTGCCAGCGGCACAGCACCATCGCGGATCGAGGCAGCGACATGGTCGAAGTCAGCGCGCAGAGCGTTGCGGCTGCCGATCAGCGTCATCTCACGCTTGTGGAATTCGGGATCGGAAAAGACGATGTCGTCCTTGACGACGCTGACCAGGACCAGCGTCCCGCCATGCGCGACATGGGCGAAGGCCGACTGCACGGACTGGGTGTTGCCGGTGGCATCGAAAATCACGTCAAAACCTTCGCCGTTGGTCGCCTCGCGCACCAGATCGGTCGCAGACTGCCGTGATGCGTCGAGGGTGGCGAAGCCGAGTTCGCTTGCAGCAAAACCCAGCCTCTCCGCACTCATGTCGAGCAGCGTTACGTCGAGGCCGGCAATGCGGGCAAACAGCGCCGTGCCGAGGCCGATCGGCCCGGCGCCGATGACCAGCGCGCGCGCGCCGGGATCAGCCAGCGAGCGCCGCACGGCATGCGCCCCGATTGCCAGGAATTCGACGGCGGCGGCATCGGCCAGCGACAGGCCGTTGGCCGGGTAAAGATTTTGCGCCGGCACCAGGATCCGTTCGCACATGGCGCCGTCGCGGTGGACGCCGAGCACTTCGATCCCGACGCAGCAATTCGGCTTGCCTTGACGGCAGGCGATGCATTTGCCGCAAGCGAGATACGGGTTGATGATCACCGGCTCGCCCACCGGCAGGTCGACGCCTTCGCCGGCCTCGATCACGGTGCCGGAGACCTCGTGACCCATGATGCGGGGATAGGCGAGGAACGGATGCTTGCCCTCGAAGATGTGATAGTCGGTGCCGCAGATGCCGACATGACTGACCGCGACCAGCGCCCAGCCCGGCGGTGGTGTGCCCGGCGCCAGGCGGTCTTCCACAACAAGATCGCCGGGCGAACGGCAGATGACGGCTTTCATGCTTTGATCCAGTCGGTTCATGGCGTCGCCGGCCCGATCGCCGGGCCGGCGGTTGTTAAGATGGTCTACTTGCCGCGGCGGCGCAGGCCGTCGAAATAGACGATGACGATGATCAGCACGCCGGTGATGATGCGCTGCCAGAAGGCATTGACGTTCAAGAGATTGGCGCCGTTGTTGATAGTGGCGAGGATGAAGGCGCCGAGCAGCGGTCCGTGCACCGAGCCGACGGCGCCGAACAATGAGGTGCCGCCGATCACCGACGAGGCGATCGCCTGCAACTCCCAGCCCTCGGCCTGCGTCGGATTGCCGATGCCGATGCGCGAGGCAAGCAGCACGCCGACAAAAGCCGCGCAGAGGCCAGACAGCGTATAGGCCATGTAGATGGTGCGCTGGACGTTGACGCCGGACAAACGCGAGGCCTCGGCGTTTGAGCCGACCGAGAACAGATACCGGCCCCAGCGGCTGTGATGCAGGAAGATGTAGGCGGGGATGCCGACCAGGATCACCATCCAGAACAGATTGGGGACGCCGAGAAACGAACTGCGCGAAAACAGCTGGAAGGCGTCGTTGTTGATCGAGATCGAGTTGCCATTGGTCATCAAAAGGCCGATGCCGCGCAGCGAGGTCAGCGTCGCCAGCGTGATGATGAAGGGCGGCAGGCCCATCTTGACGATGCCGAAGCCGTGGAACAGGCCGATGGCGACGCCAACCAGCAAGGTGATCAGGATGGCGAGGTAAATCGGCACGCCGGCATTGATCAGCATCGCAACGATGACGGTGGCGAAGCCAACCACGGCGCCGACGGAAAGGTCGATACCGCCGGTGATGATGACGAAGGTCTGGCCGACCGCCAGGATGGCGATCATCGAACCTTGCCGCAGCAGGTTCGAGATGTTGTTGGCGGAGGCGAAGCTCGGCGTCGCCACCGACAGGATGACCCACAAAAGAACCAGCAGCGCCAGCAGTGTCAGCCCGAACAGGGCGTTGTAGTTGCGTTTCGGCCTTTCGGCGGCAATAGCCTCGGTGCTCATATCTGTCCTCCCGGTTTTTCTTGTTTCTCGGCCAGCGCCTGGGTGAGGATTTCCTCATGGTCGGCAGTGTGGAAACCATGCGTGGCCACCAGCTTGCCGCGCCGGAACACATGCAGCGTGTCGGCGAGTTCATAGACCTCGGGCAGATAGGACGAGATCAGGATGATGCCGGCGCCCTTGGACAAAAGCGCACTGAACAGGCGGTAGATCTCGGCCTTGGTGCCGACATCGACGCCCACTGTCGGCTCGTCGAAGATGAACAGCTTGGCGCCGTGCGCCAGCCACTTGCCGATGACGATCTTCTGCTGGTTGCCGCCGGACAGGCTGGAGGCGAGGGCGTTGCGCGTCGGCGTCTTGATCCTGAGATTGGCGATCTGGCGATCCGCCTCGGCCTTCTCCTGCGCGCTGGAGATCAGCAGATTGCTGGAGATGCGCTTGTAGATCGGCAGATTGAGATTGAGGCCGACCGGCAGGTTGAGGCAGAGGCCCTGGTCGCGGCGGCTTTCCGGCGCCAGCGCCATGCCGAGCCTGATAGCGTCATGCTCGGAGTTGACCTGAACCTCCTTGCCCTCCCAGAGGATCTGGCCGGCCGACTTGCGATGACGGCCGTAGAGCGTGGTGACGAACTCGCTGCGCCCGGCGCCGATCAGGCCGTAGAGCCCGACGATCTCGCCGGCACGGACCGTCATCGAGACATTTTCAAAACCCTTGCCGGAAAGATTTCGGGCTTCGAGCAGCGTCGCGCCCGGGGTAAAATGCTCCTTGTGATAGACTTGCTCGATCGAGCGGTTGATCATCATCTTGACCAGCTCGGCGTCGTTGGTCTCGGCGATGTTCCTGGTGCCGACAAGCGTGCCGTCGCGCAGCACCGAGACGCGGTCGGCGAGCTCGAACACCTCTTCCATGCGGTGGCTGATGTAGATGATGGTGACGCCTTCGCCCTTCAGCCGGCGGATCAGCGTGAACAGCTGGTCGGCTTCCTTGCGGGTGAGATAGGCAGTCGGTTCGTCGAAGATCAGGAATTTTGTGCCGCGCACGGTGGCGCGGGCGGCGGCGATCAGCTGCTGCTGGCCTATGGTCAGGTCACCCAGCACGACGTGCGCCGGCAGATCGAAGCCGAGATCGTCGATGATCTTCTGCGCTTCCCTGACCATGGCCCGCTGCTGCAGAATGCCGAAGCGGGAATCCTCCTCGCCGAGGAACATGTTGGCCGCGACCGTGAGATGGCGGCACAGAACGACCTCCTGGTGCACGGCATTGATGCCGAGCGCCATCGCCTCATGCGGCGTCGCCAGCGCTGCCGGCTTGCCCTCCCAGATGACGTCGCCGGAGGTGCGCGGCATGACGCCGGTCAAAAGCTTGATCAGGGTGGATTTGCCGGCACCGTTCTCGCCGACAATGGCGTGGATTTCGCTGGCCTTGAAGGCGAGGTCAACCGGCTTCAGCGCGTGCGTGCCGGGATATCGCTTCTCCAAGCCCTTGAGTTCGAGGATCGTCCTGCCCGGTTCCAGCGTTGGGGCGGGATGCAGTTCCTGCGCCGTCGACGTCATGACGTTCCTCCCAATTGGCCTCCCAGATTGGCCTCCCAGATCGGCCTCACGAGTGGCACGCGTGTAGGTCGTTTCCGGGGCAAAAAGCCCCGGAAACGGTGTGCCAATGCCGGTGCTCAGTCGAGCTTCGGATTGAGCAGCGCGTCGATCTTCGGATCTTTCATGTTAGCCTTGGTGACGAGGTTGGCGCCGGTGTCGACATTGGCCTCGACCTTCTCGCCCTTCGAGGCAGCGAGCGCCGTCTTGATGCCGTCATAGCCCATCCGGTACGGATCCTGGACGACGAGGCCGGAAATGACGCCGTCATTGAGGAACTTGACCAGCTTCTCGTCGCTGTCGAAACCGATCAGCCCGACCTTGCCGGCAAGGCTGTTCTCGGCGATCGCCTGACCGACGCCCTGCGCCATGATCAGGTTGGAGGCGAAGATGCCCTTGAGGTTCGGGTTGGCGGTGATCAGGTCGGTTGCGATGTTGAGGCCGGTGGTGGCCTGGCCGTCGGCGTATTTGTCGGCAATGAGCTTGAGGCCGGGATATTTGGCGGCAAGCTGTTCCTTGAAGCCCTGGGCGCGCTGCTCGAGCGAGCCTGCACCCGGAAGCGCGGTGATCAGGGCGACGTCGCCCTCGATTTTGCCGCCATTGGCTTCGCCGATCGCGGCCGCCAGCCCGTCAGCGGCGACGCGGCCGCCCTGAACATTGTCTGTGGTCAGGAACGAGGTGAAGGCCTTGGAGTCGGCGCCGGAATCGATGCCGATGATCTTGACGTTGGTGGCTGCCTCGTCGATCGGCTTGCCGAGCGCCTTGGCCTCGGTCGGTGCGATGACGACGGCAGCCGGGCTGCCGGCGACGGCGTTTTCAAGGATCGAGATCTGGCCGTTGACGTCGGTCTCCGCCTGGGCGCCGAGTTCCGGCACGTTGACGCCGAGGTCCTTGCCGGCCTTGCGGGCGCCGGCCAGGACGATCTGCCAGTAGAAAGAGGTGGTGTCCTTGACGATGATCGGAATGGTTACGTCCGCCGCCGAAGCCGGCGCCGAATGCATCACGCCGGCAAGCATCGAGGCGGCGGCGAGCGCCACGAATGCGCGGCGGTTGAGAATGCTGGTCACGAATTTCATTAGACTTCCTCCCTAAGTCGCCCGGTGAACGTAGCGGAAGCTCGGTTTGGATAGGCGCTGGCCAAACGGAACTTTATCAATAAAAAACATTTACCGCATTTTGATAGTGCATCGGTCCGGTCGACGCAAGCGGTGTTTCGTGTCGTCCTGCCTATGCCTCGACCGGAAGGGAGTGCCGATCCTCATTGTCAAACCCCACAAATCCTCTCCAAAATTCATGGAATATTAATTCCATCTTCCGGTCAAGATGGAATATTCATTCTTTTTTGAAGCATAGGGTGGGGCGCCTCCTGATCGCACCGTCCGCCGTTCAACCGGCGAAGGCCGCAGCGCATCAGCCGAGTTTCTGAACGACCGTGTAGGGATCATATTTGGCGAATTCTGTTTCGGGCACCTGGATATCGAGCAGTTGCAGATTTCGTTCCAGATTGGCCGGTTTGGCAGTGCCCGTCAGCACGGAAGCCACCGCAGGCTCGTGCAGCGGGAACTGGAACGCCGCCGCAGCAAGCGGGTAGCCGCCCTCGGCGGCGATTTTTTCCATGGCGCCGACGCGGTCGAGAATGTCCTGGGTGGCCGGCAGGTAGTCGAAATGCGCACCCGGCACCGGGCCGGTCGCCAGGATGCCCGAGTTGAAGACGCCACCGATGATCAGCGAGGTCTGCCGTTGCCGGCAAAGCGGCAGCAATTCGGCTTCGGCGGTGCGGTCGAGCAGCGAATAGCGGCTGGCGAGCAGGATGCAGTCGAGCGGCGCCTGGCGCAGCACATCGAGACAGATCTGAACCTCGTTGACGCCAAGGCCATAGGCGGAAATGACCTTGTGCGACTTCAGCTCTTCCAGCGCCTTCAGCCCGCCATCCATAAACTGGCGGAAATGCAGCTTCGTTTTCTCGACGCCATGCGTATAGACGCCGATGTCGTGGACGAACAGGACGTCGATTCGATTGAGGCCAAGCCGCGCATAGCTGAACTCGACGGAGCGCATGATACCGTCGTAGGAATAGTCGTAGTCGGGCGCAAAGGGCAGCGGATCAACATAGGAATGGTCCGGAATCCGGTCTTCCGGCACCGGCCGCAACAGGCGCCCGACCTTGGTCGACAGCACGTAGGAGTCCCGCGGCTTGTCGCGCAGGAAATCGCCGAAGCGGCGTTCCGAAAGGCCGAAGCCGTAGAACGGCGCGGTATCGAAATAGCGCAAGCCGGCATCCCAGGCGACCTGCAGCGTCTGCATCGCCGTCTCGCGTGGGCAGGCTCGGTAGAGCCCGCCGAGCGCCGCGCCGCCGAAGCTGACCTCGGTTATTTCCAGCCCGGTGCTGCCGACACGGCGTTTCTTCATGCAAAGCCTCCCACCGGCCATTTGCCGGCCCCGTCCATGTCTTAAGTCAGTTGGTGGCTGTTCTAGAGGGTCGCTCCAAGGTGCCACGGCACGAACTCGTTGTCGCCGTAGCCGAACTCCTCGCTCTTGGTCTTGCGGCCGGAAGCCGTGTCGACGATCAGCTCGAAAATCTCGCGGCCCATGCCGGCAATGGTCTTTTCGCCCGAGGCGATGACGCCGCAATTCACGTCCATGTCCTCTTCCATCGTATGGTACATGGTCGAGTTGCTGGCGACCTTGATCGACGGTGTCGGCCGGCAGCCGAAGCAGGAACCGCGGCCGGTGGTGAAGACGATGACGTTTGCGCCGCCTGCCACCTGGCCGGTGGCGGAAACCGGGTCGTAGCCGGGCGTGTCCATGAACACCAGCCCGTGGCCGGCGACCTTCTCTGCGTAGCCGAAGACGCCGTTGAGCGGCGTTTGGCCGCCCTTGGCGACGGCGCCAAGCGACTTCTCCAAAATGGTGGTCAGGCCGCCGCGCTTGTTGCCGGGTGACGGATTGTTGTCGATGGAGGCGCCATGCTTGGCGACATGATCTTCCCACCACTTTACATAGCCATCGAGCTTGGCGGCGATCTCCGGGGTCGCCGCACGATAGGCCAGCAGATGCTCGGCGCCGTAGATTTCCGTCGTCTCGGAGAGGATGCCGATGCCGCCGACGCCGGCCAGGATGTCGACCGCGGCGCCCAGAGCCGGATTGGCGGTGATGCCGGACATGCCGTCGGAGCCGCCGCATTGCAGGCCGACGACGATCTCGCTGACCGGGATCGGCTCACGCTCAAGCTTGCCGACCTCCTCTGATATCTCGGCCAGCACGACCAACGCCTTCTCGACAGATTTGCGCGAGCCGCCGGCTTCCTGGATGTTGAAATGGCGCTTTCCCGCGGCGACGCCCTTCTGGCCATAGAGGGTGAGCTGGTTGACCTCGCAGCCGAGACCGACCATCAGCACACCGCCAAAATTCGGGTGACGGGCATAGCCGGCAAGCGTGCGGTGCAGCACCATCATGCCGTCGCCGGTGGCGCTCATGCCGCAGCCCTGGCCGTGAACGATGGGAACGAAGCCGTCGATCCCCGGATATCTGGGCAGCAGCGTCCGGTTCGCCTCGTCGGCGATGGCATGGCAAACGGTGGCCGAGCAATTGACGCTGGCGAGAACGCCGATGAAGTTGCGCGTGCCGGCACGGCCGTCGGCGCGGCGGTAGCCCATGAAGGTGCGGGCGCGATCGGCCTCTGTGGCGTGCACGGCCTCGCTCGGCGGCACCACCGGCAAACGCCCGGATTCGAAGACCAGATTGTGCGAATGGACATGCTCGCCGGGCGCAATGGCTTCAGTGGCGCGGCCGATCGCCTGGGCATATTTAACCACGGCCTCGCCGGCGGCAATCGGCTTGATCGCCACCTTGTGGCCGGGTTCGATCAGCGCCGTGGCAACGGCGCCGCCCGGCAGCACCGCGCCGATCTCGATGCGGCCGTTGGCGACCGCGACATTGTCGGCGGGGGACAGAAGAATGCTGTTTGCGGTGTTCACGGGCAGTTTCCTGGGTGTTCCTGGGATCGGCAAGCGATTGACACGCGCCTGTTAACGGTTAATGTCTTTTATCGTGAAAAAACAGTTTTGCGTCAATTGTTTTTTCATGACGAAGCCGCGCGTTCTCGTGAATGCGCAGAGGACCGGACACTGGAACCAGGCCTGACTTCCGAAAAGCGATTCCGCTTCCTGGGAGCCTGCGCCAGAAGCATCTGCATATCGCGCTTCAAGCCGGCCGCCGCAAGCGCCGGCGCGCAACGGGGCAGGGGATGTCGAAGAGCAACAACGTCTACAAGGACGCCTACAATCGCGGTTTGCGGCTGCTCGACGAAACGAAAAGCCTGCCGTCGGAGCCCGAGCTGGGCACCCTGCTTGGCGTCAGCCGCACGACCATCCGCACCATCCTTGCGCGCATGGAAGAGACCGGGCTGATCGCCTGGAACAAACGCAGCAAGACGGTTTTGCGCGTGCCGCGGCCGGATGACTTTTTTCCCGAAGAAGAAACCGACACGCTCTCGCAGATCATCGAGCGCTCCTTCATGCGGCGGCTGCTTGCCGGCGGTGCTGAGCCCGGCATGCAAATCAACGAACTCGAGCTGGCGCGCGAGATCGGCGTTGGCACCACCAGCGTGCGCGAGTTCCTGATCCGCTTTTCCCGCTTCGGGCTGATCGAGAAGCGCCGCAACAGCCACTGGGTGCTGAAAGGCTTTACCCGCGCTTTCGCGCTGGAACTGACCGAAATCCGCGAGATGTTCGAACTGCGCTCGGCCGCCGCCTTCGCCGCGCTGCCGGAAGACAGCCCGGTGTGGGCCGACCTCGACCTGCTGGAGGACGAGCATCGCCTGCTGGCGCGCGAGATCGCCACGCGCTTCAACGAATTCTCGGAACTCGACGAGCGCTTTCACCGGCTGATCCACCGCGCGTCGCACAATCGCTTCATCGTCGATTTCTACGACGTCATCGCCATGATCTTCCACTACCACTATCAGTGGAACAAGGCGCAGGAGCGCGAGCGCAACGAAGTGGCGGTCGCGGAACACCTGGCCTATATCGCGGCGCTCAGATCGCGCGACCTCGGCAAGGTAGACGCCGCCTGCCGCAAGCATCTGAAGTCGGCGCGGCACACGCTGCTGACGTCGATTCCAGAAGGCCAGCAAGCGTAGCGAGCTTTAGGTTGTTGCATTAAAGCGCCGCGTTGCCGCAGTGGTGATTTGGCGATTTTCCGACCGCCGGCCGCGTGCTAGATATCTTGCCGTTGCTGCGTGAAGAGGCAGGCATTTGAATATCCGGCGGAGACGATGGAGCATGCCGGCGGCATTCGCCGCGGCCTATTTGCTGGTGCTCCAGTCGGTGCTTGGCGCATTCGCCTTCGGCATCGGGCCGGATGCTTCGCAACGCGACGCTTTCGGCAACGTCATCTGCACCCAGGAGGGCGCTGCCCAGCGTCCCGGCGGCGATCCGCACCAGCAGCACATGCCGGCTTGCTGCATGCCTGGCTGCGGCATGGCTTCGGCTGTCTACGCGCCGCCGCCCGCTGCCGCCACGCTGTCCGGCAATTTTTCGGCCGAAACCGTTGCGTTTGTGCTGCCGGCGTTTAGGCATCTCGACTTTGCCCGCGACCGCTCTCCGTCGAATCCGCGCGCGCCTCCGGTGACGGCCTGATCCGTCCCAGCTCGCCTTGCGGAATATTTCGCGGGCGAATTCGTTCAACATCGAAACTGTTCGCGACCGGCCGACGGCGCGATTTCTCAGTTCCTGGAGCTATCATGTCTCACACTTTCCGCGCGCGGCTCGGCCGCAACAGCCGCTTCCTGCGCAGCTTCGAGGAGCGACTCGGCGTCACCGTACTCCTCCTCGCCCTGCTGTTCGTCAGCGCCCAGGCCGTTTTCGCGCATGAGTTCAGGGCTGGCGACCTCGAGATCGTGCATCCCTGGTCGCGCGCCACACCGCCTGGCGCAAAAGTGGCCGGCGGCTACTTCACCGTGACCAACACCGGCAGTTCGCCGGATCGGCTGCTGTCGATCTCCTCTGACGTGTCGGACAGGACCGAACTGCACGAAATGGGTGTCAAGGACGGCGTCATGACCATGCGGCCGGTCAGCGGCGGCCTCGAAATCCCGGCCGGCGGCAAGGTCGCGCTGGCGCCCGGCGGTTATCACTTGATGTTTATCGGCCTCAAGCGTCAGCCCAAACAAGGCGAGACGTTTTCCGCTGCGCTGACCTTCGAAAAGGCTGGCACGGTCGCCGTCGAGTTCACGGTGGAAGGCATGGGCGAAACGGGCGGCATGCACGACCATGCCAATTGATCCGGCCAGATCCGCTCAATTCAAACTCGAGGAACCATCATGAACAATTATCTTCTGTCGGCCGGCGTGTTTTTCGTCCTGGGGACAAGTGCTGCCTTTGCCCACATTACGCTGGAAGCGCAGGAGGCGGCGGTCGGTTCGACCTACAAGGCCGTCCTGCGCGTGCCGCATGGCTGTGAAGGCAAGGCGACGACCGCCGTGCGCGTGCAGATCCCGGAGGGAGTGATTTCAGTGAAGCCGATGCCGAAGGCCGGCTGGACGCTGCAGGTCAAGAACGGCAGATACGAGAAATCCTATCAGCTCCATGGTCAAGAGGTGTCCAGCGGCGTCAAGGAAGTCAATTGGAGCGGCGGCAGCCTGCCGGACGAATTCTACGACGAATTCGTCTTCCGCGGGACACTGGCGGCGGATCTGCCGGCCGGCCAAACGCTCTACTTCCCGGTGGTGCAGGAATGCGACGGCGCCGCCGAACGTTGGATCGAGATACCAGCGGCCGGCCAGGATGAGGACGCGCTGGAATATCCGGCGCCCGGCCTCAAGCTTGCGCCGAAGCAATGATTATTTGGCGGCGCGCCTTGTTCGAAAGAGTGCGCCGCTGTTTTGTGCCGTGACATGAGTGCTGCATCCCTGCTGCGAACGGTCTGCGCAACCGGCCGATTTGCGATCTGCCTGCTGGCTGCGATCGTGCTGCTTGCCGCCATTGCCGCGCCAGGTCAGGCCTTCGCCCACGCGGCGCTGGTCACAACCGAGCCGACGGACGGCGCCGTGCTGGCGCAGAGCCCCGCGCAGTTCTCGCTGACCTTCAGCGAGCCGGTGTCACCGCTGATGCTGACCTTGGTGCGGCCCGATGGAACGCCGGTTCCGCTGACATCCTTTCGGCTCAATGGCCAGACGCTCGACATCGACAATCCGCAACGGCTCGGAGCCGGCACGCATGTGCTGAGCTGGCGGGTGATCTCCGCCGATGGCCATCCGGTCGGCGGCTCGGTGCTGTTTTCGATCGGCGCGCCGAGTGCGGCGCCGGCCGTCGCCGAAGCTGTCGACCGGGGTCTGAGGTCGGCAATCTGGATCGGCAAGGTCTTTCTCTATGTCGGCCTGTTTCTCGGCGTCGGCGGCGCCTTTGCCATCGCCTGGCTGGCGAAGGGCGGGCGTTCCGGCCGGCGCTTCGTCATCGCCGCGATCCTGTGCGGCCTCGTCGCGGCGCCGTTGTCGCTCGGCTTGCAGGGACTGGACGCGCTCGGCGCACCGTTCGTCCGGCTGGCGCAGCCAGGCGTCTGGCAGGCCGGGCTCGGCACCAGCTTCGGCTCGACAGTGCTGGTCGCGCTGGTGGCGCTCGGGCTTGGCCTGCTGTCGCTGGTCGGGCCGCGCGGCGGCGCAAAGCTGTTTGCCTTTGCCGGCCTGGCCGGTGTCGGCGCCGCCCTTGCCGCCAGCGGACATGCAAGTGCTGCCGAACCGCAATGGCTGACAAGGCCGATGGTGTTTCTGCACGGCGCCGGCATCGCGTTCTGGGCCGGGGCGCTGGCGCCGCTCGGTCTCACTATCAGGCGGAAGCCGGCCGAGGCCGCGCCTTTCCTGCACCGGTTTTCCCAGGCGATCCTACCTGTCGTGGCCGTGCTTGCGGCCACCGGCTTCGTGCTGGCCGTCATCCAGGTGCAGGCGCCCACAGCTTTGCTCGAGACCGCCTATGGCCGGCTGCTGCTGGTCAAGCTGGCGCTGCTGTTGTTTCTGTTCACTCTGGCCGCCATCAACCGCTGGAAGCTGACCGGTCCCGCGGAAGCGGCAGAGACGGAAGTACAGAAGAGGCTGGTCCGCTCGATCGGCATTGAGATGCTGATCGTTCTGGCCATATTCGGCGTTGCCGCCGGCTGGCGCTTCACGCCGCCGCCACGCGCCCTGGCGATCGCAGCGGCGCAGCCGGCTTCGGTGCATATCCACACGCCGAAGGCGATGGCCGACCTCAGCATCACACCCGGCCATGTCGGGCCAGTTGCCGCCTCGATCGTCATCATGACCGGAGATTTCGGCCCGCTCGACGCTGAACAAGTGACGCTGGTGCTGTCAAAACCCGATGCCGGGATCGAGCCGATCAAGCGCGCGGCGACAAAGCGCGCCGATGGTACTTGGCGTGTCGACGATCTCGTCGTCCCGGTCCCGGGCCGATGGACGGCGCGGCTCGATATTCTCGTCTCGGATTTCGAGATCGTGAAGATAGAGGCACCGATCTATATCAGGTGATGAGGACCAGCCGGCAGTCTGCGCAACACATTTCGGCGAGGCGGTTGACGCGGCCTTGAAGGCCCGTCATTCATTTCGGCAAGATTGGCATTTCGGCAAGATTGGCATCTCGACAAGAATGGCATCCCAAGAAGAATGGGCACCGCTACAAATCGCGCCTCAACAAAAAGATCCGAAAGCAGGGAAGAAACGATGGAAAAAGCCGAAATCGGTCTGATCGGCCTTGGCACGATGGGCTCCAACCTGGCGCTCAACATCGCCGAGAAGGGGCACCGCATAGCCGTTTTCAACCGCACCGCGGCACGCACCGACGCCTTCGTCGAGAATGCCGGCGCGCTCAGGGATATGGTCGTTCCCTGCTACAGCCTGGAGGAACTCGCCGCCGCCATCCGGCCGCCGCGGCCGATCATCATCATGGTGCTGGCCGGCAAGCCGGTCGACGAGCAGATCGCAGCACTGCGCGGCGTATTGTCGGCCAACGACATCGTCATCGATGCCGGCAACGCCAATTTCCGCGACACGATGCGGCGCTTCTCCGAGCTTTCCGATTCGGGTCTCACCTTCATCGGCATGGGCGTGTCCGGCGGCGAGGAGGGCGCGCGCCATGGACCGTCGATCATGGTCGGCGGCACGGAACAGTCCTGGAAACGCGTCGAAAAGGTGCTGACCGCCATTTCGGCCAAGTTCAGGGATGAGCCCTGTGCCGCATGGCTTGGCACCGATGGCGCCGGGCATTTCGTCAAGACCATCCATAACGGCATCGAATATGCCGACATGCAGATGATCGCCGAGATCTACGGCATCTTGCGCGACGGCTTAAGCATGGGGCCGAACGAGATCGCACAGGTGTTTGCCGGCTGGAACAAGGGCCGGCTCAACTCCTACCTGATCGAGATCACCGCCAAGGTGCTGGACGCCGACGATCCGAAGACAGGCAAGCCGGTGGTCGATATCATCCTCGACCGCGCCGGCCAGAAGGGCACCGGCAAATGGTCGGTCATCGAGGCGCAGCAGCTCGGCATTCCGGCCACCGCGATCGAGGCCGCGGTGGCGGCGCGTGTCCTGTCGTCGATCAAGGACGAGCGCCTGGCCGCCGAAAGGGCCTATGGCAAAGGCGGCGTGACCAGGATTTCCGCAGACAAGGACGCGCTTCTTGGCGATCTCGAACTGGCGCTGTTCGCCGGCAAGATATCAGCCTATGCGCAAGGCTTCGCGGTGATGAGCGGCGCATCGAAGGAGTTCAACTGGAACCTGCCGATGCCGACCATCGCCAAGATCTGGCGGGCAGGCTGCATCATCCGCTCGCAATTGCTGGACACCATGGCGGAAGCCTTCGGCAGCGGCGGGGCGGCCACCAATCTTTTGATGGCACCGGCCTTCATCGCGATGATGCAGGAGGCGCATCCATCGCTCCGGCGTATCGTGGCAAGGGCGTCGGAGGCTGGCTCGCCGGTGCCGGCGCTGTCGTCGGCGCTTGCTTATTTCGACAGCTACCGCCAGGGCCGCGGCACCTCGAACCTGATTCAGGCGCAACGCGATTTCTTCGGCGCGCACGGCTTCGAACGCATCGACGGGCCGGGCGCTTTCCATGGCCCGTGGGGGAGCGGAGCGGCAGGTTAGCGCCTAATGTCGGTCGTTTGGGCTGGCTTCAACAGATCCTAAAGCGGACACGCCAACGATAAAGCCCAAGATGCAGGAGATGCTCTCGTTGCCTGCTGCGGCATGGCGTTGAAAGCGGCCGGCTTCCCATCGGCGCGTTGCGGACGAGGGTGATGACGCTTCGCTCCACGCGTCCTAACCTTCAACCTTCTGCCAGACGGAGACATGTTTATCGCTGACCTGCGTGAACAGCTCCTTTTTCCAGCCGCCCCAACGCTCTTTGAGCCTTAAACCAGCCAGTCGCGCCATAAGGTCGAATTCAGCTGGCCAGGCATAACGAAACGGTACTGAGGATCGCTCATAGCTTCCGTCATGGAGCCAGATGTGATGGGACGAGAAATTCTGGTTCACCACGTCGTGCTCGTCGACGCCCCAATGCGTTTCGCCGTGGTCGAACGCCAGGATCGTCTCGCCGACCGGCAGCCGCTGAAGCGGTGGCACGCCGACCTCAATCAGGAAGTGTCCACCAGGTTCGAGATGCGCGGCTGCGTTCCGGAAGCAGGCGAGCTGAGCGTCCTGCGATGTCAGGTTGTTTATCGTATTGAAAACCAGGTAGACGAGTGAGAACCGTCTCGCGACATCCGTCGTTACCATATCGCCGATCGCTACCGATATCTCCGCGCCTCCTTCTTTAGCGCGAAGGCGAGACACCATCGGCCTCGAAAGCTCGATGCCCTCCACCTGCACCCCTTTCCGCGCGAGAGGAAGGGCGATACGTCCGGTTCCGATCGCGAATTCCAAGGCGCGCCCGCCTCCTGCGAGCTCGGCCAGGAGATCAACGGCCGGCTCGATCACCTCTGGCGCAGAGATGCCTTTATCATCATCGTAGGTCGCAGCGATCTTCTCGTCGAAAAGCCCGTCATCATGCATTCTGTCTGCCTCTCTGGTAACGCTTGTTTCAAGACCGACGGCGCTATCGCGTTGACCGCGGCTTCGTGGACATCGCATTAATTCGTGAGCCGTCGCGAAAGGGATCAGCGAGGGCTTCCACCCATCCGCTCGGGGCATGGGATTCCCCGCAGGCAAGCGCATCCATGGCAGCGGCCGGTGATCTATTTCGTCGCTCGCTGGCTGCGACGGTGCCAGTCCAAGCGAACTCGCGAATATCGCGACGCGCTATACCTATGTCCGCCAGATCACGATCCGATAGTCGGTGTAGTGCGTGTTCGGTCTCGCTCCGTTGCCACCAGCCCACAACGACGGAGGCTCCGAACCTCAAAGCTGGTAGCTTCGTCAGAAGGCCGCGGGTAAGGCGCTCCGGGATTTCGGCTATTTGGAATTCCAGTGTCATGACCTTCGTCCAAGTTGTGCTGAGTTAATGCCAACCTAGTGAATTGCCGTCAGACGTGTTATCGGCAGTCTGACAAATTATGTCTCTGAGCCGCCATGATTGCCCGCGACAACCTGATCAACGTTCATTTGCCGGAAGACGGGTTCGGAGATTATCCGCATACCGCTGTCGCTCAGGGCGGAGCAGAGCCCGCCGGGCGGACCTACGCTTTTCATACGCACCACCGGGCGCAGCTTTTCCAGATCGTGCGGGGTTCGCTGAGGCTGGAGACCGAGCGGGGTTACTTCATCATCCCGCCCGAACGCGCCGTGTTCGTGCCGTCCGGGGTCCTCCACGAGGTGACCTACCTGCAGGAGACGGAGCGCAGCTATCTCTTTTTCCGCCCCGACGCCGTGGCGAGCCTGTCACCGGAAGTCTCCGTGATCGGTACGACGCGGCTCCTGCGCGAGCTAATCCTGGCGTTTCTGGAAATACCTCGCGCGGATGCAGGCAGCCTCCGCGCCGAACGACTTGTGGCAGTCATTCTCGACCAGCTCCAGACGAGTCCGGTCGCACCGTTGTCTCTCCCGTTGCCGGCATCCGAACGCCTCCGGGACATCGCCGCAGAATTGCGGAATGAGCCGGGCGCAGATTGGCCCCTCGATGAGCTTGCGTCACGTGCGACCATGTCCCCACGTAGCTTCCAGCGTCACTTCCAATCTGAGACAGGGATGAGTTTCCGCGCCTGGCGACAGCAGGCGAAACTGCTGAAATCGGTGGAGTGGCTCGCCGGTGGCCGAAGCGTCGGCGACATCGCTTTTGCACTCGGCTACTCAG
Source organism: Mesorhizobium sp. WSM4829 (assembly GCF_055811475.1). Classification (NCBI taxonomy): domain Bacteria; kingdom Pseudomonadati; phylum Pseudomonadota; class Alphaproteobacteria; order Hyphomicrobiales; family Phyllobacteriaceae; genus Mesorhizobium; species Mesorhizobium sp. WSM4829. The sequence continues at coordinate 443 of NZ_JBVVQJ010000030.1, read as the reverse complement.
GCCCCAGCGCCTTCATCGCGGTTTTTCGGGCGGCCTTCGGTGCCTCTCCCGGAAAATACTTCCAAGACACGCCTCTGGAGCTGTGATTCACCGGATGCCCGGCGCGGCTTACCGCGTAAGTCTGCCTTCTTGGCCTCGCTCTCCAGAACCTGCCAGTCTCCTTCCGGCCCCAAGGCTGCCAGTCAGCAGTGCGCATTTTGCAGCCAAGTGGGATCACTTGGCATCGCAGAAATGCGGGTAAGACAAATAGATGGAGCGGGGTTCAATTTGAACGTATCCCGCTCTAGTCGGGAGGGCGATAGGCCAGAACCCCGGTCGGCTTGCTCAGGCTTTGCAAGGAGCCGGGCGCCGCGCCGCCGATCCAGCAGTTGTGTGCGTCAAGTTCTGCAAAAATGGCGTGGCATTCAGCGGTGACGTTGGCGTGTCCGCCGCGCAGCCCCGTG
>NZ_JBVVQJ010000029.1:0-85307 GCF_055811475.1 Mesorhizobium sp. WSM4829 | reverse complement strand
GCCCTGGATCATCCGTCATGAAGATATCGAGCAACTCGATATCCAGCACCATTCCGGCAGGAGCGGACACAGTCCATTATCACAATCACAGGATCAGCAGATCCAGCTTTTTCAATAACATAGCGAGGTGTGCATTATGTCGTGGGATCGGTCTGGCGGGCGATGATCAGGTTCCCATGGCCGTCCGGGATTTAGCGCAATCGCGTCCGCGCTTTCGCCGCTGCCCCTGGACGAGTGGACGGTCAGATACGGCTCGCAAGGAGCATCAGGTACGAGAGGCGGCTTGTGCGGTCGGATCGGCTTCCTCTTCGGGAATGTCGTCGAATGACGAGTAGTTCAGATTGTAGAGTTTGGAATAGAGCTCGCCCATAGCCATCAGTTTTTCATGGTTGCCGGTCTCAATAACTTGGCCGTTCTGAAGCACGATGATGCGATCGGCACCACGGATTGTGGCGAGACGGTGAGCGATGACAAGCGCAGTCCGGCCTTCAAGCAGTTTTCTGAGAGACTTCTGGATCACCATTTCCGTGTAGCTGTCGATGCTGGCGGTGGCCTCGTCAAGAACAAGGATCTTGGCGTCGGCGACGAGGGCGCGGGCGAAACTGACAAGCTGGCGCTCACCGAGAGAAAGGTTGCCGCCGCGTTCGCCGAGTTGGGTTTCATACCTGTCGGGAAGTCTCATGATGAAGTCGTGGGCGCCGACCACCTTGGCGGCCTCGATCACCTTCTCCCGCGTGGCTTCTGTCTTGTGGTAGCGGATACTCTCGAAAACCGTCCCGGTGAACAGAAACGGCTCCTGCAGCACCATAGCGATCTGAGTGCCGAGCGATTCCTGGGTGAGATCGCGCACATCATGTCCGCCAACCAGCACTTGGCCTTGCTGAACATCATAGAAGCGGTGGACGAGGGCCATCGCGCTCGATTTACCAGAGCCGGTTGGCCCGACCAAGGCGACCGTCTCGCCGGGATTGACCCGGAAAGAGACGTTTTTCAGCACCGGCTGTTTGGGATCGTACCCGAACGTGACGCTCCTGAACTCGACCGAGCCGTCCATTTCGGGCGTAAGGATCCTGGCATCCGGTTTGTCCTGGATCTCGATCCTGACGTCGAGCACATCGGTCAGGCGCTTGCCGGAGGCCATTGCGCGCTGCATGATGGAATATTGCAGAGTAAGTGAGCGAATTGGGTCAAAGAAGCGTTGGATATAGAATATGTAGGCAACCAATACGCCCACATCGACGCGGCCATTCATGATCATGGAGCCGCCGACCACAATGACGACAGCCATGGCGAGGCCGGTGAGGCCATCGACGATCGGGACCATGACCTGTGCATACCTGGCAGCGGTCAGGTGAGTCCTGAGGTCGGCATGTGCCTTGTCGTCATACAATACCAAGTTTACGTACTGGCGGTCCATGCACTGGACGGTGCGCACGCCTTGAATCGCTTCGGCCAATGCGCCGTTGACGACTGAATTGGTCTCTTGCGCAGCCATGAAGGCATCGCGGGCACGCGGCAGCCACACGATGCGGATAATCAACAGGGCCGGCAAGACCGAGAGCGTCAGAAAGCCGAGGCTGAAGTTGACCGACAGCATTACGAAGATGATGCCGAAGAGAAGCGCAATGTCGCCTACGGAGTAGATCGAGTTTTCGAGAAATTCGTGGATAGAGTTGACGTCGCCCTGAAGGCGAGACATCAGGCGTCCTACCTCGGTCTTGTCCATGAAGGAGAGCGATACCTTCTGCAGATGGGCAAACATGGCGTGGCGGATGTCGAAGAGGACGTTCTCGGCCATTTTCCCTACCACGGTTTCTTGCGCGTAGGCGGCGCCGAAATTAACCAGAATGGCAAGCGCAAACGCGACGGCGGCCTCAAGCAGGACGGAGGCATCAGCGCCTGCCGGGGTTATGGCGTGGTCGATCGCATAGCGGATGATCAGCGGGATGAGAAGCTGCGTGCCAGTGAAAATCAGCAATGCGGCAAGCGAGACGACCGCCATGGCTCGGTAGGGACGAACGAAGGCCCATATGCGGCGAATGATGTTCTTGTCGAAAGCCCGGCCAAAGATCTCCTCCTCGATGCGATGGGACCCGACGACCGCGCGCGGAGGGCGTCTACCGCTATCATTCGGTTCGATTTCGAGTTCGTTGGCGTGCCGCTTGGCCATCAGGGCGCGCCTCCAAACGTGGTCGCAATGTCATCTCCCGGGCGCAACTGAAGGTCATAAAGCGCCTTATAGCGTCCTCGCTTGGCCAAAAGCTCTTGATGGGTGCCGCGTTCCACGATCTCACCGTTGTCGACAAACAGAATCCGGTCGGCGTGCTTGAGTGAACTCAGCCGGTGGGCGATGATGATCGTCACCCTATCCTTGGCGAAACGCCGTATCGCCGCGCGGATGCGCTGCTCTGTGGCGGCGTCGATCGCGGCCGTTGAGTCGTCGAAAACGACGATTGATGGGCGCAACATCATCGTGCGAGCTATGGTGAGACGCTGACGCTGGCCGCCCGAGAGAGAGGCGCCACGTTCGCCGACGACCGTCTTGTAGCCAGCGGGGAGGCCGAGAATGTAATTGTGCAACTGCGCGGATTCGCTAGCGCGCTCGATCGGCTGTTCCTTCGCCCAGGGGTCGCCATAAGCGATGTTGTTCTCGATCGTGGTTGTGAACAGGAATGCATCCTGCTGTACGACCGCGACCGCCTTGCGAAGCGATGCGAGGGTGACCCCGCGGATGTCCTGCCCGTCAAGCATGATGGTGCCACCAGTGACGTCGTAAAAGCGGGGGATCAGGTGAGCAATTGTCGACTTGCCAGAACCCGGCGGACCCACGATCGCGATCGTCTCGCCCCTACGGGCGCAGAAGGTAATTTTCTTTAGAATGACGCGGTTTCCGGTGCCGGGATATGCAAACGAGACATTGTCGAAGCGCAGAGTTCCTTCACCGATCTCGAGCGGTCTTGCACCGGAAGCATCCCCGATCGTGATGTCCTGGTCGAGCAGACTGAAGAGGCGCGAACCGCAAGTGTAAGCGCGGGCAAAGCCGTTGACCATCAGTCCGATCTGGCGGACGGGCATTTGCAGGATCGTCATGAACGTCAGGAACGTCGTGAGCGTTCCAACGCTGATCTGGCCGGCGATGAGTTTGTCGCAACCGACCCAGAGGACCAACCCCATGGCGACAAAGAAGGCGAGGGTCATTGCCGACGTGTTGGGCACGTACACGTCAACCTGCTCGTGCGCGAGTTCGAGCGCGTTTGTCGAGGCGATGTCGAACTTCGCCATCTCGTGAGCCTGTGCCGAAGACGCCCGGACAACGCGGATGCCCGCGAGATTTTCTTCCATCACGCGGCCCAGGACGGAAAGCCGCTCCTGCAGGTCGAGCCAGATGGCGCGTAGCTTAAGCTGGGTGACCGACGATCGCCAGGCTACGAAAGGCACGAAGCTCAGCGCGATCAAACCGAGCACCGGGTCGGTTGAGATCATCATGCAGGCGCCTATCCCGATCAGCATGGTGAGCAGAAAGAACCTGACCAGGGCGGTGGAAAAATACATCCGCACGCCGTGGAGATCGAGGATGCCGAGGGTGATCAGGTCGCCTGAATGCACCCGGTCATGAAAGGAAAAGCTCAGGCGCTGGACCTTGTCGTAACAAGCAAGCCGCAGTTCGTACGCGACGTGGTGCCCGACGGCTTCGGCAAAGTAGTTTTGCGCCATAGTAAAGAGGCCGCGTAGCGTACTCGCGCCGAGCAGCAGGAGAGCAGGAGTCCAGAGGGCTTGTTCTGCAGCCGTCACCGTGACACCGCCCCCGATGGCTACTTGGGTCTGGTCGACAGCCCGGCCGAGAAGCTGGGGAATGAGCAACTGCAGGATTACGGCTACCATCGTCGAACCGATAGCTAACGCGACCTGCCACGGGTGCCTCAAATTCATGCGCGTAATGCGCAGTAGCGTGCTCAAGCCCCGGCCCCACCCGGCCGCTTTTACATGCGCGGACGATTTGAGAGAGGTCGTGCCAACAGCATCACTGCCCACCGAGTGCCCCCGACTGAATTTTCCGCCTTCGGAAGCGAGCCGGTCGACTCACATCAAAGACGTCCCTCCAAGTTGATCCTGGCCACCATCGGCTCAACATGCTGAGCCGGCGAGTTGCGCCACGGCTTCGCTCGCTGGCATGTCGATCACCGTGATTCCGCTCGCCGCAAGGAAACGGGCTTCGTTTCTGGTCAGCGTTTGCCCGTCCATTATCGCGTAACGAGGGCCTTCTGAGCGCTTCATGATCTGCCTGGCGTAAGTGCGCAGCATCTGATCATTGAAGCGGCAGCCGACGAAGAAAAAACCCCGGTCGACGCGTCGTTCCTTGACCACGTCAGGGATAGGCGTCTGGATATCGATTTCAGTCAGGGCTTCGACATAGTCGGAATCGGCGATGAGGAAATTTGCGGCCGGCCTAATACTGCCATGTGGCGCATAGAGAACCGTCTTCGTCGCTGCTCCAGCCTCGAGTTCCCTTCCCGACAAGTCGTAAGTTCTGGTCCAAATGTCGCCAACTTCGTTCGCCCGCGTAACGCCTTGTATCTCGACGACGTCGGTTCGGCCGGCCTCTGCCAGCGCCGCGCGCATGGCGCCTTCGTACCAGCTGTCGATGATGAGGGAGAGCGGGAGTTTTGCGAGCCAGGCGTGGAGGATGCTCGGCGCCGCCGGCCCCGCAAATATATCAGTCATCCAAGCTTGAAGTGTGCGGCGATGCCGGCGCTGTTCAATGAACTGCGCGACCGACCACATATTGGTGCGGATCTTCGAGGGGGCTGGCGCCCGCGTGTTGAGTGCCTCGGCAACGGCTTCGGGGGTACACGGCACAGGCGGCTCAGCAGAGCTGAGCCGGAGGAGACCCGGACCGAGATATGGGATCACCTGATCGGAGACTAACGCTCGTCTGGCCAGCTCAAGCAGCTTTCGGGCAAAACTGTCCCGGACGACGACTAGGTGGCCCGAGGTCGGGATCGTGTTCATGCTCGTTTCCTCTTGACGCCTCTCATTGACGGGCGGCATCAGTCCCCGTCGGAAAGCTTCCTTGCCTCGACGGTGATCGGCAGACGCGTATGCGGCGGAAGATCGGGAAGGAGGAGCCGCCAGCCGTTCCTGAGCGTTACGACCCCGCCCCACAGGTCCTGGTTCTCGAACTTGATAATCGGCTCCTCGAGATCCTTTTTGGGGACATACGCCGACAACCCGGCCTCGGTCCTGCGGATCATTACTTTCATGCGGCCGTTCCTTTATTGGCGTTTTCTTCGGCACTGCAGGTAGCGTCGGCTTTGTCGAGGCTCGTCAATTCACGCGCTCGCATGCCGACGACCGTCCCACGGTCGATCCATTCGACCGCGTAGATGAAGAACTGCTGTAGAAACGTGCCAATGTCGCGCACATAACCCTCTTCGCCCTTGCGCACGAGATTTTCGCCGATCTCCCTGCCAGGATAGGTGCCGTCATTCTTAATGTGCCGAGTGGCACGGACCCGCTCTCCCGGCTGAAATTGGGGGGGTCTGCGGATTTCGACCTCCTGTTCGCGTGCGGGCCGCATGGCGGTTCCTTGGTTCTCTGAGGCTAGTGTCATTGATGAGGCGCGCAGGCATTCCCCGGGGCAGCCAGTTGTGTGGGTAGCCAGTGGACTCAGGCAGGAACGCAGGTCTTCGGCACAGGACACACCGAAGCACATTGCTGCGTGTCGAAAGCTCCCTCGCATTCGGTGCATTTCTGCAGCTCGACCACGTAGCTCTCGCCTTTGAACTTGATCGCACCCGACGGGCATTCGAATTCGCAGGCGCCGCATTGTGTGCATTGGGATGCGATGATCTTGAAAGCCATTTTGACTCCTGATTCGAGTAAATGAGACGGGTTCAGGCCGTCGCGGCGAGTGCCTGGACGCCGGACTCGGCGGCGTAAATCGAGCTGATTGCCGTTTCGATGTAGTCATGGCCGTAAGCGTCGGTTGCTCGGATACCGGCGGCCGCGAGCTGATCCTTGGGGCAATCTCCAATTTTGACGCAAAGCACTACGTCTACGCCTTCCAGCGCAGCGATGACCCCGTCGAGAGTGGCCTTCTCGCCCCAACCCCCGAGGCAATACTGCTCAACCTTGCGGTGCCCGACAAACTTGATCCCCCGCGCCGAGGCTTCATACACCTGGAATTCCTTGGCATGGCCGAAGTGTTCGTTGACGCGGCCGCCGCCCTTAGTTGCCACCGCGACGAGGAGGGACTTGCCGGAGCTCGCAGTCTTGACCATTCCGATCGCTTCGCTCCTAGCCGCGAGGTGATCACGGCGCTCGTCCGCGACCAGCTCCCGATAGGCTTCGCGTTTGCTGGCATCGTAGGTGAGCTCACCGGGGATGTGGCCGAGCGTGAATTCCTGGCCACGATCCTCGCCCAGCAGGCCGACGGCATCTGCCCGGCACTGCCGGCAGTGGCGCATCAACTTGGCGCCGCCTTCAAGACGATCCTGAAGAGCCTTCATCTCCATTGCATTTGGGCCGCGCTGCCCGGTCAATCCGTAGTGCGTGCCGTGCGCCGGGTCCGAAATCAGAGGCATGACGTTGTGCAGGAACGCGCCGCGCTGGTTGACCCACTTATTCACCTCAATCAGGTGCTGGTCATTCACTCCGGGGATCATCACCGAATTGATTTTGGTGAGGATGCCGCGTGCGCTGAGCATCTCCAATCCCAGCATCTGCCGCTCGTGCAGAATTCTGGCGGCTTCTATGCCGCAATAGCGGCGGTGATCGTAAAAAATCCAGGGATAGATTTTTGCGCCGATTTCCGGATCGACCATGTTGATCGTGATCGTCACGTGGTCGACATTCATGTCGGCAAGCTCGTCGACGTGGTCGGGCAGCGCGAGCCCATTCGTAGAGACGCAAAGCTTGACGTCGGGGATTTCCCTGACGACGCGTTCGAACGTCGCCTTCGTCTTCTCCCAGTCGTAGCAGGCATCGCCCGGTCCGGCGATCCCAAGCACGGAAAGCTGCGGCACTTCATTGGCGACCGCGATCACCTTGCGTACTGCCTGATCGGGCGTCAGCTTTTCCGAGACAACCCCGGGCCGGCTTTCGTTGGCGCAATCATATTTGCGATTGCAGTAGTTGCACTGGACATTGCAGGCCGGCGCGACGGCGACGTGCATGCGCGCGAAATAGTGGTGCGCCTCTTCTGAAAAGCACGGGTGATCCTTGATCTTGTCCCAGATGGCCGGGTCCACATCGTCCGGCCTTGTCGACGATCCGCAGGAGGAAGATGCACAGCCACCCGACTTGGCGCTCACCAGCAACTGGTCGGAGACCCTCGCGCCGGTCAGGCTCTCAACTGAAATCGCCGGTGCGGCCATTGAACGGCTCCGTTACGGGTTAACGTCGCGGTTCGAAGCGCAAGAGCAATGCCAACTGAAAAGGTGGCGCTAGTTCACGAATTGGCTTTGCGCGTCGGATATCATGGAGTTGCTCCGACATAGCTTTGTCGGACTTCTAACAGGACTATGTTAGAAGGTGAGGAAGACGACCCGGCCGGACATCAGTTCAAGATAGAAATCCCGCGTCGACCGCTCGGCCGTGATCGCCCTCGGCACAACTCCCGACCGGTCTTCCGACGAGGATGTCGGTCTCGGCGACGGCGAGCTCGTCCGCGGTGAAGTTGCCACTGCTCACTTGGGTCTGCATGGTTCCGATTCAGGAGAGTGGGGTGACTCCTTTCTGCGATCGGCAAGACGTCGGCAAGGGCGGGTGATGAAGGGGTGACAGCATCACACACTCGCGCAGCTTTGGCCCGGGCTCCGACACATTTCGCGTAGCTGGCGCAGTGTTCTCGTTCTCCACCTCATGAGAACGCTAGAATTTCTTCACCTCGATCCCGTGTCGGCGCAAAGCATATCCGACCTGTCGCGGCGTAACACCGAGGACACGGGCGGCCTTGGCCTGAACCCAGCCGACCTTCTCCATCGCGCCGATCAGCCGGTCGCGTTCCGTCAGGCGCGGGCCTATTGCAGGGAGAGCGGGATCGTTTGCAGGGTCGGCAGTATGGGGTCGCACGTTATCCTGCGGGGCGCCGAAGCGCCCGGCCGGCATCGGCAATCCGGCGGGCATTATATTGCTTCGAAAGCGCTGGTTGCCGGTATTGCCGCTGTGCGAATGATCAGCTCTTTTCCAGAGGAGCCAAGATAGGCATTGGTTATTGTTGCAGGCAAAATCTGATGGAGCGATTGTCCTTGAACGCGCTAGCGTGGCCGTCCTTTGCACGCAGTTCTCCAATTCGCGGACATTTCCAGGGAAGTAGCATTGCGAGATAAACTCGAGCGCCGACGGCGCAAAGGCGAGTTCGAGATGGTTCTCCTTGTTGAATCGTTCGAGGAAGGCGTTCGCAAGGCGAGGGATATCCCCCGGTCGCTCTCGGAGCGGAGGCAGGATGATTGGCACCACATTGATGCGATAATAAAGGTCGGCCCTGAACTCCCCGCTTACGACAGCCGACTCGAGATCCCTGTTGGTGGCGCATATAAGTCGCACGTCGACCTGCAGCGTCTTGGTACCGCCAACACGCTCCAGTTCGCCTTCCTGCAAGACACGTAACAGCTTGGCTTGGAATGCAGGTGAAATCTCGCCGATTTCGTCGAGTAGCAGCGTTCCCCCGTTTGCCAATTCAAAACGGCCGGCGCGCTGGGAAATTGCCCTGAAGGCGCCTTTTTCATGTCCGAACAGCTCCGACTCCAGAACGCTTTCCGACAGTGCGGCGCAGTTCAACTTGACGAAAGACTTCCTCCGCCGGCGCGAGAGCCTATGTATGGCTTGCGCGAAAAACTCCTTGCCGGTGCCGCTCTCGCCCCTCAGGAGCACGGTGGAATTCGTCCTTGCTACAATGGAGACGGTTTCGAGCACCTGCTTGAGTGCGAGGCTCTCCCCGATGATCCCATCCATCTTGACGGGTGCATGCGGGACGGGGTCGGTCCGGTCCTCATCGGACGAATTCTCCGCTGTCCAGCTCTCATCGGCGCGCCGCTCACGATCCCTAGTCAAGCCGCGATGGAGGCGAATAGTGCGGCCTACGAGGTTGGCCACCATCGTCAGGAAGCAGATGTCCTCATCGTAGCGGGACCCGTGTACGCTGTCTCTTACGATCGACAACGTCCCAAGGATCCTGTCCTCAGCCTTAACCGGGACGCCGATAAAGGCCATCGGGAGGGAACTGACACCAGGACGTGTTTGAGGCTCGGCCTGAAACAACTCGGACGTGCTGAGGTCCGCGATGACGAGCCGCGTGCCCGTAGCGACGATTTGATCTATTGCCGCCTTTGGTATGATGGGGTGAGTGCTTGATGGGCCGCTGCCGGCACTCGCGGCGATCTCCGGCTCACCTTCAGAGTCCAGGACAAAGATTGCTCCATGACGCATTTGCACAAACGACGGGAGAGTGTTCGCGACATTGGCCAGCGTAACCTCCAGCCGGGCGGGAGCCGTCAGCGCCTTCGACACCTCGTAGATTCCCTTGAGCCAGTCATCTGCTTCGAACATCCCATCACTGGCGGGTTTGCGGAAGGTGTCTCGAGGTCCTACTCCGTTGACCCGATCATCCGGCCGTATGTGAGCCATGGAAACACCTCAGCGGTTGTGGTCCAGGGTGCTCCTCCCAAGCGCCTTTTCATCAGTTCAGGAAGTTCATTCGCTCCGCAATTTGGCGAGATGGTGCCGGCAAGATTGCGCTTTGTCGCGAGTTCGGGAGTACACAGGTGCACACCCGCCGAAACGGTGCCAAAGCCGATCATCCGAACTTGAAGAGGACGCCGAAGCCACCACGCGGATAATTCCATTCGATCTCGCCGCTGGCCTCGCACAAAACGCGGCAGGTGCCGCACTCCATACAGCCATCGGCGGTGATTTCAACTTGACCTTTGTCGTTCAACTCATAGCATTTCGCTGGACAGACGCGTGTCAGCGCGAGCAGATTCGCGCTTGGTTGCTTGTGCGGTCGCACCTTTATATGCGGACGGCCGGAGTCCACCAGATAGCGGTTCTGGTAAAGCTTGTCTTCGACACGTAATTCTGTCCCTGGGTTCGTCATGTCGTCAGTGCCTCACCGCCACGCCAATGCCAGGCGGATCGCGTCGCTAACCAGCCCCAACCGCGAGCGCGCCTTGATGAAGGCTGCCGTGGTGGCCTTTTCCTTTTCGATCTTTGGCGTGCCGTCGACACGCATGAAATTTTGCGCGGCTTGCGACATCAACCGCGGGTAGCTCGTGAAGAAATTGCCGGCGTTAGTGTGGAGTAAAGCTGGCATGTCTTTGTATTTCCGCAGGTCTTTGACTACGAAGGAGTTATCCAGCATCGTCTTGTAAAGGGCGAGGTTCCGTTTGGTCATTGGATCGTTGCGTCTCTTCACCTGGATGATAGCCTCAGCCGCAATGCGACCGGAGGTCATGGCGAGGTTCGAACCCTCGCGGTGAACGGCGTTGTTTAATTGCGCGGCATCGCCGACCACGACCCAACCGTCGCCAAAGAGCTGCGGAATAGCCTTGTAGCCACCTTCGGGAATGAGATGCGCCGCGTATTCTTTCACCTCCGAACCGGCGATCAACGGCCGGATCGAAGGATGGTTTTTTAGCGCGTCGAGAAGGGCGTAAGGGCTCTCCATCTTCGCGGCGAAATCCGATACGAGGCAGCCGATGCCCAGTGAGATCGATTCCTTGTTGGTGTAGAGGAACCCGAGCCCGGCCATGCCGTGGGATATCGTGCCGACTGCCTCGATCACGCAGCCTTCACTCCCTTTGACCCCGAACCGCTGCTCAATGACCTCTTCGGGCAGGAAATGCATCTCCTTTACTGCGAGCGCCACCGCTTCCGGCTTCAGCATCTTGCGAAGACCGCCCCGCGTGCCAAGCAGTCCGCAGACACCTTCTGCAAGAACAACCACGTCCGCGTAGATCGCTCCGCCGGCCCGATCCGTGCGGACGCCGATCACCTTGCCCTTGGCGTCACGGACGAGTTCCGTCACCGTCGTCTCGCACAGAACCGTCGCGCCGGCCTCGCGCACCCTGCGCGAAAACCATTTATCGAACTGGGCACGAATGATCGTATAGCGGTTGGGCTTCACCTCGTTGAAGTCGTCCGACCGATAGTGAATCCCGGTGTGGGAGGTGTCGTCCATCACCCAGAGCCGCTGTTCAACCAGATGCCGCTCGAGCGGTGCATCATCCCGGAAATCCGGGACGATCTTCTCCAGCATGTTCGCGTACATGATGGCGCCCTGGACGTTCTTGGAGCCCGGATATTCACCTCGCTCCAACTGGAGTACCTTCAAGCCGTCGCTTGCCATGGTGTAAGCAGCTGCGTTCCCGGACATGCCGGCCCCGATGACAATGGCGTCGAACTCTTCGTTGATCATTTCCATCTCCCTTAGCTCGCAAGCTTGTCGCGACTGTGCGGTGATAGCCGCCGGGTGAAGGCCTCGGTCAGCGCGGGCAGGAAACGGACCGCATCGGTGACGATCCCGAGGTGAGCGAAATCGAAAATCGGCGCGTTCGGGTCGGTGTTTATGGCCACGATGAGATCGGCTCCCTCAACTCCAACGCGGTGCTGGATGGCGCCGGAAATACCGGCCGCTATGTAAAGCTTCGGCCGGATTGTCTTGCCTGTTTGGCCGATCTGCCGATCGGCCGACATCCAGCCCTTTTGGACCAGCGGCCGCGAACAGCCGAATTCGGCGCCTATCACTCGCGCGAGACTCTTCACAAGCTGCAGGTTCTCCGCTCCGCCGAGACCGAGCCCTCCCGCAACCACCACATCCGCATAGGCGAGATTGGCGATACCCGACTGGCCGTCCGGAAGGAATCCTAGCACCTTGGTGACGATTTCATCCTCGGCTAGCGACAGCTTGTGCGGGATGACACGCCCGATCGCTCTGTCGGCCCGCTGGGGCATCGGCATGACCCTCGGTCGCACCGTCGCCATCTGCGGCCTGTAATTGAGCGTGTAGATCGTGCATAGCAACGAACCGCCAAAAGTCGGGCGAGTCGCGGCGAGCGAGCCGTCAGCATCCACGTCAAGTTCGGTGCAGTCGGCCGTTAGCCCTGTCAGCAGGGTGGTTGCGACGGAACCGGCGAGATCCCTGCCGAGCGTGGTTGCACCGAGAAGCAGGATCTCGGGTTTGTAAGTAGCAACCAGATCTGTCATCGCCTTGGTGAAAGGCTCATTCCGATAGTCGGCGAGCACCGGCGCCTCAACGAAGTAGACGAGGTCGGCGCCATAGGCGAAGGCCTCGGCGACTGCGTTCTGGGTGGCTTCTCCCGGGGGGCCGAGCACAGCGCCCGCGAGCTGGACGCCAAGTTTGTCCGCCAGCTTGCGGCCCTCGCCAAGCAGTTCGAAAGATACCGGGTGGACCTGGCCACGTTCGAGCTCGATGAAAACCCAGACATGCCGATAGTCCCTGAAACGCTCAGGAAGCTCCTTCTTCATCCCGGCACGGCCGGGGGGCTGGCGAGGGGTGTCTGAGTTCGTGCTCGACATATGGTCTGCTCCTTGCCGTCACGCGCCCTCGAAGGCGAGTTCCGGTTCCAGCGCCGGCTGGCGGGTGAAGATTGCACCAATCAGTTCGTCTGCGGTATCGCGCAGCGTCTTTTCGGCGGTCTCAATTTGCTCCGCCTTTTCCGAACGGGCGCTAGGGGCGAAAACGCGTTTGACGACCGTCGGCGAGCCACGCAAGCCGCATTTGGTGAGGTCTTCAATGCCGGCCTCGGCCGCACTCCATTTCACAATCTGGCTGCGCGCGGCGCAAAGCGCGTCTTCGAGCGAGCCCCGGCGCATCTCGTTTGTGCCTTCCAGCATGGTGATGAGGCAAGGCAGCCTGCTCTTCAGCTTCTGGGTGCCGCCCTCGCAACGGCGCTCGACCGTGATCTCGCCTGCAGCAAGATCAATGGAGGCGATTTTCGCGACATAGGTGAGTTGAAGGAGATCGAGACGCTTGGCGATGCCGGGCCCGACTTGGGCGGTGTCGCCGTCGATCGTCTGTTTGCCCGTGAAGACCACGTCCGGTGTGCCGAACGTCTCGCCGATCTTCGCGATTGCCTGGGAAAGAGCAAAGGAGGTGGCCAGCGTGTCAGAACCGGCAAAATAGCGGTCGGTCAAAAGCACCGCGCGATCGGCGCCGTAGCCGAGCGCCTTGCGCAGGCAGTCCTCTGCCATGGGTGGACCCATAGTGAGCACTGTGACCTCCCCACCATAAGCGTCGCGTAGCCTGAGTGCTTCTTCCAGGGCGAACAAGTCGTAAGGGTTGATGATGGTCGGCACACCCTGACGCATGATGGTGTTCGTCACCGGATGGACCCGTATCTGTGCCGAGTCCGGCACCTGCTTGATGCTGACGACAATGTGCATTGGCGTTCTCTATGCTGTTATCCCGAGGCGAGCTGGCGGTGCGAGTTCTTGTTTGCATCATCCGTGCCAAGTGTTTTGCGAGCGTCTTTCCTTTTAAATTCCATTGATCATTTCTGAGGCCCCCCGGTTTCGGTGCCCGAATTGTTGGCTTGTCGACATTGTCGCGTCGCAACTATGTAGCGTTTATTCGCCGAACCGCTTCAGGACGGAGTCGAACGGAACGAATGTGCGGCCTGGCGTGTGAGGTTTGTTCGGATTGTGATCTTTGAGCACCTTGAAAACCCGGTGCGTGAGCGGCGAGGAAAGCGCGAACTCCTCGTAGGCGCGTTCCAGCATGGCGCGCATGCGCGCGGCGATCACCTGGTCGGGCAGACCGGAGAAATCTTCCTCGGCAAGGTATTGGCCCACACGCTTGAGGATATGCAGCCGTGAGACATTGAGCACCTTCGGATCATACGAGACGCCAAGGACAGCGAAGAACTCCTCCGCGGACGACAGGCCTTTCAGTCGCGTGAGGATGTTGGTGACGTCGATGGAACTGCTGTCAGCGGAACAACTCATTGCGTTCTCCCTTTGTCGGAAACGGTGGGTTTCTGGTGCGTTGGTCGCACATTCGACATGCAGCCCCGAAAGCCGCGGGCTGATGAACGAATGCGCTGAGCCAGCGCGGCAATCGCCTCGTCGTCACAACTGCCCGGATGTCGCGCGCGGTGCAACTGGTCGACCTCCATGGAGGCAGCCGGCCCCGCTTGGAAGCGAGCGAGGTGGGCTAACGCAACGGCCCGCAGGGCCCGAGCGGGATGGGCTCGACTGTCTCCGAATTGGCCCTCGACCTGGCCCCCGACCGACGTCTCCTCGGCCGCCAAGGGGGGCAATGCGGTGAAGCCGACTTCGATATCTGCCTCCTGAAGGACAGCCATCGCGGCGGCCACCTCTTCGCGTGCGCATTGCCCGCGCGCTCGCCGACTCCAAGGACGACCGAGGCATGGCGCGCGCCGGCGTGGATCGCGCCACCGTGTTGGCGGTAGCGAGGCCGAAAACGTTATGGCATGGAATTCGAGGTCGACGGGAGACTTCGCTGCGAGCGGGGTGACAAGCTCGAAGGTCGAAAAGGGATCGAGGGCGCTGACACTATCGGCCAAGCTGACGCGGCTTTCGCCGGCGCGCGCCGCCGTCTTAATAAGGCGGGCGAGATAGTCCTGGTTGGTATGCGAAGCATCCTCAGAGCCCAGGGCGAGGAAAAAGCCGCTGGCGGCCGCGCGCCCGACCATATGCTCGATGAGCTTTAGCGCTCCTTCCCGGACTAGCCCCAGCTTCGTGGCAAGCTGGAAATCGGATGCAGGCAACGACAGATTGAGGGCACGGACGCCGCTCTCGACTGATGCATGGAAATCCCGTGAGGTCATCCGGCGCCCTGCCGTGAACCGCACCGGAACACTCCGTGCGACCACGGAGCAAATTGCGTCGATCTCGATCGCAAACTTTCCGCCACCGTCAAGGCAACGCCGGATGCCTGCTCGCCCTCGCGCAGGGTAGTATCCTTGAGAAAGACCCGACCGCTCATGAATGGACGCCGGTTCATCTGCCGCTGAGACCTAGTACGCATTGAAGGCCTTCGGCGCTCCGTATATTCGACCCGGAACTGTGGGCGTCGCGCAGCTTCTCCACAATTGAAGGCAAGACCTCTAGCACCCGGTCTACCTCTTCTTGTCCGTTGTCACGCGCGAAAGAGAAGCGGACCGCCCCATGTGGCATTTTCATCGCCCTCAGGACGTGGCTTGGCTCCGCACAGCCCGATGTACAGGCGGACCCGGAGGAACAAACGATACCCGCGCGGTCGAGGAGATGCAGGATTCCAGGGCCTTCAATACCTTCGAAGGCGATATTTGTGGTGTTCTGCAAACGCTCCAGGGGATCGCCGTTGACGAAGCTGTTTGGGACACGCTGGACAAGCCGGTTCTCCAGCCGGTCGCGGAGCCACTTTATCCGCGTGGTCTCGTCATCCATGAATTTCAAGGCGAGTTCGGCGGCCATGCCGAGCCCGACTATGCCGGGCGTGTTTTCGGTGCCCGCGCGCCGGTCGCTCTCTTGGTGACCCCCCTTGATCAGGGACTGGAACGGCACGCCGCGCTTGACGAAAAGTGCGCCGGCCCCTTTTGGTCCATGAAATTTATGACTGGAGAGCGACAGCATGTCGATGGCGGTTGATTTCAGGTCGATCGGGAACTTGCCGACTGCCTGCACGGCATCAGTGTGGAAAAGGGCGCCGACTTCCTTGGCCAATTCGGCGAGCTTGGCGACAGGGAAGATCGTACCAGTCTCGTTGTTGGCCCACATGATCGAGACGATTGCCACGTTTGGGCTGAGAGCAGCCCGGTAAGCGTCAACGTCGAGCCGGCCCTGGCAATCCACCGGGATCCTGTGCACCTTGACGCGGCGCGTCTCCTCGAGATGCGCGCAGAGCGTCAGAACGGCCGGATGTTCGACGGCGGAAGTCACAATCTCTGTTCGGTCAGGCATCACCTGGAGCGCCGAAAGAATGGCAGCATTGTCGCTTTCCGTTCCACCCGAAGTGAAGGTGATCTCGTCGTCGAACTCCGCGCCGATCAGCGCCTGCAGCTGGCGCCGCGCGTTTCTCAACGCGGCACCGGCAAGGGCGCCAAAACCGTGCGCCGACGAAGGGTTGCCGAATTGATCCGTAAGCAACGGCAACATCGCTTCAAAGACTTCAGGATCGACCCGTGTCGTTGCGTTGTTGTCGAGATAGACAACTTTCATGGGCTGTGGTCCTCAATGGAGTGGAAGGGAGGCGCAAACCCGGTCGCATCGAGCCTTGCGCATGCCGTTGCTGGCGGAGACGATCCAGAAGCGGTGCAGGTGCCCCACAAATTGGCGCAGATTGGGCCGCCATCGCACCGACAAGCTCACCTCAGGCGCACTCTCTCCTTCTTCGGCAATCAACTACAGGACTTGCCGCAGGAGCACTTCCCGCTCGCATTCGGATTGTCGAAGACAAAGCCGGAGGTTTCGAGACCCGTGACGAAGTCGACGGCCATGCCGGCTACATGCGGCTGGGTGCCGGCGTCTACGAACACCTTGATCCCATCTGTCTCGATGATCGCGTCGCCCTCGCGCGGGACGCTCTCCAGGCCCATCGAGTATTTGAAGCCGGAGCAGCCGCCGGCCTCGACCTTGATACGAAAGCCTTCTGCCGGCTCACTAGCGGCGGAAAGAGCGGTTTTAACGGCGGCAACGGCCTTGTCGGTGAGCGTAATCATTGCTCGTTTCTCCTCAGTGCGTGACGGTTTGGGCATCACCGTGCATGGACCGTGCCAATGGGAAAAACCGTTTCCGGACAGTGCGACATCGCCAACGCGGCCACGATTCTGGTTCGGCTGTTGCCGCGAAGGCGTTGGGCAACCGACAGCATTGTCGGATTTGTCGAGACCGCCACAGGGGGGTGGGCTCGAGTTCCCTCTGAACTGGCTCGTAAGCCGGGCTTCCGAGACGCTTCGAGAAATTGGCACGACTTTTGAGCTCTTTTTTGGCGAGGGCGAAGACGCCCTACCGACAGTATGCGCAAGCAGGGGTGAAGACATGCACCAGCACGAGAAACCGTCGCCGGAGAGAATCCGGCGGGCACGCGAAGACAGCCCCAAAATCCGCGACCACGATCTCGCCGCCCAATTGGGCATTTCGGAAGCGGAGCTTTCCGCGGCACATTGCGGTTTTGGCACGGTGCGCATCCAGCCACGCGTTAATGATATGCTGACCGGTCTCGAGGCGGTCGGCGAGGTGATGGCGCTGACCCGCAATGCCAGTGCCGTGCATGAGAAGATAGGCATCTACGATAAGGTGTTCACCGGAAAGCGTCACGCCATAGTGCTCGGCAAGGACATTGATTTGCGCATCTTCGCGAACGTGTGGGCGCACGGCTTTGCGGTCGAGACACGCGATGGCGGGGAGATCCACCGCAGCCTGCAATTCTTCGACGCCGCAGGCGAGGCAGTGCACAAGGTGCATCTGAGGTCGTCCTCCAACCTCTATGCCTATCAAAAACTGACAGACGAGCTCCAATCCTCGAACCAGGAGCCGATCGTGTCGGTTGAGGGGAGGTCAGCCGAAAACCTCGCAAAGATTGCGGACCAAGCCGCTACAGTCGATGACCTGCGGGAGCACTGGAGTCGGCTGACCGACGTGCACCAGTTCTTCGGCATGCTGAAGGCCCTGAACCTCAGCCGCCGCCAGGCGGTGCGCATGGTCGGCCAGGATTACGCCTGGCTGCTCGACAATGCTGCCGTTGGCGCCATGTTCCATCGTGCGGCCGAGGACGAGATGCCGATCATGTGCTTCGTCGGCAATCGTGGCTGCATCCAGATTCATTCCGGCCCTATCAAGTCGGTCAAGCAGATCGGGCCTTGCATCAATGTGCTCGACGAGACTTTCCACCTGCATCTCAGGGCCCACCACATCCGTGAGGTTTGGGCCGTGCGCAAGCCGACCAGGGACGGTCACGTCACGTCACTCGAAGCCTATGGCGCCAATGGCAAGATGATCGTCCAGTTCTTCGGGACGCGCAAGGAAGGCGAACCCGAGCGCCACGACTGGCGGCTACTGGCCGAGAACCTGCCGCGCATTCCCCGTTCAACCGCCGCTTGAGGTGAGGCCGATGCATATCGATTCCCGTTTCGCTCGGCATGCGCCGCTACTCTGGATTTTGCTGACCACCGCTTTGCCTGCCGAGGCCAACGAGGGCACAGCTGCCTTTTGCGGCCCGCCGAGGATCACCTCGATCGGAGGCGCCATTCCCGAGGGCCACCGCGCTTGGCGAGGATCGCCATCATTGCTCCCGTTGCGATGAGCCACACCTGAACTCCGCGGTAAAGCTACTCAATGCAGGCAAATGCGTCAGCTGCCCGGACGGGTGTGTTGTCGGTCAATTGTCCAACATCCCAGATGTACGGCAAAGCGGGCGGGAGGAATTGCTCGAAGTGAAGTCGATTGGTCCCTCCGTCAAGATTCCAGAGGACGGCCTCCACAAAGGCATCTCGAATGATCCTTCGCCGGCAAGAGCCCTCGGCGTCTCATGCCAAGCTCGAAAAGGTAACGTCCGAGACGGATGCAAAGCTGAACACGCCCCAAAGCAGCCCGCATTATCAAGGAACGCTTAGCGCATCCTGTTCGCGCTCTCGGCTCAGCGCGGCTAGATTCTTGCCAAGAGCAGCAACACAGCAGTCAACGGCCAGGTTGCCGATGCGACCAGTGCGGTCGAGGATTTCTCCGGCTACCAGCAGATACCCCCACGAGGCGATCGCCATCGTCAGGCCGATGTGATCCTGACGCAGAAGAATTGGGGCTGCCGATCTCCGCAGTGAGCTATTTGCGGGCGCCCTGATGGCCTCGGCGCCGGCGGACGTGGGGCCCTCTTCTTGCCATAGGCGCGGCCGATCGCGGCCCCGTCTCCGACTCGCTCAGGCGCTCGACCGCATACAAATCATCTCGCGCAAGAGATCGGGATCCGGAGCCTTCTCCACGAGCGCGCAGGTTCACCATGCCGTCGGTCATCGATCGTCCTTCGAATTAGTTGGGTCAGCAACCCGACCTTACCGACGAAGTATCGATGACGACCGCAAAGCCGCTCGCTCGCTACAGCGCTCGTGGAGGGCGCGCTCGCGAGCGGCTTCGCTACCGCCGAGCTACACCCTCTCTCGCAGGTGACCTCGTTCGATACTTAGCCTCTTCACTCGGCTCCTCGCTAGCATTCTTTTCTGCAAAACCTTGTCGTGTCTGGAACAGTCATGAATGTCGAAATTCGTACCAAGGTTAGCCTCAGAAGGGCAGCTACAACGGAGATATGAGCAGCGCCAATGGTGCGCTTATTCGGCACGCAATTTGCTCGACGTTGTCATCGGAGGCGATGTCGGCAGTGCGCGCGGAGCTCAGCGGTGACGAACAGCCTTGCGATCTCAACCGAGCGTAAACGCCTGAACGCAGGAGAACCAAATGGCGACCAACCCGGTTCCAGATCATGTCCCGCCGGAAATGGTGGGCGACTTCAGCCTTTTTTCCTCGCCAGGCATGTCTCCGGCGCCCAACGGCGACCCCCACGCAGCAATCGCTTGCGTGCATGCCGGACCGCGAATCTTTTATTCGCCCTGGAACACGCGTACCGGGCAGGGTGCTTGGGTCATCACTCGCGCCGCAGATCAGCGCCGGGTGCTGCAGGAGACCGAAAACTTTTCCAGTCATCGCAACGTCTTCGCATCTGCACTGGGCGAAGACTGGCCGACGATCCCGCTCGAACTCGATCCCCCTTCCCATGCAGTCTTTCGCTCATTGCTCAATCCGCTCTTTTCGCCGAAGCGTGTAACGGAACTGGAGCCCGCCATCCGCGAGCGAGCGATAGCGCTTATCACGAGGATCGCCTCGTCGGGAACAAGCTGCGATGTCATGAAGGATTTCGCCTTTCCTTTCGCGGTCAGCATCTTCCTTCGCTTCATCGGACTGCCGGAGCACCGTCTTGAGACGTTTGTTGCCTGGGCGAAAGATCT
The DNA here is from genome assembly GCF_055811475.1 of Mesorhizobium sp. WSM4829. NCBI lineage: Bacteria > Pseudomonadati > Pseudomonadota > Alphaproteobacteria > Hyphomicrobiales > Phyllobacteriaceae > Mesorhizobium > Mesorhizobium sp. WSM4829. Next base: position 65,352 of record NZ_JBVVQJ010000029.1, on the reverse strand, counting down.
GCTCCATGGCGATGATGTCAGACGGCCGGCGGCGGCTCGGACGATTGTAGCGTTCATAGACGAGCTGGCGGCGATGCGCCGCAACAAGCCCGTCGACGATTTCATGAGCTTCATTGTGCAGGCGCAGGTCGAGGGCCGCGGGCTGACAGACCAGGAGGTCCGTGGCATTGGCGTGCTCGTTTTGGTGGCGGGGCTCGACACGGTCGCTACAGCCATAGGCTTTGACTTGGCCTATCTCGCGCGAAAACTGGAAGATCAGGAATTGCTCCGAAAAGAACCGGACCGGATCGTGCGCGCAGCCGAAGAACTGCTGCGTGCCTTTCCGACCGTTCATTTGATCCGCGTCGCACGGAAAGATATCGACTTCGAAGGCGCGCCGATCCGCAAGGGGGACTTCGTTTCCTGCGCCACGATGATTGCAAATCGTGACCCGGCGGAATTCGAATCTCCCAACACGGTCGATCTGACCCGAGAAGGCATCCGCCACGCCGCCTTTGGCTATGGTCCCCACCGGTGCCTTGGTTCACATCTCGCGCGCCGGGAAATTGTCATTGGCCTGGAGGAGTGGCTGGCGCGCCTGCCGCCCTTTCGGATCAAGGAGGGAACAGCACCCATCACCCACGGCGGCCAACTGTTCGGGATTGAAAATCTGATCCTGGAGTGGGGCTAAACCTAGCCCGGCCTGAGCTGGGGCACAGACGTTGGAGGTCGCCTTGCGCATCATCGTTCACCAAGCCAGATGTCAGGGGCATGCGCAATGCGCGGCGCGAGCGCCGGCAGTCTTCAAGCTGGATGAGGCGGGTTACATCCTCCCCGGTGACATCGAGGTTGCGGACGCGGAGCAACTGCTTGCGTCGGATGGGGTGCGATCCTGCCCCGAACTTGCGCTGGAAATCGACGATCCACCCGCTGCGCGAATCGCTTCGGAGGCCACCCTCAAACCGAAGACAGAGGTCCCGGAACACGTCGGAACCACCGAATTTGCGGCAGACCCGACGGGCCAAGCGAAAATCGTCGAACTGCTCGACCGCGAGGCGATCCGCGACTGCCTCTATCGGTATTGCCGCGGGATAGACCGTGCCGATGAAGCGGCACTGCGCAGCGCCTACTGGCCAGATGCACATGACAATCACGGGGCCTATTGCGGCTCGGCAGAGGGCTTCATCCGGTTTGCGCTCGGCGTCTTCAAGACCGGACCGCGCAACATCCATCAGATCACGAACATCCTTGTCGAATTCATCAACCCGGCAGAGGCCGCAGTCGAGAGCTATTTCACCGCGCTGCAACGCGGACCGGACAAAGACGGAGAAGTGCGTCAGATGTTTCTATGCGGGCGCTACTGCGATCTGTTTCAAAAGCGGGAAGGGGAGTGGCGGATTGCCGAACGGACCGTTGTCTATGACTGGCTGGAGGAGCAGATCCCATCCTTGGTCCTGGAGGCAGAACGCTTCGGCCCGCGACAGCCGATTGGAGCACCGTATCCGGACGATCCTGTCTATGCGCTCGGGGAGCGCCGCATTGCTTCTCATGACAGTGCCATCACAACCTTGGGACCGCATCAGTATGACTACGGACTGTGAAACTTCCAACGCCACCGCGCCACCTGCAAGGGAAAGATGGGCCGGTAGGAACCCCCGCGTGAGAGCGGCAACGCTCTGGTCTGAAACCGTGAGCGCACCGAGGACGCCGCTGGTATCGATTTGCTGGAGCTTGGCAGAGCCCCTCATCGATCCTGAAACTGTCCAATCGCGTTACGGACCCAGTTGAGAGATTTCGACCAGGGACAATGCTGCCAGACCGAACTGGGGGAGACCGGATCATCCCCCCATCAACAACGCTATGGGTCATGGTTTAGCGCGGTGACTTCGAAGGCCAGCTTGGTCATGCGGTCGACCCGCGGCCCGCTGTATTGGGGTTGAGCCCGCGCCGGCGCGTGCCCGTAGTCGGACCCATGTGCTCTCGGCAGGGCCGCTGCATCGCGAAAACAAACCAGGAGAACGGGACCATGTCCGCACAGAAAGACGCATGTGTCGGCGCCGGCCAATGGCCCACCAGCATCGAGCCGGAGAGGGGGTTCGACGAGCATGTTCTTGCCTGCGTTCTCTCGTGTGCGCTCAAGGAGGTCGAGGCTGGCGAAGCGACAGCGACGGAGTCAACAGGGCTGTCCCTTGCCGAGCTGCGCGAGGTCCTGCCCCTGGGTTTGTCCGCAACCGCTATGGCGGCCTTAGCCTTGGAAGACGTCAGCGATCCTGAGCGGGGCATGGAGGAAGAACTTCTGCGCGGCCTTCTGCTGGCGCATGCCCGGCCGAGCGACCCGGCGAGCGCGCGCTTCGCTAAGATCGTCGCCCGGCGCGCCATGCGCGATGACCATCTGTGGCAGGATCTTGGTCTTCTCAATCGGGCCGAGCTCAACCGCCTGCTTGCCACCCATTTCCCGATGCTTGCAGCCGGCAATACCCAAAACATGAAATGGAAGAAGTACTTTTACCGCAAACTCTGTGAGGCCGAAGGGTTTTTGCTATGCACTGCGCCCAATTGCCGGGAATGTAGCGATTTCGACGGTTGCTTCGGCCCGGAGGAGGGCAAATGTGAAGAACGCGTCACATTTGATTTAGGGGCCGCTTTTGGTCACGAGGCCTTGAGGCCTTGATCGCCGTCCCGCCACAAGCGCTTTTCCCGGCGCCGCTGTATGGAGGAGGGGATGTTCATCGCCTCGCGATATTTGGTGACCGTGCGGCGAGCGAGATCTATGCCGCATTCCTTGAGCCGGTCAGCGATGTCATCGTCAGAAAGCATGTTATCAAGCGATTCTTCGGCGACCATCGCTTTGATCCGATGGCGGACAGCTTCGGCGGAGTGCGCGTCACCGCCTTCACAGGAGGCGATCGCGACAGTGAAGAAATACTTGAGTTCGAACACGCCGCGTGGGGTAACCATGTACTTGTTCGAGGTCACCCGGCTTACAGTCGACTCATGCATGTTGATCGCGTCAGCGACCGTCCTGAGATTGAGGGGCCGTAGGTGGGCGACGCCATATTCCAGAAAGGCATCCTGTTGGCGCACGATTTCGGTGGCAACCTTAAGGATCGTCTTGGCGCGCTGATCGAGGCTGCGGATCAACCAGTTCGCGTTTTGCAAGCATTCATTGAGAAATGTCATGTCTTTCGATTTTTTGGCGGCTCGGCAGGAAACCTCCGCGACATAGCTTTGGTTGATCAGCACCTTGGGCAGCGTGTTCGGATCAAGTTCGATCTGCCATCCACCTCCTGGCGAGCGCAGGACCCATACGTCCGGTATCACGCATTCCGGCGTTCCCGACTGGAATCTGTTTCCAGGCTTGGGGTCAAGCGCACGGATTTCCTGCAACATGTCGAGAAGATCTTCTTCATCGACGCCGCAACGCTGCTTCAATGTCTGAAAATCGCGTCGCGCAAGCATCTCAAGGTTGGCAACCAAAACCGCCATCGCCGGGTCGAACCGGTTTCGCTCGCGCAACTGTATCTCGAGACATTCGCTGAGCGATCGTGCGAAAATTCCCGGTGGATCGAGGTGCTGCAAGACGCCCAGCACCCGTTCCACATGGGCCAGCCCGACGTTTAGGGTGTCAGCCAAGTCCGAAGGACTTACCCGAAGATAGCCAGTGTCATCCAGATGCCCGGCAAGCTGATGAGCAATCAGCCGCTCGTGCGGTGTGAAGGCGGTGAGGGAGATCTGACGAGCGACATGGTCGTGCAACGTTTCCGCTAAGGCGACAAACTCCTCGTAGGCAGGACGCTCGCCCGGCGTGGTGTTCGTCGTGCTGAGCTGGGATTTCCCTTGCCTGGGCAGGTCCGGGGACCTTGCCCAGTTCGGTCCTTCAACCTCGCCAGACCACCCTTCGTCGTTTGGCGCATGCTCCAGAAGCGGATTTTTCTCGAGCTCCTGGTCCACGAACTGATGCAGTTCGGCATGCGTCAGCTGCAACAGGCGAATCGACTCGATGAGTTGAGGCGATGCCGCAAGAGACTGTTTCTGAAGTAGGCTGAAGGACGATTTCATGGTCGGTTCGGTATTCCTGTCAAAGAAGCTCTTGGCGGTGGCTAATTAGATCTCTCACAGGTCGACGCTTCTAAGCCGCGTCACGTTTGAACGACCTCACGGGCCGCGCGCCTCCAGAGCTTTGCGCTCTGCACACAGTGTCGTCCAAAACGCAGTTGCGCATGGTCGATGTGCACCAGGTCACGCAGCGTCCTTCAATGATTGAAGGACGTTCTGCGGGGATGAGACGCCATAGGGGTCGGTCTCGCAGTTGTCGGAGAAACCTTCCTCCTCAAACCACTGCTCCACCACGCCATTATTAAGCAGAGCCGCGTAGCGCCACGAGCGCATACCGAAGCCCAGATTGTCCTTGGCAACCAGCATGCCCATTTTGCGCGTGAACTCGCCAGACCCGTCCGGGATCAGCTCGACCTTCTGCAGCCCCAAGGACTTTCCCCATGCGTTCATGACAAAGGCATCGTTGACCGAGAGGCAGTAGATCGCGTCAACTCCTTCTTTCTTGAAATCCTCGTAGAGATCTTCGAAATTGGGCAGTTGGTAGGTCGAGCAGGTCGGGGTGAAAGCGCCAGGCAGGGAGAACAGGATGACGCGTTTGCCGGCAAAGTAGTCGTCGGATGTTTTTTCTTCCCAACGGTACGGATTTGGCCCCTGGATTGAATCATCGCGAACACGCGTCAGAAACGTGACGAATGGGACCTTCTTTTGACCGGTCATCAACTTGCTCCTTTTGAAGAAACTGGCGCACTGGATTTTACTGAGGCTATCGGATTGCCGCGCTGGGGTGCTGCCAGGCCAGGGCGCGAGACAATGCCTACGCGGCTCCCGATTCTTTCCCCCTTCTGGTCTATGGGAACGGCCCGGCTCCAGATGTTCGGATCTCCAAACCGGGCGATGCGCAGTCTTCAGCGAGGACAACCACCGCCGCCTTCGCCGATCGTTTAGAGCTTCGCGTGCCAGCCATGGTTCGGTATCCGCTTTCATCGTGTTCAATGGGCTCTGAGCACGAGCAGCAAGAGACATGCCATTTGCAATGAGCTGCTTCTGCACTCCCCTTTCGGACGACGTCTTTCGCCACGCGGGATGCGCGCCATAGCCGTCGGTGTGTAGCGCGGATATTTGCGCTTCCGCCGGCTGGCAAACACCACACAGCGCATGCCCATGCCCACGGCGCAGCCGCGGGCACCACCGCAGCGAGGGGGCACAGTGCGCTCCTAGTAGCGGTGTTGGCAGAGGCATGACTGACGCGAACGCACGCCTGTGACAGCAATTCATGGCGGCCGCTCTTCGGCAATCGCCATGATCCCGAGTCGATGAGGATCGAATTTGGCTCGGCCACGATCATGACATGCTTGGCGTTCCAACTGGCTTCGCCGTGCGCGTCCATCGAAACCTCTGTGTCGGAAACGGAACTAGAATTGTCGCAAGGCCGACCGAAACGTCGCCAAGCCGCCGCTGGTTAGCGGGAAGGGGCGCAACGCAAACGGAGCGCCACCCGGGCACGCAAATTGCGGTCGATGATCTTTCGGTGGGACGTCCGCAATTCGAGCGAGACCCTCGGCTGCGCCCTAACGTCGGCGTGGCAAGAGATGATTTGACGTCTCGCTAGCTCGCGGTTGCTGAACATACGATGCCTGACCTTCAAACGATGATTGAAGAGCAGATTACGCCCTATCTCCCAAGCTCGTCGGCTCCGCCAGTGGGAAGAGTCCATGCCATGAGGCTGTCGGACATAGTTATCCGCGACGGTGAAGCCCTAGCGCTGACACCTTGCAATCTCAGGACATCGACGAGGCTACGCCTCAAGAACGGCACCTGGTCATCCATCAGCTGCCTAGCGCGACCCGCGCTCGCCCGGGCTGCGTAACCTGACCAACTCCGCCCGGGCGAACGCTGATGCACTTCCTGTAGCCGCGAACGGTGAAACCGGCGAGGCGAGGCGCCCGGCACTGGTCCAGGCCCCATCGGGTGGTAGCCGCGACCCAGGTCATATCTAGGCGAGACGAAGGCCTGAACCGACAAAGTAGTCGTGGGCGGGATCGCGCCGCGCGGCTGGTGCGGCTGCATCGCGAGCGCTGAGCTGAAGGTCTTTCCCGTCAGAGGTTGGTTAGGTTATGCGTTTCGGGCCGAATAGGAACACCGTGAGGGCTGCGAGGAACGTGGCAACCGCGCTGTAGGCAAACACACTGGCGACGCCAACATTGTTCACAAGCAAACCGCCGAAGATCGCGCCGGCTGCGATGGCAATCTGGAACGTTGATGTCATCAGCACACCGGCGCTTTCGGCCTGCTCGGGAACGGCGCGCAGCACCATCCAAGTCTGTACCCCCACCGGCACCGCACCGAAGCCAAAGCTCCATACAGCAACCGCAATGGCCGAGGCGGAGGCCGATGCTCCAGGCATCAGCAATGAGACAGCGGCTATCGCCATGAGCAGGGGCGGCAGCGCCGCGACTGCCTTGAGGCTGTGTTTCGCCAGGAATGCGCCGGCTAAATTGCCGAAGAAGCCGCATACGCCGGAAACGAGCAACAGCAATGAGATCGTCTCGATTCGGAGGGCGGGAATCTCCTCGAGGTAGGCCCGGACATAGGTGAAGCTGGCGAAGTGCCCAGAAGCGACCAGCAGTACGACCAAAAGCGCGACCCTGATAGTTGGCTTCTTGATCACATTCAGCAGACCGCGGAGTCCAGCCATTTCAACCGGCGGCAACGTCGGAATGGTTACGAGTTGCACCAGCAATGTAACGCCATTGACGGCTGCGGCGATCATAAAGGTGGCTCGCCATCCCCAGATGTCGCCTACATAGGCGCCGACTGGAGGCGCGCAAACGATAGCGACCGAAACGCCGGTGAGGATGATTGATAGGGCGCGCGGCAGGAGGTGATTTGGAACCAGCCGAATCGCCAGCGATGCCGAAATCGACCAGAAGCCTCCAAGCGCAATGCCGAGCACGACGCGTGCCGCTAGGAAAACCGGCAGCGACCACGCGACACCCGCCAGAACGTTGGACAGAATCTGAAGCAGCATCATCGCCCACAGGACGATCCTGCGGTCCAGGCGCTTTGTTATGAAGGCGATCGTCGGCGCAGAGATCGCCGCAGCAATCGCCGTCGCTGTCATCGTCTGTCCAGCCGCACCCTCTGTGACATGCAGATCATGCGCGAGCGGCGTCAGCACGCTGGCAGGCAAAAGCTCTGCCGCCACCAACCCGAAGGTGCCCAGGGCAAGCGATATGACCGCGCCCCATGCGGGACGAGATCGTTGATCCGGCTTTTCTGGGCCGTGCAGAAAAGTCTCCATGAAGCCTGTCACGGATTCGGTCATGAATAAGCTCGCCAGCTTGGGTGCAACTGCAACATGGGTTCGCAGCAGCGACCCGCATTCATGCCAGGAGCACGCCGTTGCCGGCGGCGTCGCACGAAAGGAATGTTCATCGCTGCCCGACATGTTGTGACAGCGCCGCGTGCAATATCAGTGCCGGTTCTCCGAGCCGGACGAGGATGTGATCGTCGGCAGTCGTCGCATCAGGCATGTTCCATGCCGACTTCGCGGGGCCAGTCTCGAACCAGCCATGCGCAACCAGCTACCGAGCACGCACGTCTGATGTCCCGCGGCGGGAGGCGCGCAAGCCGGTCGCTTTGCCGCCGCCTGTATGCAGCCAAAGGTCGGCTCTAGCTCGAAGGCCCGAGTTCTTCCAGTGTCGGTCTCGAAGCTGACGCCTTGTGTCGGGCATTGTCGGGTCCGCTACAGGGCTTATTCCGACAATTCGCTGGCAGCAAACACTTGTTGGAGCTCAAGCTAACTCGCGGGGCACAAACGAAAAAATACCTTTTTGGTTATCAGCAAGCTACTTGGCACGAGTCTTGAGACCCTTTCGGTGTGAGGCGGCAAGAGCTGCCCATCGGCATTCATATTGCGGCCAGCCGCGACGGATGGAACGAAGGAAGGAAATCTATAATGTCAGGTCTGCGTCAGATCGCCTTTTACGGAAAGGGCGGCATCGGCAAGTCCACCACCTCCCAAAACACGCTCGCCGCCCTTGTCGACCTTGGGCAGAGAATCCTCATCGTCGGCTGCGACCCCAAAGCCGACTCCACCCGCCTTATCCTGAACTCGAAGGCTCAGGATACTGTCCTGCATCTTGCGGCACAGGAAGGTTCGGTGGAAGATCTCGAGCTGCAGGACGTGCTCAAGATTGGCTACAGAGGCATCAAGTGCGTGGAGTCCGGCGGCCCGGAGCCGGGCGTTGGCTGCGCCGGCCGAGGCGTCATCACATCAATCAACTTCCTCGAAGAGAACGGCGCCTATGACGATGTCGACTATGTCTCCTACGACGTGCTCGGCGACGTGGTTTGCGGCGGTTTCGCGATGCCGATACGCGAGGGCAAGGCGCAGGAAATCTACATCGTTATGTCCGGGGAGATGATGGCGCTCTATGCGGCCAACAACATCGCCAAGGGCATCCTGAAATATGCCCATTCGGGGGGCGTGCGGCTCGGAGGCCTGATCTGCAACGAACGTCAAACCGACCGTGAGCTCGACCTCGCTGAAGCCCTGGCTTCCAGGCTCAACTCCAAGCTCATCCATTTCGTGCCGCGCGACAACATCGTCCAGCACGCCGAGCTCAGGAAGATGTCAGTTATCCAGTATGCGCCGGATTCCAAGCAGGCCGGAGAGTATCGCGCGCTGGCCGAGAAGATCCATGCCAATTCTGGCCAGGGCACCATCCCGACGCCGATAACCATGGAGGAGCTCGAGGACATGCTGCTCGACTTCGGCATCATGAAGACCGACGAGCAGATGCTTGCCGAGCTTCAGGCCAAGGAAGCGGCCAAGGCGGCCGCCCAGTAACGACCGATATTGGTCGCCTCTCGGGTTGGGGCGCCTTGCAAAGAACGGCGCTTCATCGGTGACGCGTCATCAGACACCTTGAAAGGGGTCCCATGAGCCTGGAATACGAGAATGATGGTGCTCTCCATGCGAAGCTTATCGAGGAGGTGCTATCGCAATATCCCGACAAGGCGGCGAAGCGCCGCAAAAAACACCTGAGCATCGCAAAGAGCGGGGATGAGGCTGGCGGGGAAAGTGAGATCCTTTCCGAATGCGACGTCAAATCGAACATCAAGTCCATCCCCGGGGTCATGACAATCCGCGGCTGCGCCTATGCCGGCTCAAAGGGCGTGGTCTGGGGCCCAGTCAAGGATATGGTCCATATCTCACATGGCCCCGTCGGTTGCGGCCAATATTCCTGGTCACAGCGACGCAATTACTATGTGGGCACAACGGGCATCGACACGTTCGGGACAATGCAGTTCACCTCCGATTTCCAGGAGAAAGACATTGTCTTCGGCGGTGACAAAAAACTGGAACAGATCATCGACGAGATTGAGGTGCTGTTTCCGCTGAACAACGGCATCACCGTGCAATCCGAATGCCCGATCGGTCTCATTGGTGATGACACCGAGGCAGTTTCTCGCAAGAAAGCCAAGGAGTACGAAAAGACTATCGTGCCGGTGCGCTGCGAGGGCTTCCGCGGCGTCTCGCAATCACTCGGCCACCACATCGCCAATGACGCGATCCGCGACTGGGTCTTCGACAAGAAGGACGTCGAGTTCGAGGCCGGTGCTTACGATGTTAACGTCATCGGAGACTACAATATTGGCGGCGACGCCTGGGCCTCGCGCATCTTGCTTGAGGAGATAGGATTGCGCGTGGTCGGCAACTGGTCGGGCGACGCAACACTGGCCGAGATTGAGCGCGCGCCAAAGGCCAAGCTCAATCTCATCCACTGCTACCGCTCGATGAACTACATCTGCCGGCATATGGAGGAAAAGTATGGCGTCGCCTGGATGGAGTACAATTTCTTCGGACCGTCCCAGATCGAGACCTCTCTGCGCAGCATAGCCAAGCATTTCGGGCCGGAAATCGAGGAGAAAACCGAGAAGGTGATCGCCAAGTACAGACCGCTTGTTGACGCCGTCATCTCCAAGTACCGGCCGCGTCTCGAAGGCAATACCGTCATGCTATACGTCGGTGGCCTGCGCCCCCGCCACGTCATCACAGCTTACGAGGACCTCGGCATGGTGATCGTCGGCACTGGCTACGAGTTCGGCCACAACGATGACTATCAGCGCACCGGTCATTACGTAAAGAACGGCACGCTGATCTATGACGACGTTACCGGCTACGAGTTGGAGAAGTTCATCGAGGGAGTTCGACCCAACCTCGTGGGCTCTGGCATCAAGGAAAAATACCCGGTGCAGAAGATGGGTATTCCGTTCCGTCAGATGCACTCCTGGGACTATTCGGGACCTTATCACGGCTATGACGGCTTTGCCATTTTCGCGCGTGACGTGGATCTTGCCATCAACAATCCGGTCTGGGATCTCTACCAGGCCCCTTGGAAAGAACGCCCGCCCAGTGGGCGGGCGATAGCTGCCGAATAGACGCCCTGTCCTGGCCTAGTCTCCCCAGAGAGACCATGAACCCCGCGAGCTTGTGAGCCTCGGGATTACCGGAAACGTCTCGATCTATCTGAGCTGCCGAATGCGCGGCCAGATTAAAAAGAGGAATACCAATGCCGCAGTCGGCCGAAAAGATACTCGACCACGCTCCCCTGTTCCGCGAGCCGGAATACAGGCAAATGCTCGCCGAGAAGAAGCTGAATTTCGAATGTCCGCACCCGGATCAGATCGTTACCGATCAAGGCGAATTTACCAAGACCTGGGAATACCGCGAAAAGAACCTCGCCCGGGAAGCGCTGGTAATAAATCCCGCCAAGGCCTGCCAGCCGCTCGGCGCGGTGTTCGCGGCCGCGGGCTTCGAGCGGACCATGTCCTTCGTCCACGGCAGCCAAGGCTGCGTGGCCTATTACCGCTCGCACCTGTCGCGCCATTTCAAGGAACCTGCTTCGGCGGTTTCCTCCTCGATGACCGAGGACGCGGCAGTGTTCGGCGGCCTGAAGAACCTGGTCGACGGGCTCGCCAACACCTACCAGCTTTACGATCCCAAGATGATCGCAGTGTCGACGACATGTATGGCGGAGGTCATAGGCGACGACCTGCACAGCTTCATTGAGAACGCCAAAGAGGAAAATTCGGTCCCGCGCGACTTTGATGTGCCCTTTGCCCACACGCCCGCCTTCGTTGGTAGCCATGTCGACGGCTATGACGGCATGCTGAAGGGCATTCTGGAGCACTTCTGGAAAGGCCAGCAGCGCACGGAAGCCAAGGGAACCATCAACGTCATTCCGGGCTTCGACGGCTTCTGCGTTGGCAACAACCGGGAACTCAAACGCCTGCTCGATGTGATGGGTGTGTCCTACACCTTCATCCAGGACGCGTCTGACCAGTTCGACACGCCATCGGACGGGGAATACCGCATGTATGACGGCGGCACGAAGATCGAAGAGGTGAGGGGGGCACTCGACGCTGAGGCAACGCTTTCGCTGCAGCACTACAACACCCGAAAAACGCTGGACTATTGCGGGCAAGTTGGGCAGGCCACAGCTTCCTTCCATTATCCGCTCGGCGTCCAGGCGACTGACGAATTGCTGATGAAGGTCTCGGCGCTTTCCGGGAAGGAAATCCCCGAGGCAATCCGGCTGGAGCGCGGCCGACTGATTGATGCCATGGCGGACAGCCAGTCCTGGCTGCACGGCAAGAAATACGCGATCTACGGCGACCCGGACTTCGTGTACGCCATAGCCCGCTTCGTCATGGAAACGGGCGGCGAGCCGACACATTGCCTCGCCACCAACGGCACCTCGGCGTGGGAAGCCGAGTTGAAGAAACTGCTTGCATCTTCGCCCTTCGGCAAGGACGCTCAGGTCTGGGCGGGTAAGGACCTTTGGGCTATGCGGTCTCTGCTCTTCACCGAGCCAGTGGACCTGCTGATCGGCAATTCCTATGGCAAGTATCTGGAGCGCGACACCGGCACGCCGCTGATCCGGCTGACATTTCCGATATTCGACCGGCACCACCACCATCGCTTTGCGCTCATGGGCTACCAGGGCGGATTACGCGTGCTGACCACGATCCTCGACAAGATCTTCGACAAGCTCGATCGCGAGACGAGCCAGACGGGCGTGACGGACTATTCCTATGACCTCACCCGCTAAAAGACGGCCGGCTTTTCGCCCAGGCGGTTCGTTGCCGAATTGGCTTTGGGGCTTAACGCGATGACCGCGCTCAGTGCCAAGATCCAGGACGTTTTCGACGAGCCTGCCTGCGACAAGAACCGTGGAAAGGACGCCAAGGCGCGCAAGGAGGGCTGCACAAGGCCGCTGACGCCAGGAGCGGCAGCGGGCGGTTGCGCGTTTGACGGGGCCAAGATCGTCCTGCAGCCGATCACTGACGTTGCGCACCTGGTCCATGCGCCGCTCGCCTGCGAGGGCAATTCCTGGGACAACCGAGGTGCTGCTTCGTCTGGGCCAACCTTGTGGCGCACAAGCTTCACGACCGACCTTACCGAACTCGATGTGGTGATGGGGCAGGGCGAGCGGAAGCTCTTCAAGGCGATCCGCGAAATCAAGGAAGCGTATGCGCCGCCGGCAGTCTTTGTCTATTCGACCTGCGTGACGGCGCTCATCGGCGATGATATCGAGGCAGTCTGTAAACGCGCCGCCGAAAAATTCGGCTTGGCCGTGGTTCCGATCAATGCGCCGGGATTGGCCGGCTCCAAGAACCTCGGCAACAAGCTCGCCGCCGAGGCGCTGCTCGACCATGTCATCGGCACGGTGGAACCCGACGACGCCGGGCCGTACGACATCAACATCCTTGGTGAATTCAACCTTTCCGGCGAATTCTGGCTGATAAAGCCGCTCCTTGATCGGCTCGGGATCCGGGTACGCGCCTGCATTCCGGGCGACGCGCGCTATCTCGACGTTGCTTCCGCGCACCGCGCCCGGGCGGCTATGGTGGTGTGCTCGACGGCCCTCATCAATCTAGCCCGCAAGATGGACAAGCGCTGGGACATCCCTTTCTTCGAGGGCTCCTTCTACGGGATCTCGGACACCTCGGAAGCCCTCCGCAAAATTGCTGAGCTGCTGGTGAGGAAGGGCGCCGATCGGGAGATCCTCGACCGCACAGAGACGCTGATTGCTGAGCAGGAGGCGGTTGCATGGAAGAAGCTCAAGGCCTACCGGCGGCGGCTCAAAGGCAAGCGCGTGCTGCTCAACACGGGTGGCGTGAAGTCCTGGTCGGTCCTCCATGCGCTGATGGAGATCGGCATGGAGATCGTGGGCACCTCGGTCAAGAAATCCACGGTCGAAGACAAGGAGCGCATCAAACAGATCCTAAAGGACGACAACCACGTGTTCGAGCAGATGGCAGCGCGCGACCTTTACGCCATGCTCTCAGAAGGCAAGGCCGATATCATGCTGTCGGGTGGGCGCACGCAATTCGTCGCGCTCAAGGCCAAGACGCCCTGGCTCGACATCAACCAGGAGCGCCAACACCCTTACGCCGGTTACGACGGCATGGTGGAACTCGTACGCCAGATCGACCTCGCCATTCACAACCCGATCTGGTGCCAGGTGCGGGACCGGGCCCCGTGGGATTGCCAGCCTGGTGTGAAGGACGAACAGCCGAGGACGAAGAACGATACCGCGACGGTGCACTCTGCCCAGGAATTCGCCGGCACGACGCCGACGATTTCGGCGAGTGTTGAGGAAATCTGATGACCCGAATCCTTGCCCAGACCAAATCAGCCTCGGTCAATCCACTGAAATCGTCACAGCCGCTGGGTGCCGCCTTGGCCTTTCTAGGGATCGACGGCGCAGTGCCGCTATTCCACGGCACCCAGGGCTGCACCAGCTTCGCGCTTGTGCTCTTCGTGCGGCATTTCAAGGAAACGATTCCCCTACAGACCACCGCAATGGATGAAGTGACAACCATCCTCGGCGGGTCAGACAATCTGGAAGAGGCGATCCTCAACCTCAAGACTCGCACGAAGCCAAAGCTGATCGGGGTCTGCACGACGGCGCTGGTGGAAACCCGTGGCGAAGATTCCGCAGGCAACATCGCCGACATCAGGCTGAAACGGGCGGAAGAACTCGCGGGTACTGAGATCGTGCTGGCCAACACGCCGGATTTCAGCGGCGCCCTCGAAGAGGGCTGGGCCAAGGCTGTCACCGCGATGATCGAAGGCATTACGCGGCCTGGCGAGCGGGCGCGCCAGTCAAACAAGATCGCAATCCTGCCCGGCTGGAACCTCACTGTGGCTGACATCGAGCATTTGCGCGAGATGGTTGAAAGCTTTGGGCTGCACCCGGTGATTTTGCCGGACCTCTCAGGCTCGCTTGATGGTACTGTGCCTGACCACTGGGTCCCGACCACCTATGGCGGTACGAGCGTCGAGGACATCCGCGAGCTCGGCACGGCCGAGCACTGCATTGCCATCGGCGAGCATATGCGCCGGCCGGCCGAGGTGCTGCACAAGGTGACCGGCGTTCCTTACGTGCTGCTCGAGTCACTGACCGGATTGAAGGACGCCGATCAGTTTGTTTCCCTGCTGTCCACGATTTCTGGCGAGTCTGTGCCGGCCAGTGTGCGCCGCCGGCGGGCGCAATTGCAGGATGCGCTGCTCGACGGACATTTCCATTTCGGAGGCAAGAAAATTGCTATCGCTGCTGAACCAGACCAACTCTATCAATTCGCAACCTTCTTCACGGGCATGGGCTCCAAAATCGCGGCGGCGGTCACGACGACCGATATGTCGGAAATTCTGGAAAAGGTTCCGACGGAGTCGATTCAGATCGGCGATCTCGGCGATTTGGAAACGCTTGCCGGCGGCGCTGATCTTCTGGTCACCCATTCACATGGACGCCAGGCGTCCCAACGTCTTGGCATTCCGCTCATGCGCGTCGGCTTCCCCGTCTTCGACCGGCTCGGCAGCCAGCACAAGCTCTCAATCCTCTATCAAGGGACCCGTGATCTGGTTTTCGAGGTTGCCAACATGTTCCAAGCCGACCGGCATGCGCCGACGCCTGAGGAACTTGATCCATTCCGCAAGCGGGAAACGCCAGGTGGGCCCCGTTCGTCGCCTCTCACTCGTCACTGACGAGGTTCAAGGTCCGATGCGTGAACGGCAAGCAGGCGCTTTGCGCGTGGCAATCGCAACCCAGGACATGAAGGAGCTCAATGCACATTTCGGGTCCGCCAAGCGCTTTGTCATCTACGATGTTACGCGCGAGGAATGGAACCTCCTGGAAGCCTTGGCCTTCGACGACGTCTCCGACGAAAGGGGGAAACATCGGACCGAGGGGGATGACCGCATCGCACCGAAGGTGGAAGCGCTGAAGGGCTGCCATCTCCTGTTTTGTCTGGCGATCGGCGGACCTTCGGCAGCCAAGCTTGTTTCGGCAAAGATCCATCCGATCAAGGTGCCGCAGCCACAACCCATCCAAGAGGTGCTGTTGCGCACGCAGACGATGCTGAGGACATGTCCTCCGCCCTGGCTGCGCAAGGTGCTGGCTGAGGCAGGTGTCGCCGGAGAGAAACCGTCCTTCGAGGACGAGGACTGAAACGAGGAAAGAGCGAAATGTTTGAAGTCGCGGTTAGCCCTGCTGTCAACGAGGACGAGGCGGCCCTTGCCAGCCCGTTCGTCAAATGCCTCGTGCGGTTGATCCGTGCTCAAGACTCCCACGGGTCATGGGAAGGCAAAGCGGACGCCGAGTTGCTGGCCGACTTCATCGTCAGCAAGGAACAGCGCCGTACGATTCCAATAATCGGCGATCCCGATCCGGACGTGCTGTGGAGGCTCGACAAGTTTTACACTGCCGTCGCCCTTGCGATCGAAGAGCGCTCCGGCCTGATGGCATCGCCGATGATCGAAATGAGCCATGAGGGCTTCGGGCGCGTGCTTTTCACCACCGGGCGTCTGGTCGTTCTGTCCAAGACCCTGCGCGACGTGCATCGGTTCGGCTTCGAGACCCTCCGCAAGCTCGCCGAGGCCGGCACGAAACTGGTCGGCGACGCAATCGCAGCCATCGAAACCTATCCCGAGGTAGCGCGCGCGTGATGAGAGCAGGTGTCGAGCGAAGGGGTCATGACAAGTCTTGAGCAGCCGCCATGGCCAGCCTGCGCAGCCGACGCGGTCCGGGCCGATGGGGCTCTTGAGGTAGCGCCGATGAAGCCACTTGTCCTGATCTGTTCGCATGATACCGAGTTCTATCTGTTCCTGAGCCACATACTGGAGGTGGACGGCTTCGCCAGTGAGCCGGCAGGCGGCGCCAAGGAAGCGCTTGCATTGGCCGACGAACGGGAATTCAAGGCCGTGGTGCTGGACTGCGGGCCAGCGAGCATAACCGGGTCTGCAATCTGCGCCCGGCTCAAGCGCGAGCCCCGGACCGGCCGGCTGCCGATTATTGCCCTGATCGCGCCCGGCGCCGAGAACCAGCACCTCGATCTCCTGAAGGCTGGCATTGACGAGAGCTTTGTGCGGCCGATCGCCCCGGCCAAGCTGCTCGACTGTCTACGGGAGAGGCTGGCGCTCACGAAGCGGGGCGCAAATGGTCTTGAAAACGGCGGCTGGCTCTCCTGTGGCGGCCTCGAGATGAAGCTCGACGCCCACCGGGTTCGCGGCAATGGCCACGACATCCACCTCGGACCCATCGAGTTCAACGTGCTGCGGCTTATGATTGAAGCTCCCGGGAAGGTCTTCAGCCGGGACGAACTTATCGGCGCGGCCTGGCCGCCCAACATCCATGTCGGTGCACGCACCGTCGATGTCCATATCAGCCGGATCAGAAAAGCCCTGAAAACGGCTTCGCCCGGCAGCGTCATTCGCACCGTCAGGTCGGCTGGCTATTCGCTCGAGAAGCCGGACGACTGAATCAAGTGCTGGGTGTGGTGCCACTCCCCTCCCGCGCGCGGTGAGCCGGTCTTGCGACCTGAAATGCCCCTAAACGAATACTCAGGAGAAGCAGGAAAATGGGTTTTAGAACCGTACTCTGTTTGACCGGCGCTGACCATTCCGATCAGGACGTCAGAACTGCCGCCGGCTTGTGTGCGGAAATCGGCGCGCACCTTTCCGTACTGATTATACCGCCTCCAATGCTCCTTATGTCGTATCCGTCGATCGGAGATGGTGCCCCCGAGTGGCCTGGAGGACGTGGACAGGCAATTGCCAGATTGAATGACCGGTTTCGACAAATCGACCGATTTACACAGGACGTGGCCAGACTGGAAAAACGCTCCAAAGACATCCAGAAACTGCTGAGAGCTATGTCGCTAGCCTATGACGTTGAGACCGACTATTGCGATCCGGCAAGCCTCGGCGAAGTGGCACGACAGCGCGCGCTCTGCGCCGACCTTACGGTCATCGGACCGGGGCTCCTCAACGACGAGAATCTCGGACCTCCTGTTGTCAACGGCTGCTTGTTCGATACGGGAAGGCCGGTGCTCGTTGTGCCGAATGGCAGTGAGGTGACCCTGTGGCCACGGCGCGTCCTGGTCGGCTGGGATTCGCGTGTCGAAGCGTCCCGTGCGGTTCGTGAAGCGCTGGGTCTCCTATGCGTTGCTGAGGAGGTTCGTGTCGCACTGGTCGATCCGAAGACGAACTACAACGGGAACGGCGCGGAGCCTGGAGCCGACATCGCTGCCTATCTCACTCGGCACGGTGCTCGGGTGTCGGTTGACCTACTGCCAAGTGCTGGCAAACCGGCTGCTATGGTGCTTGCGCAGCATGCAATCGACATTTCTGCCGACATGATAGTCATGGGCGCCTATGGCAGCCGTCGGCTGCGTGAGCGGCTCTTCGGCGGTGTGACCAGATGGATTTTTGAAAAGCCGACATTGCCGCTGTTTTTGGCTCGATGACGGTTCCGGAGCCGCACCGATGCTGTTCGAAGCTCTACCGTGATGCCTGCATTCATACCTTAGAGGCGCTCCATCGAAACAATCATTGAACATGAAAAGCATTGCTCGGGAGACGACGCCCGCCGGAAATCTCTCCAGTCATGCGCAATGCGGAAAGTGGAACGGAGTCCTCCCAGTTCTGATACCCAGGGTACACCACTCAATTTAACCGCTCGCTTTCCTGGCGCATCCTGCAGCACCACGAGCTGACGATTGTGCTCGCGACCGCGGGACGCATTCGATCCGCAGCTTTGTCGAGGCTGCCTTCAGGCATGTTGGGAGGGAGATCGTCTGGAAGGGGAAGGCGTTGACGAGGTAGGCCGCGAGTAAACAGGCGCTGATCTGAATAGAAGCGGCTATTTCGGTCCAGGCCGAGGTGGACCTGCCGATTGGCGAGGGCTGCTAAGGCGGCCACCAAGCACGGTTGGAAGCCAAAGACGACTTTGATGAGCTCGTCTAGTGTCGAGACCGATTGTCACGCTTCGGAATCACGGTCGTTTAAAGGGAAAGATAATGATCTCGCCGGAGGGCAAACGCGTCTGGTCTCCGGACACGGCCGGGATGGTTGGGGTGCGCAGTGGTGCGCCGCTATCCGGCGCGCCCGAGGCAAAGGCCCTACGTGGCTTGCTGTTGTAAAACCAACTCGCCGGATAGCCGGGCACTACGCCGGCGTTGTCAACGGAGTTCGGGCCAAAACCGTCTCTGTAGAACCCCACCGTATGAAAGATGAAGGTATCTAGTTCGATATCGACGAGAACGATGATGTGCGCCTTCCACCCGAACCTCGGGTCGAAGCCGCTCATCCGGTCCTGGAGCCGTGTGTCAACGCGCGCGGTCAGATAATCCTTGCTGCTTCCAGCGTAGAGAACATCTGCGCCGGATCCGCAGAGCTTGTCATTGTCCCTGCCGAAAATGCGCGGTTCGTCGCGGCCATTGTCAGCGGAGAGTTCGTCCCATGCCTTCTCGCCGCAGGATCCGTGATAGCTTTCCCGGGTCAAAGACTGGTCGTCGCCTCCGCAGTCGGCGATCCGGTCGATGCCACTAGAACCCAAGCTAACATCGTGACGCTCGTTGCCGAAGGCTTCGGAAGCTGGTTGACCGCTAAGAAATCGTTTCAGCTGTAGGATGAGTTTTTTGATCTCAATTCTCACAGACTGCAGCCCACCACGCGACGAAGCGCCTCCATATATCGCTCGTCGAGTCATCGCTCTAATCGATTGCCATTATGCTCTCATTTGCACGATGAATGTTCCCACCTGCATTTCGCCTTCCCGCCGAGCAGTGCGCATGGCACTGCGGCGGCCCACGGGTGGCCAATCATCTGAACATTCAAGATGCCAAACCGCCAACCGTGTGGTGGTCACGTATCTCGGCCACATCGTCGAGCAGACATTGTCGCCGCCCTACCACCCCTATACCGATGCACTTTTGTCGGCGATCCCGATTGCCGACACCTGTGTGGTCAAGAAACACATTGTGCTCGAAAGCCACATTTCCTCGGCGATGGATCCGCCGAGCGGCTGCCCCTTCCAGACGCGCTGTCCGCGCAAGCATCTGGTTCCCAGAGAAATTTGTGAGCGCGAGGTTCCGCCCGTCCGAATGCTGCCGGTAGCCATAATATCAAGTGCCACCTACCGGACGACGCGGTCTTCGCAGTGATGGAGCCGGTCATCAAACTCAAGCCTTAGCCCGAAGAGGAGGCGGGTGAGAGAGGCGGGATCGGGATAGGATCAATTCGGTCGTGTGTGCGCCAGCTGCTGTGCGGCCGTGTCGACGTCTCTACAGCCTCCATCGCTGTTAGGTCGCCATCCGGGTCGACTTAGGCGCGGCGCGCCTGCCGGTGCCCCTCCTCACCCGACAGGGCCCCTACTTTCAACCAAACCAATGACCGAGACGAATTTCCCGAAGGCCCCCCACGGGATCTTCTTGGGTAGAGATCGCCGAAGACAACGGCGTCGGCAACGCACGCCGACGTTAGGAACAAAGGATCTGAGCGGGAACGGCAAAAAATTCAGACATCCGTTCGATCACTTTTCTCCAATGGTGCTGATCCGGGACATCCCGTCCGTTGCACATCATCGGCAATCCCTCCGAACATTAGGGACAGGCTAACCCTTGGCACAGGAAATGCTAATTTGCGCATTTGGGTCCATTCAGTAAATCGAGAATCAGACCGCCGCCGCATTCGCAGACACCTGGGCAGGAAGAAAAGGAACGATATGACTCTTGAAAAGTGGACACGCTTGTCGTCGGCGGCGGCCAAGCGGGAGTGGCTATGAGCGAGCACCTGAGCAAGTGCAGGGTGCCTCATCTAATTCTTGAACGCGGCCGCATTGCCGAACGCTGGCGCTCGCAGCGGTGGGACTCCCTCGTTGCCAATGGCCCGGCCTGGTATGACCGGTTCCCGGGCATGGAGTTTCCGGGGACCGGTCCCGATGACTTGCCTCCAAAGGAGGAGGTCGCCGACTATTTTGTCGCTTATGCAAAGCAAATCAATGCGCGATCCGCTACGGCGTGGAGGTCAACTCGGGCAAAGAAATGTCGGGCGGCCCGGATTCCGCGTCGAGACGCCGGACGGCGTGATCGAAGCCAACAGCATCGTCGCCGCGACCGGACCTTTCCAGATCCCAGTCACGATCGCCCGCCGCGGGCCTATCGCGGGCGCGATTTCTAATGGTGGCTGGGCGTCCTCGGCAAGTGGGACGCCGAGACCCCGGGACCCGGCACCGAACACGTCACGGTCGCGGTGAGCGGCGCGCGGCGGCGAGACGATCGACTTCGGTCGTCTGGCCGCGCAGGGGCTTACGCTCCTCGGTATGACAAGCAAGTACCAGGACGGCGTGATGAGCTTCGCGCCCGATCTCGCGAAAAACATTGCCCTCGGCGACGTAAGCTTGATGTCGCTGCTGGATGAAGCCGACGCCTATGTTGCTCGCAACCGTCTCGACCTCTCGGAAGAGCCCGCGGCCCGTCGGGTCGACCAGGATCCGGAATGCGTGACCAATCCGGTCCGCGAGCTCGACCTGGCCGAGGCCGGGATAGCGGCGATCGTCTGGGCGACAGGCTTTGCTGTCGACTACAGCTGGCTGAAGGTCGACGCCTTCGACGAGAAGGGCCGGCCAAGGCACCACCGTGGCGTCTCGAGCCAGCCCGGCTCTATTGCCTGGGTTTACCTTGGCAGTCGCAAAGAGGGTCCAGCTTCTTCTGGGGCGCCTGGCATGATGCCAAACAGGTGGCCGACCGTATTTCGACGCAGTGAAAATATCTGGCCTACCATGCTGCCGCGAAGGGCCAGCCCGTGGATGCCTGACCTGACCCTGCCCGGCCTGCGGTGTGGAAGGATCACTGCCGCGAGCATCCATCTGCCCAGATCGTCGGTTATCCGACAATGTCGGGTTCCGGACGAGCTGGAATTCGAGAACTCATTGCTTGGGCAGACTTCTTTTCCGGCACGCCTCATGCATGGGAAGTTTTCGAACGCATTTGTGAGATGTCATCCCATGTTAGCCCCTCGAAGAACGAGCCGCGCCCGTTTGAAAAAGCCAAATCCTGTGGTGGAGGTAGCCGCTAGAAGCCGCCGTAACATCCGGAAAAGCTGCGCGACAGCATCACACGCGTCCTTCTCGCCCTTGGCGTGGGTTTGGCGTCCGCTGTCGATGTTGCCGACCTTGAGCCCAACGAGGACAGGCTTTTGCCCTCCTCATCTCGCCGAGCAACCGGGCACGCATCTTTGAGCCATTCTTCACCACGCGCCGCGATTGCGGCGGCACCGGCATGGGCCTCGGCATCGTGCTGGCCCTCCTGATAGCGCATGATGGCACGATCCGCCTGGTTGACTCCGAGCGCGGCACGCGCTTCGAGATCTTCCTGCCGGCTGCATGAATTGGAGCCTGATCCGAAAACCGTCTTTCGGGATCATGCTCTGGAACTGGAGAAGCGAAAAGTGCGCTACGACGTCGTCATCATCGGCGGAGCCATCGTCGGCTCCTCGATCGCCTATTATCTGCGCGAGGAAGGATTTTCGGGCTCGATCGCGCTGGTCGAGCGCGACCCGCAGTTCGCCCATGCGGCGACGACGCTGTCCTGTGCTTCGATCCGCCAGCAGTTTTCGATTCCGGAAAACATCCGGCTGTCGCAGTTCACGCTAAAACTGTTCCGGCGGCTGACGGAAGAATTCGGGGCCGACGCCGATATCGGCTTTCGCGAAGGCGGCTATCTTATCCTTGCCGGCGAGAACGGGTTGCCGATCCTCAAGGCCAACCACGAGACGCAGTTGGCCGAGGGCACCGACATCGTGCATGAAGATGCGGAGGCGCTCGTCCGCCGGTTTGCATGGCTGTCGGCCGACGGCATCACCGCCGGCGCTTATGGCCGCACGGGCGAGGGCTGGTTCGACGCGCATGCCATGCTGATGCTGTTCCGCAAGGCGCTGCGCGAGAAAAACATCGATTTCATCACCGCCGATGTGACCGGCATCGAACGGCAGGGCGAGCGTGTCACCAGCGTCAGCCTTGACAATGGCGAAAGGCTCGACGCCGGCATCGTCGTCAACGCCGCCGGGCCGAATGCCGGCAATGTTTCGGCAATGGCCGGACTGGTGCTGCCGGTGGAACC
This sequence comes from Mesorhizobium sp. WSM4829, assembly GCF_055811475.1. Taxonomy (NCBI): domain Bacteria; kingdom Pseudomonadati; phylum Pseudomonadota; class Alphaproteobacteria; order Hyphomicrobiales; family Phyllobacteriaceae; genus Mesorhizobium; species Mesorhizobium sp. WSM4829. The sequence continues at coordinate 42,843 of NZ_JBVVQJ010000029.1, read as the reverse complement.
GCGCAAGCGCAATGTCTTCATCTTCGAGGCGCGCGAGAAATATGACGACATGCCGATGCTGGTCGATCCCTCAGGCATCTATGTCCGACCCGAAGGCTCGGTCTACATCACCGGCGGGGCCGAACCCGAAGAGGGCGACGGCCCCGCCGACCCCAACGATTTCGAGCCCGACTGGCCGCTGTTCGAAGAGGTGATCTGGCCGGTGCTGGCGACCCGCATTCCCGCCTTCGAAGCCATCAAGCCGACGCGCGCCTGGGCCGGCCACTACGACTACAACACGCTCGACCAGAACGCGGTGATCGGCCCGCATCCGCAGGTGGAGAATTTTCTCTTCGCCAACGGTTTTTCCGGCCACGGCCTGCAGCAGGCGCCGGCGGTCGGCAAGGCGCTGACCGAGCTGATCGTGCATGGCGGCTACCGCACGGTGGACTGCTCGGCGTTTGGGTACAGCCGAGTCGCTGAAGGGCGGGCATTCAGGGAATTGAACGTGATCTAACGCTGGCGTGACAGCGCCCCCCCTCTGGCATGCCGGCCATCTCCCCGCAAGGGGAGATCGGCAGCTTCACTGGCGGCTCCAAACTTCAGCCTTGGAGATTGGCGAAAGCAGCGATGACGGCCAATCTCCCCCCACACGGGGCAGGGCTACCGCATTTGAGTCATGAGTTGGAAGAGATAAGCATCGTTCCAGCCTGCACGCATCATTTTGCCACGCATGGTGTCCTTTTTGCTGTCCGTTCGAAAGGTATTAAGGCAGAAGCGCCAAGCGAGGTTTTCGGGGCCGTGATCCTTTCTGGTCCGGCAGTCGTCCTCGCAGAAGACCTCGTCGAGCTGCCAGTGCAGGCCATTCTCGACATCCCAGTGACGGCGCACGACGGCGAGCAGGACTCGCGTCCGCCAACTTACACCAGCTCCCTGCCCTTCGCGTCGATCGCGTTGGCAACCACCTCGTTCGTGGCCTCGTCGGGCAGCAGCATCTCGTTATGCGCCTTGCCGGACGGGATCATCGGGAAGCAGTTTGCCAGCGCGGCGACGCGGCAGTCGAAGATCACCGGCTTCTTGACCGAGATCATCTCCCTGATCGCGTCGTCGAGATCGCCGGGCTTTTCGCAGCCAATGCCGTGGCCGCCATAGGCCTCCGCCAGCTTGACGAAGTCCGGCATCGCCTCGGTGTAGGAGTGCGACAGCCGGTTGCCGTGCAGCAGCTGCTGCCACTGCCGCACCATGCCCATATACTGATTGTTCAGGATGAAGATTTTTATCGGCGCTTCGAACTGAACCGCGCAACTCATCTCCTGGATCGTCATCTGCACCGACGCGTCGCCGGCAATGTCGATGACCAGCGAGTCCGGATGCGCGATCTGCACGCCCAAAGCCGCCGGAAGGCCGTAACCCATCGTACCCAGCCCACCTGAAGTCATCCAGCGGTTCGGCTTCTCGAAATGGAAATACTGCGCAGCCCACATCTGGTGCTGGCCGACCTCGGTGGTGATGTAGGTGTCGAGATGTTTGGTCAGCTCGGAGAGCCGCTGCACCGCATATTGTGGCATGATCACCTCGTCGTTGGGCGTGTAGGCCAATGAATCGCGGGCGCGCCAGCGGGCGATCTGCTCCCACCACGGATGGAGCGGCTTCTTGTCGGCCCTTGCCGTCGCGCGCCACAGCCGCACCATGTCTTCCAGCACGCGGCCGACATCGCCGATGATCGGCACGTCGGCGCGGACGTTCTTGTTGATCGACGACGGATCGATGTCGATGTGGATCTTTTTCGAGTTTGGCGAGAACGCGTTCAGCCGCCCGGTAATGCGGTCGTCGAAGCGCGCGCCGATGCAGATCATCACGTCGCAATCGTGCATCGCCATATTGGCTTCGTAGGTGCCGTGCATGCCGAGCATGCCAAGCCAGTTCTTGCCGCTGGCCGGATAAGCGCCGAGACCCATCAGGGTCGAGGTGATGGGAAAGCCGGTCAGGTCGACCAGTTCGCGCAGCAGGGGGCTCGCTTCCGCGCCCGAATTGATGACGCCGCCGCCGGAATAGATGACCGGGCTCTTGGCCTCCATCATCAGCGCCACCGCGGCCTTGATCTTGTCGAGGTCGCCCTGGACCTTGGGCTGGTAGCTGGTGCGCGGCGCCGTCTGCGGCGGCGTGTACATGCCCCTGGCGAACTGAACGTCTTTCGGCACGTCGACGACCACCGGCCCGGGCCGGCCGGTCGTGGCGACATGAAACGCCTCGTGCAGGATGCCCGCCAGTTCGTTGACGTCCTTCACCAGCCAGTTGTGCTTGGTGCAGGGCCGCGTGATGCCGATCGTGTCACATTCCTGGAACGCGTCCGAGCCGATCAGCGAGGTCGGAACCTGACCGGTGATGCAGACCAGCGGGATCGAATCCATCAGCGCGTCCTGCAGCGGCGTCACCGCATTGGTCGCCCCGGGCCCAGACGTCACCAGCATCACGCCGGCCTTGCCGGTCGAGCGTGCATAGCCCTCGGCGGCATGGCCGGCGCCCTGCTCGTGGCGCACCAGAATGTGTTGGACGTCGTCTTGCTGAAAGAGCTCGTCATAAATCGGGAGAACCGCGCCGCCGGGATAGCCGAAGAGATGCTTGACGCCATTGTCCTTCAGCGCCTGCACGACCATTTCGGCGCCGGTCATTTCACGCCGTCCGGTTTCGTCCTGTCGGTTGCTCATCGGTCTGTCCCGTTCTTGTCGCCTGCGGCGATTGCTGGTCGTTTAGTCTTGTTTCAGGCAATAAAAAGGCCCCCGAGGGAGCCTGTGTGTAGCGCATGGGAGGTTTTCGCCCGGCGGTTACACCGCCTTGCCCACGCGCTTTCCTACTACGAGAATGAGTGTCATCTTCATGGGCGCGGAGACTAATTGCGGGAAAGGCATGGTGTCAATGAGCAAATTCGACACCTCTGCCTATCGGCTTTAATTGCTAAAGAAGCGGCCGAGAGCGTCGGCCGTCTGTTCGGGAATCCCTTCCGGGAAAAAGTGGCCGCCTTCAAGCTTCTTGCCTTGAACGTCATCCGCCCAGGCCCGCCAGAGCGCGATCGGTCCGCCTTCTGCGGCATACCAGGTATCGATTGGTCCGTTGGCGCTCCAAACGGCGAGCAGGGGAATCCGGCGGCCGCCGGCCCAATCCGCCCTGTCGTGCTCGCGGTCGATTGTCGCTGCCGCTCGATGTTTCTCGCAGATTGCATGGACGTGGTAGGGATCGCGAAGGCGTCGACATAGGCTGCTTGGACTTCAGCGGAAAATGCGTCGGGCGACGAGCCCCATTCTCCGAGCGCATTATCAATGATGGCATCGGCGGCTGCGGACACGATGCGCTCGGGCAACGGCTCGGGCTGCGCCAGCAGCGACCATGGCCAGAATGCCAATACGAGCCTCGCGTCGGCCTCTCCCACGTTGTCTCCGTCGGCAGGACGTCGAGCACGGCGAGCCGGTTGATACGGTCAGGATGGCCAAGCGCCATGCGATAGGCGACGCGTCCCCCGAAACGAAGAGGGCGGACGGCGGAGGAAGAGTTGTTCGATCGCGAGCTGGAACACTTGCCGGCAGAGGCGCGCTGGCGCGAATGGATGCACCGGGTGGAAGCGATGATTTTTGCTGCGAGCGAGCCGGTCGGCCGCGAGACGCTCGCCCGCATCGTCGGCAAGAATTGGGGCATCGAGCTGCTCATTGACGACATTCGCGAGGAGCTGCGCGGCCTGCCCTACGATCTGGTCGCGATCGCCGGCGGCTGGCAGCACCGTAGCCGGCCTACGCCGATGCCATTCATGTCGCGTCAGGCGAGAGCGAACAGAGCAGCGATCTGTCGCAATCGGAGGCGCTGGTGCTGATGACGATCGCCTATTTCCAGCCGATCACCCGCAGTGAGCTGTCGAGCTTCTTTTGGCCGTGAGATCAGCCGCGATCTGATCGCCAACCTGTTGGAGAACGATGCGGGACGCTTGAGACAGATTAGAGGCAGTTGGGTAGACGGACATGCGCTCGACATCCACACGACGGGAAGTGTCTATCTCGGCGTGAACGAGACGGGCACGACGTCTATGACACTACGCGCTTCGAAGTCGGCGAGTTGCTCTACCGCTTGAAAATATCGCGCTGATCTTAAGGCTGCAGAGGAACTGGTCGCGATGGCCGCAGCCTACATCGCACCAAACGCGGCGAATTTCGATGTGCCATCCCGGTTGCGAACTGCATCGTGACCACGCGCCCGCCGACACAATTGAAGGGCGTAGTTGATCCACAGCGCCGCCGCGAACTGCAGTTGTGAGCGTCAAGTTCTTGTGTGGATGCCAGCCATTTTGCAAGGAGGAACCTGAAGCATTGGACATGTGATCGAGTGCGGGCATGTGTCAGGCCTTGATTTGCGGCCGTTCCATGTGCCGCGGGCCGGTATGGTGATGCGCGGATCAGGTCCAAATCAGCAAAGCGAGCTTGCGTGGGCTCTCAACTTGACTCTGGTTTTCCTGACCCCGATCTGATCGATCATTTGCCCATGCAGTTCATGCCTTCATTGTATTAAATATTCGTAGAAACGAGCCGGTGACGATGTCGAGATTGGGCGCGTGCTCGCGCAGCATGGGTAGGAGAGGCGGCAGCAAGATCAGGGCTTGATGGTCGGGTATCGCCATTATCGTCTTTGATCGCCATTCCCCCTGGCGGTTCACCATCCCGCGGAGCGCATCCAACACCGGCGGCAGCATTCGGGCCAACCGTTCGGCCTGCGGCGTCGGGACCATGCCGCTCGAGCCGCGAACCAAAAGATCGTCATTGAAAATGCCACGCAGCCTTGTCAATGCTCGGCTCATCGACGGTTGGCTCAAGCGCACGTGCCGAGCCGCATGCGTGACGTTGCGGTGCTCCAGCAGCGCCTCAAGAGACAACAGTAAATTCAGGTCAATGGATGCCAGCATTTGATGTTGCCGTGCGGCGTGAGCGCCCTCGACAATCAGTCGTGGCCGCTCGTTTGAAGGAACCTGCCGACTGCAAGAGAGCTCACCCATGTCTTTTTCCTCTTGTTTTAATATGGAATGTGCTCAAGCTAACGTCTTGAGATCTGGCGTGCGGTGTAGGTCGATGCTGCTTAGCACATCAGCGATGTCGCCAACCGGGTGGGTCGACATATTCAATACACGGGGTCTCGATCAGCGAAGCGATGACAGTCGAATGCTCGACACCGACGGACCCGGCGACGAGAGCCCTTATTGCGGATCGGCTCAACTAGTTTGACGAGGGGCCGCAGCCGCAAGTTCGTCGCTCCCGTGCCAGCACAATCGGCTACAACCGACCTGGGTAGTTGGTCTGCGGTCTTCGCCATCGGGGTTACCACAGCACATTAACCACGCCTCGGCGAGGCCGGAATGCTGCCCTGATTCACTTGGTCGCGATCAGCCTCATGCTGGCAAGTCCGCCGCCTAGAGCTTTGCGAGAAGCCGTGGCACCATCGATAGGATATCGTGGCCGTGGAGACTGTTCTTCATTGCGCTCCAACGGTCTTTCCGTTCCTCTGGCGACATGCGAAATGCCTTTTCCGTGGAGGCCGCCACAGCCTCTGGGTCATAGGGATGGATAAGCTCATAATGTTCTTGATGGTCACTCCTGTTGACTGCTAGCTCTTGGCTTTGATCACAACCACGTTAGGAGCGGTCAGCAGGTGGGACAATCTCATTAGGCGCATGGCAGAATAGCACACACAAATAGGAACTAAGCGGGGCAGGAACTGAATTCCCAAAGCTTCGGTTTTGGATCATGGAGCGCGGCCGCCGCAACTATCCTGCGCAGCCAGCCAGGCCGAAGTTTCATCGACGGTGGCGGTGGTGGCAGAACGGGAGGAAAGGTTCGCGGCAAAGTGATTGTTCCTCACTTTGAAGGCGCTGCGTCTCAGTCTACCCCATGGTGGGAGAAGGTGGATGGGCGGGCGGCGCCGAGCCGGATGAGCAACCGTTTTCATGTTGCCGGGCCTCAGTTGAGCGTCATCGTTGGCTGGATCCGGGAGACCCGCGGCGGCAGCTTTCGGCGAGGTGATCATGGAACGATTTCTCCTTGGTCCGCGACGTGTCTGCTCACGGCGCATGTACCGTGCCAAGTGTGAAAACCGTTCAAACGCAAGGTGATGAATTCGCCTCAGCTACGTTGCGTATCCGATATTGTCGGACATTGGACAGGACCGAACGCAAAGCCCTCGCGGTGAGACGATATGTTGCTCGTGCGGAAGAGGATTGAGCGCTACTGCCGCGCAAATGGGATAGGATGTGCCTCGAACTGGCCGCGAGCACCTGAGAGCGTTGGAATTTGAGTGCGAGCTGGTGAAGGCCTGGAGACGATGGTGATCGGCGAGGTGGGCTTCCTCGATCGGCAGGCCAGGATCGCTACGAGCAGAGGAGTCAGGAGCGGTTCGGTTGGCCGGGAAGGGAGATGGCCGCCAGGCGACTCGCAGTGGAACGGTGCTGCATCGAGCATTCCCGCTCGAACAGATGCATGACCGCCCACCCCGTATTCGGCAATTGGCCGGAGCCGCTTGAGCTGAACGAAGAGCCGCCGTGCAGTGCCGTTCAGAAAGCTCGAATTTAGCGTAGGGGTCTTCTCCACGAGGAGCGTTGGTCCATCATGTGGTCTCATCGGTGGCTCCTTCGACTCAGGTTGAAGATCAGCAACCCGACCCTGCCGGGGAGCATCGATGACCACCAACACGCCGCTCGCTCGCTTCAGCGCTGTTGAGGCGCGCTCGCGAGCGGCTTCGTCACCGCCGACTTACGCCACTCAGCAAGGCACGCCCCCGCATTCCGCTTTTCTGCAGTCTAACAATGTCGGGTATGGCCACGGCGGTTTGCAGCTATCCTATTGAAACCGAATAATTTCAGATTTGGCACGGAACATGCGCAAATAGCTGCAGACGCATGAGTAGAGGAGAGACAGCATGGTGCCGAGACATCCTGATACGCGGGAGTACGTGCGATTCCGGGGCGCGATACCACCGGCCGCGGACTCGAGGTAGGTCGTCGGCATGCGATGTGCCGGTAAGATGCGGCGACTGTTTTTGACATAGGTGGCGCTTTTTGGCCTGACGGCGGGCGCCACCGCTGCCGAGGTGCCGGTGATCGCCGAGTCTGCGTCGGTAGCCGGGGCGGCCTGAGTCTTTTCGTTCGAGGGTGGACTCACGCTACTGGTACAGTACCGGCGAAGCATCGAAGAACCTTTACGATTCCAGCGGCATGTCGCTGCTCTCGTGACTCACCTATGACCATCTCGATGCGCACTCGGAGGAAGTATTCTTCAATGCCATCCACAATCCGACTGGCATTTTCCTCAAGGGCCTCCTCGGTGCGGGCGGGATTACGGAGGGGTCTTTCGTCGACGAGGATTGGCTGGCTGGGGGCTCCCATTCGAGCACGTTAGCGATCAGGACTTCTCCGCGAGAAGGGCTCCGGTTATGAAGGAGCCCCTTAGGGCAGGTACTCCCTAGAGCACGCATGTTGCCCGTCAGGAAGTCGACCGACTTCATGCGGAGAGCGTCGACATGTGCACAATGATTTCTGCCGCCGCGACATCCGGCGTCCTACAGCATGACTTTCCAGATGCAGAAGAAGAAAGAGGCCGTGATCGTCACGTGTGATCGGGCGTTGAGAATTCCCTGATTGTAGGCATCGAAGATCCCTTATTGGCGCGGACGCCGACTCTGGAATCGGTCACCCGACCAGTTCCTGGATGTTCTCAAGGAACTCCCTGTGATGATGACTGCGGCCCTGCTGCACCCGCCTGGAGGCTCTCCTCCAAGGCGACTCTCGGCGGTGCTGCGGACCGGCGTGAGAAGCCAAATCCAAAATGCGTATTCCGAAAACCGAAAGAAGTAAGAGACATGGACGAGATTGGCGCTTTGACCCTCGGGCTACTGGTTCAGCGGGCATCGGGATCGGCAACCACTCAGACGCTGCCCAACGGTTCGAACGGTGCACATTCCCCGCCAGCGCCGGCCGATTTTGAGCGGGCACTTAACATAAACGACCGCTATAGCGGACTCACTGTCAATCTCCCAGAAATGCCTTTCTGGCTGACGGGGGGTGAAGCCTTCGTCTACCGCCTGACTAGCCACGGCAAGCGCCAGTTCATGCTGGTCGATGTCGCCACGGGCGTGAAGCGGCCGCCCTTCGATCAGGCCCGTCTGGCGGCGGCGCTAAACGGGGCGAGCCATAAGCGGTATCAGGCCGACGATCTTCCCTTCGAGCGTTTCGACCTGACCGAGGATGGTCGCAGGCTCGACTTCCAGATTGAAGACACCTGGTGGAGCTGCGACCTTGTAAGCTATGACTGTACCAGCACCACATTGGATTTGGACGACCCGGAACTTTGGCCGCTCGGCCACCTATACACGCCGCCGGCGCAGAACGACCCCGACAACTGCAGCGCGTCGCCCGACGGCAAATGGATCGCCTATATCAAGAACCACAATGTTTTCCTGCGCAGCAAGGACGGATTGCAGGATGTTGCGCTGAGCCGGGATGGATCCGAGGGCAATTACTACGTCTTTTCGACACTGAGCTGGTCGCCGGACTCGCGCCACCTCGCGGCTTACCGCGTTCGCCCCGGCTTCAACCGGGAGCTCCACTACCTCGATTCGTCGACGGACCAGTTGCAGCGCGAATATTCGGCAATGGTCTATCCCAAGCCGGGCGATGTCCTTCCGCTGCCCCAGCCGGTCCTGTTCGACATTGCCGCCCGCCGCCAGATCGTGATCGACAACGCCCTGTTCTCCAACCCCTTCAAACTTTCCGCTCTCCAATGGTGGGCAGACGGTCGCGGCTTCACTTTCGAATATAACCAGCGCGGCCATCAGCTCTATCGGCTGGTCGAGGTAGACGCCCGCACAGGGCGCGCACGCTCGCTGATCGAAGAGACCAGCACGACCTTCGTTGATTACCGGCCGCTGGTGATGAACCAGCGCCGTACCGGGAAAGTCTTTCGTTACGATGTCGACGACGGGAAGGAGATCATCTGGGCGTCCGAGCGCAATGGGCATGAGCACCTGTATCTGTTCGACGGCCAGACGGGCGCGCTCAAGAACCAGATCACCTTCGGTGAATGGGTGGTCCGGGGGGTCAACCATGTCGATCCGGTCAAGCGCCAGATCTGGTTCGAGGCGAGCGGGATGAACCCGGGGGAGGATCCCTACTTCGTCCATGGCTACCGCATCGGCTTCGACGGGAAGGGGCTGACTGAGCTCACGCCCGAGCCGGCCAATCACCATATCGAGTTCTCTCCTGACGGCCGCTATTACGTCGATCTCTGGTCACGCATCGATCTACCGCCGCGCATGATGCTCTACCGCGCCGGCGACAATGCCAAACTCATGCAGGTGGAGACCGCCGACATCTCCGAGCTCGTCGCCGCCGGCTGGCAGCCTCCACTCAGCTTCCAAGCCAAGGGGCGCGACGGCAAGACTGACATCTGGGGCGTCATCCACCTGCCCGCCAATTTCGATCCGAAGAAGAAGTACCCGGTGGTGGAGAATATCTATGCCGGGCCCCAGGGCTCCTTTGTCCCAAAATCCTTCTCAAGGCGGACAGAGCCGCTCACGCAGCTGGGCTTCGTCGTTGTGCAGATCGATGGCATGGGTACCAACAACCGCTCGCGCGCCTTTCATGACGTTGCCTGGAAAAATCTGAATGACGCAGGCTTTCCCGATCGCATCCTATGGCACAAGGCGGCCGCCGCGAGGTATCCGTGGTACGATATCTCCAATGTCGGCATTTTCGGCGGGTCCGCAGGCGGCCAGAGCGCGGTGGGCGCGCTGCTCTTCCATCCCGAATTCTATAAGGTCGCGGTCGCCAACAGCGGCTGCTACGACAACCGGATAGACAAGATCTGGTGGAACGAACAGTGGATGGGGTGGCCAGTCGGCATTGAATATTCCCAATCCTCCGCCATCGACAATGCTTACAGGCTGCAGGGTAGGCTGATGCTCGTCGTCGGCGAAATGGACCACAATGTCGACCCGTCCTCCACGTTCCAGGTTGCCGACCGGCTCATCAAGGCGGGCAAAGATTTCGACATGGTCTATGTGCCTGGTGCCGATCACGGCGCGCCAGGCATCTATACTAAGCGCAAACTCCTGGACTTCTTCGTTCGCAACATTCTCAGGCAGACCCCACCCGACTGGAACGCCACACCAGTCGAGCTCGAATAAGACAAATCGTTACGATCGATGGCGCCGGTAGCTTGTGCCTCTTGCAATTGTTCGCTCGCCTTCATGGCTGTAATCAGGGGGACGCGCGAGCAGATCGTCCCCGCTCGACGAGCGTGTGCGTCTAACACTTGCGCTGCGTAGCGAGGATAGGCTCGCCGCGACAATATCGACGCGTTGGGTCGGCAGCACAATCTATCTGGGCAATACAGCACGTGGTTTGCCGAAGCATTCACAGCACTACACGCGACTTTGCCAGGCTCTCGTCCCGGCGACGCGGACCCTCAGGAGAGCCGTTCGGCTCGCACAAATCCTCATCTCCTATGCCATCACTGGCAGCCTTGCTGAACGGAATTCGGTAGCTTCCACCGACATGCGATGGAGCACGATGCCCAACTAGCGGGCAAGGGCCACCTTGGCGCGCTCCATGCGCCCGACGTTTCGCCACGGAGAGCGCCCAGTCTTTCAGGCTCGAGAAGCGGGTTGCCCGCTTTGAGCATGATGTGCGCCGCTTCAAAGCGCCCGGTTCGCACCATGGTATCGCCGACCTTGCTACACCACCGTCCCGATCGGTTTCACCGGATTGATATTTTGGGCGTAAGCCCGAAGTAGGCTCCGACCGTATTGGATTTTCCAAAGCGCATCCGGTCGTCCACCGCCGCGCGATAGGTCAGTGCGACCAAGGCGCCGACGCGCCAGGTGTGCGCTATCAGCGCGCAATCTTCAGCGGTCGGAGAGGTCAGTCGTGGAAAGTTTGAGGCGCGCATCCTGGAACCAACGGCAGGGCATGTCCAAAAGCTGACAGCGACAAAAAAACATGTCTGGTCCAAAAAAACCGGCCGCCTTGGGCGAGAGGTTTCTCGAAGCCTACTCATGCAGTTGCTGCGGCTAACCGCGCTGGCACGGCCTTTGCTGGAGATGCGGCACCATTGAGTGGGGGCTGACCGCATGAGAACGCGCGAGACGATTGATGGTCTGCTACGCCATCTCGGCGGCGCGCCCGCTCAACGGTCACTGCTACACCCTTGGCAATGGCTGACGCGCGACATTGCGGTTGCGCCGCGCTGCCGCGCCGATGTGCCCAAAGTTCGTTGATAGTTCGCTCGGCAGATTGAGGAAGCCGGCCGTTGACTGCTGCCCAGTCGGAGATGGCTGGGTTCATTCGGAACGTATTGACCGTCGGTGTCATGAAGCCAAAGACACCATGCTGGACGTTATGCATGACCAGACGAGTGGGAGTCAGTAGCAAATGATTTTACCGGAACTGCGCTCTGCTATCCCAGCCGGCAGAGTTTTGGAGATAACGACGACCACAGGATGCATCGTGGGATGTTCATATTGTCCGCAGGACAAGTTCGCTGACCGGCAAAGAAAAGTATCTGATACGAAGCATCTTAGTCTTGGAGATTTCAAGCGCTGTCTGGCGCGCGTACCAACCTCCGTCGACATTAGTTTTGCCGGGTATTCTGAGCCATGGCTCAATCCGGATTGCACCGAAATGGTCGAGCACGCTTCCGCCAAAGGCCACGGCATCAGGATTTTCACGACGCTTGTGGGAATGAAGGGGCGGGATCTACAACGCTTGCAGGCGCTGCGGTTGGGGGTATTCGTGGTTCATGTTTTTGATGATGGCGGCCACATGAATAGCCGCCTTGTCGGAGACAAGTATCGCGATTTGGTTGGTCAACTCGTCCACGCCGACATCCCATCAATTCGATTCGTAGTTTTGGGCGAGCCCCATCCCGATATCGCCGACATTATCCCTGCCGAAGCCCTAGTTCGCGCGCGACCGGTGAGCAGCAGGGGTGGGAGCGTAAATCCCAAGATTGTAGAACCACGGCAGCCAGTCGTCGGAGCGCTGATATGCGTGGACGAACGACAGTATCGGAATGTTCTCCTTCCAAACGGCGAGGTTACTCTCTGCTCCATGGATTTTGAGCGGCGTCACGTACTAGGCAACCTTCTATGCGACGAATACGGCGATCTCTTTAAAAGCCCAGTTTTTTGCGAAATCGTCGATCGCATGAACGGGGCGGATGGTTTTCTGCTCTGTAGGATGTGTGAATTTGCCGATCCAAACGACCGGGTGCTGACTGGGTGCCGGCCGACCGCCTGAGAGAGGCGGGCCGGCGAATGCTGCTTGCCCGGCGAAATCATTGCGTTTTTCGCGTCACGCGAGCGTGATCCCGTACGCGCGGGAGTCGGCCTCGATCATTTACGAGGCGAGCTCATCGAAAGTAGTCGTCGGCCTCCAATCGAGCTTGATGGCCGCCTTGGAGGCATCACCGATCAGCAGTCAACCTCGATTGGCCCGAAACAACGTTTGTCTATTTTGGATCAGCGCCTGGTTATTCCTGCGTTCGCGGCCCAACTCGTCAACACCTGCGCGCCTTCCCAGAATATCTCCTTCCCGACCCGCCTGGAGGCAGCCTCGACAAAGCTGCGGACCGAATGCGTCTCGCTAGTCGCGAACACCGTCAGGCTCGTGGTGCTGCAGGATGGGGCACGGCCTCGACATAGCTGTGTGACCGTCTTTAGCTGGATTCTGCGTCTCAAAATCCGGATCTCGTCTCCATCTTCCGCAAGACGGGAGAGACCTCCTGCGGCCCCCGGCTTCCGAAGGCGTCTTTTCAGATTTCCGCCGCGAGGAGTGGCAAGAGCCTTTTTCCGCGCCACAGTCTATGAACCTGGGTTGCTGGCCGTCCTAAGAGAAAATTCCGATGCGGAGCTGCCCTATTAGCTACCGGCTCCTGGCAAGAGGACGGCGACGCGGCAAATCGGCCACCGGCGCAAGGTTTCCCCCTCATTGTCGGATACCCGACAGGATCACAAACCCGCTAACCGTTGTTTCATGAAAGTTTCCTTCTGGCACGTTTGATGCAGAGGATCTTCCGAACACATCAGCGGATGCCCTCCTATGAGCAGGCTCAGGGAAAAATGCTGTCGCCGCATTCGAGACCGCGCCCTCGCTGATAGCCAAGTCGGTCAAAGGTCGGCGCATCATGGTGGAGGCGGGCGACTTCGCCCGATTAAAACACGGAATAACGTCGGAAAGCATCTCGCTGACTGAGACGCGATCATCCAAGGCGGGCGGAGATACGTCGATCCCGTCCACGCTCACAAGTCGTGGACATGAGTGTCGATCTCATCACTTGGCCGGGATCCATGGTGCTTCATACCCGACAATACGAAAGCGCGATCAAACTCTAGCAAATCCAGCAGCACCGAGGTCGAGAATGCCCGCATGGACAGTAAGCCCAATGGCCATGGCCGATATTCGCCGTGAACATCGCCTAATTGGGAAACACCTATAGGAGCAAGGCAAGTGGAACTCTCTTGCGTTGGAGTGGGGGCTGGGCCGTCTAATTTGAGCCTTGCGTGCCAGATGCACGAGCAAATTGGGCAAGGGGCACTGTTCTTGGATCGGCAAGTCGACTTCCGCTGGCACCCAGGCAGCGCATTCGATTTCTCGGAGCTCCAGGTCAGCCACTTCAAGGATTTGGTCACGCTGGTAAACCCGCGATCAGCCTACACTTTCGTGAACTACCTGCATGAGAACGGGCGTCTGTACCACTTCCTGAATGCACAGTTCGAAGCCGTGCTCAGAGCTGAGTTCGAGCAATACCTGAACTGGGCCTTCTACAGGAACCCGCTTGTCCGCGGCGGCGAGACGGTGCGCGAAATCCGCTTTGACGGCGAGTTTCGGGTGCGCACCGATAAGGCGATTCTCGGCGCCAGAAACGTCGTGGTCGGCATTGGCAAGCAGGCGCATATTCCGCCGCAGTTTCAGGGCTGGACTGGACGCAATCTGTTCCACTCATCTGAATTGCTGCACATTCATCCTGAGGTGCACAAAAAGCATGTCTGCGTGGTCGGCGGGGGACAGTCCGGAGCCGAGGTGCTGTTGCACCTTGTTGGTCTGCCAAAAGAACGGCGGCCTGTCTCGATAACCTGGGTCTCGCAGCGCGAAAACTACCTGCCCATCGACAACAGCCCGTTCACAAACGAGTTGTTCATGCCCTGCTTTTCGGATCGTTTCTCGGCAATGAGAGAGCCGCAGCGCAAGCTGTTCCTGCGGCGCTTCGTGCTTGCTTCGGACGGCATTTCGGAAAGCATGTTGCGCGCGATCTATCAGGCGCTATACCGCCACGCGTTTCTAGAGCCAAACCGATGCGATCTCACACTGCGGCCGGGCTGCACTGTCTCGCACTGCATCAACGCCGGCGCGGGCCACAGACTCACCCTGCAGCACGGCATGGAGGAGGTCGAAGAAGTCACGGCCGAGATCGTCATCCTGGCCACCGGTTACGAGAGCGCGGTGCCAGGCTTCTTGGAACCGATGGCGAACCGGCTGGAAAAGAGCGACAACGAATTGGCTATTCGCGAAGATTTTTCGGTGTGCTGGGACGGACCGCGTGACAGACGCATCTTCGTACAAAACGCGAGCCTAGGACAGCGTGGGCTGGCTGATCCGAATCTAAGCCTGCTGGCCTGGCGAGCGCGTCGCATCCTCGACAGCCTTCTGGGGCGCGCGCCGCGCGCCAACCCCGAGCATCCCAGTTTCATCAGCCCTAACTCTGTAAAGAGCTGGTCCGACACCGGAGCAGAAGAAATGGGCAGCGGGATATGACCGGCCGACCGCGGATCATTGGCGGTGGCATCCAAGGAATGATTCTGGCTTCGCTGCAGCGAAGGCCAAGCCTTCTCCCAAGTCTCGTGACTGAACCGGCGCACTGCATAATTCTGCGAGGGTGCATCTGCGCTACGGCGGTAAAGGCCGTGTTACGTTGCTCACTCCGAATTGCGCAGTGGTCTTGACGCCCATGGATGGGTCGGTGAAGCGACGGGCTCCCGCCCGTCGCGATGCGTGTCGTGTTTGGATCGGGTGAGGCAAGTGATTGTGACTAGTTCAAGGAAACCCGGAACCCGGCTCGGGGCGCTGACCGTTCCTGCGGGAGCAGAGGCGAATGCCTGAACTGCGTACCACCTACCAGAAACCTTCCCAAGCTCGCTCACGAAAAATATGGGACGTGCATGCGGCGTGACGTCTGGCAAACAGCTTACGCAGCACCCGCGGCAGCTCGAATTCGATGGCTTGGCCCCTCATGACCCGGCTCTAGGAGAAGAGGTCAGCCATGAGCCGGCCGGCAGGCAGTCGCACGCGCGAGCCAGTCGTGGGGTTACCAGCTCTTCGAGCCGGGCGCCGAGTGCTGCTGCTCCACTAGGCGAGGCCAATCTTACCGTCGGCAATACAGCTAACGTCTTCGCTGTCCTAAAGCGACTGACGCATGAGTGATGCGTGTCCAAAAGCTTACAGCCGGCTGAAAACATGTCGGGTTCGAAACAATCGCCGTGTTGGTCCTGTTGGACTTTTGAAGCCAATAAAGCATTTGCTGCGCGCCAGGCGTGCTGGCACGGCCTTTGCTAGTTGAGGTGCGGCGATGGTGGGTGAGCTGACCCGCATGAGAATAAGCAACACGAGTGATGGGCTCAGGTGTGTTCCGTTCCTGAGGGTAGAGCCAGATTGCTCATAGACGCCAACAAGGGTGTGGGAAAAGCTTTGGAGAATAACATGGTGTTGCGGATTGAATCCCCCGCTCCTCCGATCAAAGTCGACGGCTGGCTGCGTGGCAAGCCCCTCACGAACTTTCAACCCGGCAAGGTGTACCTTGTTGAGTTTTGGGCGACTGCATGCGGACCTTGTGTGGCGGCGATGCCCCATCTGATGCAGCTACAGGAAAAATTTCAAACCAGCGGATTTGAGGTCGTCGGAGTCGCAGCTAGCGAAGAGGGCCCGACCGCGGAGGAGACGCGGACGAGCTTGGATGCTTGGCTGATTCAGAGGTTCCCCAATCTAAATTATCGGATCGCGTTCGATTACACAGGCGAAATGAACAGGCTTTGGATGAGGGCGAGTTCTTCTCTCGGAAGTCCTGCCTCGTTCCTGGTGGATCGCGACGGCCGCATCGCATTCATCGGACACCCGGCGGAACTCGATGACGTTTTACCCAAAGTTATGGACGGCAGCTGGCGCAGCAGCGATGAAGCGAAAGCGGCCGATAAGGGGCGGATCGATAGGAACCAACGCACTGCGCGCGAGCTGGCGCTGACCGAACCGACTTACGCCAAGCTCCAGCCGGCGCTGCAGGCGGAGAATTGGAAGGCGGCTCTCTCTGCCGTCGAAGGAGGCCTCGCCTTAGTGCCAGACAATTACGGGTTCCGGCATACTCAGGCGGATCTTCTGCTTCACAAGCTGCGCGACATCGAGACCGGCTTGCAAGTTATGCGCCAATTGGTCGAGGACGCTATCGACAAGAAGTTTGAGGCCGTGTCCTGGATGGTAATGGCCCTGAAACAACTCTTCGATCCCTCGACGAACAACTCCCATCTTCCCCATGCTGAGCGCTTCGCAATGGGCAAGGAGCTGTCTGAACAGATCTTGGCACTGAGTTCCCCACAAAGCGACGGCCCCCTTAAATTCGTTTGGTACGTTCCGGTCGCTCAGTACCACTACGAGTGTGGCAACAAGGTCCGCGCGATCGAGCTGATCGACGTCGCGCTGAAATCGCTCGATTTTCCGGAGCCAATGCCGGACCACATCAAACAGTACTACCTTACCCCCTTGCTCCAAGCCTTGGCCAACTACACGGGTGAGAACGCCTGTTCCGCGGATCTTTGCGTGGTTCCGCAAAATAAGGCTCCGGAAAGTCAAAGCGCAGCCGCCTCATGAGCAAAGATCACAAAGGAACAACACGTGGAATTGAACCCTGGTCAATCCCCGAGTTTTCTGCGGCGGCGCGCCCGCAGGAAGTATGCCCAGGCAGCAGACAGGGGATCGTTTGCTGCAAGTAAAGGCTCAGACATTAGTGACCAACAAGCGGATACGGCGCGGAAGAGAAGTTCGAGCCGAATTTGGCATGTCTTGGAAGGCATCACAGTCCAGGACGTGTTCGAGATCGGCCACGAAGACGTCAATTGCGTGGAATGGGGCCTCCCACGCCAGCCGCCGGTTGCGCAGGTGTGCCCGAACCCGGCGTACCCGAAAGCAGAAATCCTCGGTTGCGGACGAGGACTGGAATTGAGGAAACGAAATCTCTCACGGAGCGCCTGGCCCGCCGTCAACAAGGACGGCGAGCGTCTTGCCCCTGTTTGACCAATGCCTCCTACGGCTTATCCGATGCTAAATCGGGGACCGAGCTTTTGGCGGCTTTACCGTTACCAAGGAACTGCGGCGGAAGATCCAATCATGTGCGATCCGGATCGGGACGTGACGGAGGCTCTACGTTTTCACCGCAGCATGGTTTGCTCAGGCCTGATGAAGTGCCCGCAAGGTGAATGTTTCTGGGCTTCGGGCGCGTGATTTTCGCGGGCAGGCAGTTGCTCGTTCTGTCGGGCGTCCGCCGGTTGGGCTTCGAGACTTTCCGGAACTGCGGATTCCGGAACCAAACTGGTCGATGACGCGACTGCAGCTATGCCTATTGCCATGTCGTGCGAGTGTGAAAAGACCGATTTCAAGGAAGGATTATGTCAAACTTGGATGAGATTGTGAAAAAGGTCCGAAAGCTTCAACTGCGCGCAGCAATTGCTAAGACGAACTTGCGCGACCTTGCCGAGGGTCTTCCAGTGAAATGGACTGAGATAGAGGAAGTGGCCGAGAAAGCGCACGCCGTTTATGCGGAGTTGCATGGTGCCAGGAGAGAGCTCGCGAAAATGAAGAATTTACAATGAAGGGCGAATTCATCACCCGCGACGGCTCCAGATGGGTGCCGGAATATCTGATGACTATAGATGGCAAGATCTGCATCGGCTGCGGGCGCTGTTTCAAGGTCTGCTCGCGGGAGGTTATGCACCTTTACGGCGTAGATGACGCGGGTGAGATCCTCGGCGCCTGCGACGACGGTGACGACGACTTCGATGGTGAGCTCAATCGGATGATCATGGTGGTGGACTATGCTGGCCGATGCATTGGCTGCGGAGCCTGCGGCCGTGTCTGCCCAAAGAACTGCCAGACTCATGTCGCGGGCGACCAGATCTCGGCCTGAGCTGCATGATTGACGAGAGAAATCAGGAGAACGCCATTGCGTTTAATCATCTTTTGTCGGCTCCTCGGGATGGTCCTGTGCGGCAACGCTGTGACGGTTTACTTTGCGTCGGATTCCATCCGTCTGGCCGTCTTCACGACGCTGGCCTTTTGGCTGGTTCTCCAGGTGGCCTATTTTGCAAACCTTCTATTTCTAATCTGGCGGTCCAGCGGCGTTCGCGGCGAGCAAAGAGCTGAGCTCTTCGTTAGCTCCCAGAAAGTTCAATTCCGGTCATCAGACAGTGATGAGGTGAGGAATGAATCTTCAGATGTGCGCCAGCGCAATCTAATGCTCGGCATGGCAATGCTCCTCCCTTGAGGCGCCGTGACAAGTTAAAGCACAGGTTCCTATAACTTCGGGGCAACCAGTATGAGGTGATCATCGCGTGCGACAATCGGATGCGACCGCGTTCTGGTGATGACCGGCATCGAAGCAGGTTTCGCTCCATAGCTATCGTTCGGAGCACAACAGCGCCCGGGTGCTTCGTCTCGACCACGAACGAGGCGCCGGATAGCATTAACAGCGGCCTCTTTTGGAAACATCCGAACGTGCCGGATCACAGTCAAACGCGTCTCTTAGGAGCGCTCGTGCACCGCTAGTTTCCGGGCAATCACGTACCACTGGAGAAAATATGCTGAAACGGTTCGCACGCTACCCGCTCACCTTCGGACCCACCCCCGTCGAGAAGCTCGACCGGCTCGGCAAGCATCTGGGCGGCAAGGTGGAAATCTACGCCAAGCGCGAGGACTGCAACTCTGGTCTCGCATTCGGCGGAAACAAGCTGCGCAAGCTTGAATACATCATCCCCGATGCGATCGCGTCAGATGCCGACACGCTCGTCACCATCGGCGGCGTGCAGTCCAACCACACCCGGATGGTGGCAGCGGTGGCCGCCAAGGTCGGCATGAAATGCCTCCTGGTTCAGGGGAGCTGGGTTCCACATGACAATGCCGTCTACGACCGGGTCGGCAATATTCTCTTGAGCCGCATCATGGGTGCAGAGGTGCGCCTTGTCGACGAGGGCTTTGACATCGGCATCCGCCAGAGTTGGGAAAAAGCGCTCTATGATGTCAAGGCAAGGGGCGGCAGACCTTATGCGATACCAGCCGGGGCTTCTGTCCACAAATACGGCGGCCTTGGTTATGTGGGGTTCGCCGAGGAGGTGCGTGCGCAAGAGAAACAGCTTGGGTTTGCCTTCGACTACATTGTCGTTTGCACCGTCACCGGTTCAACGCAAGCCGGCATGATCGTCGGGTTCGCCGCGGACGGTCGACAGCGCAAGGTGATCGGTGTCGATGCCTCTGCGACTCCCGCCAAGACAAAGGCGCAGGTGCTTGGCATAGCCCAACGTACAGCGCTGCTCGTCGAGCTCGGAACGGAACTCATCGAGGCTGACGTGATGTTAATCGAGGACTACGCGTACCCGCGCTATGGCATTCCATCCGAGGAAACCAAGGAGGCGATCCGTCTGTGCGCGCGGCTCGAGGGCCTAATTACCGATCCCGTCTATGAGGGCAAATCAATGCACGGAATGATCGACCTTGTGCAGAGAGGCTTCTTTCCAGAGGGGTCTAAGATCCTCTACGCTCATCTCGGCGGCGCGCCTGCGATCAACGGGTACGGTTTCGCCTTCCGCAATGGATGACGCGCGACAGATGCGCTACGCCATGCTGCCCTGTGGGCGATATGAACCAACTGGAATTCCCATAAGCTAACGTGGCAGCGTTCAGGAAGCGCCGTCGGGTGTGCGAGCAGCGATGCCTGATGGCGCGCGCACTAGACAGCTCTCGGCTCCCGCTCGAACACGGTAAGCAGCTGCCGCAAAGTCCGGCGTTCGCCGGCCCTGTTTCGAACCCCCATTGTCGAAGCCGGAATGCGGAACCGGCGCTTGAACTCCAGTTGATCTACCATCTTGCGGACCGACTTGACGCCGGCGACGTCGGGTCGATTTGGATGGCGTGCAGCGGCAGCTAGGATTTCCACGCAACTGCCTGGCGCAGACTCTCGATCAGTTCCGTGCCGAAGCAGTCGGCCCGGGCCTTTTTGGTCGTCCTAGCCACCGCTTCTGTTCGGGCATCCGCTCTGCCGTGGGGGCGTTTGCGTGGGCACAGATCATGGTCGCCACTCCTGTGACAGCATGAGGTCAACGGCCCGCAAACCCCTATGCCTGCCCCTTCCGGGATAGCAAAGCGCATCTTCCGTAAGCCACCGGCTTGATGCTGCAAGACCATCGCCACGACGTAAGACCAGCAGGTTCGTTCCCAGGCGTTTTGGGCCAGTGAATTCCCTGATTTATTGGCGTCGGCGTCAACCGGGATGGCCAGCCCATGTGGAGGTCTGCATCGATACCAGAGCCGACTTGAGGGAGTTCTTGCACGGCAAATCCGTCAACTACCAGATGCCGTAGTTTCGGCGTTCAGCCGAAAACCTTAGACAAGATCGCGTCAACCCACTCTCTCATTGACGCTCGCCTAGATCAGGGACTCATCATGAATACCGACGCTTTCGCCACGTATGAATCTAACGTTCGTCGTTATTGCCGGTCGTTTCCGACAGTATTTACGAAAGCTCTCGGGGCGACAATCTGGGACGAGTCCGGTAAGCCTCATATCGACTTCATTGTGGGGTCTGGCGCACTTAACTACGGACATAACAACCCCACTATCATTGCCCCAGCAATAGAATATATGATCGGTGAGAACATTCTTCTGTCGCTTGACATGTATACGGCGGCAAAGCGTGACTTCATTGAAGCGTTTGTCGAATCGATCCTGAAGCCCAGAGGCCTTTCGTACAAGATACAGTTTCCTGGGCCGACCGGCACAAACGCCAATGAAGCGGCACTGGCCCTGGCGCGAAAATATACCGGTCGCTCGAGTGTCATGGCCTTCACAAACTCATACCACGGCATGTCGCTTGGCTCTCTGGCGGTGTCGGGCTCGGCGTCTACGAGAGAGCTGGGAGGCGTCGCACGCCACGATGTGATCCGTGTGCCTTATGACGGCTATGCAAACCAGGCTTTCGATTCTGCCAGTTACATCGACCGCGTTTTGGGCGATCCGGGAAGCGGCATAGAAAAACCTGCCGCAATCATTTTGGAGCCTATCCAGGCAGAAGGCGGCATGAACACCGCATCCGCAGCTTGGCTCACAGAAATTCAGCGCATCTGCCGCAAGCACGGCGTTGTTTTCATCGTTGACGACATTCAGGCAGGATCGGGTCGGACCGGTGATTTCTTCTCGTTCGAGTTCGCAAAAATCGAACCTGATATAGTGACTCTTTCCAAGTCCCTAAGCGGTTCAGGTAGTCCGTTGTCCATCGTTCTGATTAGACCCGACCTGGACATATGGAAACCCGGAGAACATAGCGGGACCTTCAGAGGCAACAATTTCGCCTTCGTGACGGCAGGGGCGATGTGCAAATTGTGGACGGACGTCCGGTTTACTGCTGGCGTGGAGCGGACAGCGGTCAAGCTGCAAGCGCACCTTGACCGCCTAATCGCCAAGTTTCCTAAGTGCATTGAACAGAAGCGCGGCCGCGGTCTGATGGCCGGCCTCAAGTGCCGTTCATCGGCCGCTGTGAGCCGTGTGCGCGATGTCGCGTTCGCAAACGGTCTGCTTATCGAATCCTCAGGGCCAGATCGCGACGTTATCAAAGTTCTCCCGCCCATAACCATCACCGATGCCGAGCTCGATCGTGGCATCGCCATTCTTGATCACGCACTACAGGAGCAAGACAATGTCTAGTCAGATACCTCAGGCGCCGGCCATCTCTCCAGTTTCTATCAGAGAACGCACCGGCTCCATCAGCACTGCTGACATCATCTCAGTCATGAAAGGTGAGACCACCGCTCTGCACATGAAGCAAGCTTTCAGCACTGAGGTCGCCGAGGAGATCACCGCCAACTTCAGTGGCAGCACCGGTCTCAAGAAGCGAAAAGATGGAGTGCCCGGACAATATGTCGGCGCATCGCACTACAGGAAGGACGCAGCCACGTATTTCGCAGAGGCCGAAAATGCGCGACCGTACGTGGAGGCCCTGTTTAAGGATTTGGTTGACCCGGTCCGAGCAATATTCAGTGCGTTGGAGCGCGAGCTTCACAAGCAGGGCATTGAATTGCGACTGGCCCGTTCAGAACACGGTCATGCCAATGTTTGTCGTGCTATCAGCTGGTCTGGCAGCGGCACATTTTCATTGGACCCCCATGACGATGTCGCTCAAGTGTTGTGTGCTGGGAACGGCTATGAGCTTTCTTCGGTGGCCCACAACACTGTCGCAGCACTCAACTTCTATCCCAGCATGCCCGAGGAAGGCGGCAATCTGAGGCTCTGGAGCCATAAGCCGACAGTTGCGAACCGAATAGCGCAGGGTGTGGAGACTACTGGCTATCCTTATTCGGAAGCCTATCTCGAGCGCGTTCCTTGTCGCGAATTTCAGCTCAAGGCGGGGGATATCGCCCTGATCGATGGCGGTTTCGTTCACGGGGTCACCGGTCAATCAGGTAACGGAAAGCGTCGGCTGGTGCTGAACAGCTTTTTTGGGTTTGCGCGACCAGATCTTGTTGTCTGGTGGACCTGACGTTGGACGATGACATCCGCTGACACGTATCACATCCGTTCGCAACGCGGAGGTCCCTTCAGGCACAGCCGTCGGGTTTCCAACGACCGACAGTGTCATAAAACGCGCTTGGCGCTTCAGATGCTGCCGGTCGCCGACGCAATTACCAATTATCTGTTGCGTCACTGCCTGTGCGCGGGTGATCTGGAAGGGGTCGCTCTTAGTGCTTGATCGCAGACCAGATAGGCACGACACCGAGCCACAGGCTGTTGATGCCGGATCTTCCTGAAAGTTGCGAGCTCGCAGCGGTCCACTGTTCACGGAGCGCAGCCGAACACAGCGCGAGGTGTCGGTGAGCAAAGGAACAAGCAACCCAGACGTGAGAGGCAAACGTCCCCTTTTAGCAGATATATTGCGTCTACCTGCGTCGGTGCGCAGTGCACCGCTGCCGGCCTTCGACTTTTCCGAACTCGGCCCAATTAGTGCACCCGCCGGTCGGACAGATGCAGGTTCAAGAAAACTCCTATCGCAATGTTAAAGTGGCCGATCAGTAAGAGGGCCTTATCCGTGAACATCATGGTCGTGATTCGGCATGGCACTCGCGCAGGCAGTTCAGTGCCGATATTACAACTCAATAATTCCAAGTGTTATCGCCTTTATAGATGCTGTAGTTCTGCTGCCAGTATCCAGTTTTCTCATCACGTTCTTTATGTGGAAATTAACAGTGTTTACGGATATGCCTAAAATTTGTCCGATTTCCCAGGATGTTTTCCCTTTCGCTGTCCACATGATACACTCCTTTTCTCTTGGAGAAAGGGTGGGTGTCTCCTCGAAATCTCTGATCCGCCGGCCTTCCACAGTCTCTCCTCCGCAGTCGTTTGCAGGATGTTGTCACTGGGCACGAAACTGCCGGGGTGTAAGGCTACGGCTCTGCGCGGCTCCCTAGGCAGCTCTGAATCGATACAGCTCTAACATCTGATTGCAATTGGCGAAGTTATTTTAGCTTAAACGTGTATTTCGTCACCGTTATGCGAGCGCAACATAGGCAATGCGGAGTACATATTATGATATTTTTCGTCGCGTGAATTTAGTACGATATTTGAATGTGTTTGACCGCGAAAGACAATTTAACGGGGAAAACTCGAAACCACACGGCGTTTCATCGGCGTGTCAAAAATAATCGCGTTGATTAATTAGCTCTCAGAGTCGGTCTCGAAACTGACGGATGAGCGGTTCTTTGTAGCAGTTTCCGCCAATGGCGGCGAGGATCATGGCCTGAGAGACGTCGATGCGCTGCTCGTAGTCGCGCACGAGGCGTCACCATCTGGCACCCAGTCAAAGGTGCGTTCGACCACCCAGCGGCGCGGCAGGAATTGGAAGCGCTGTTAGTTAGTCGGATGGGTCTTTGATCTGGGTGACGAAGTCGAGATAGGCGGCCTTGCCATGAGCTTGATCCGATCGCCGCGTCGGCGAAGATGCTTGACCCAGGCCAGCGCTTGCGGACGCAGGCGAGTTGGCCCGTGCGCCCGCGATGTCGGCCGGCGTCAGGTTGAACATCGAAAGCCGCACGTCGATATGGGCCGCGATCTGGCGCTTGCGGCCATCGATCTTCTTGCCCGCGCGCCATAACCCCTTTGCGCGCCAGGAGGCACTGCCAAATGCCGCGCCAACGACTTCGTTGAATGGCATCGTAGCGACCGGAGAGAGGCAGCACGGCGGTCGAGCAGGCGCCCAAAAGGGCTCGCAGGATCCCAGCGATTGCGACGCGATCACCAGGTGGCGATCCTTGCCGCCTTGACGCCGTGCAAGCAGGTATCCCGGGACACCACTCCTGCGACTGAGGATCGTCTACCGGACGCGTGTGACTCCCGCGCAGGAGATCCGCTCCGGGATCGCGCCTTTCGCTAAGCGCGAAGCTGGGCGAATCTACGGGTCGCCGTGGTTAGGAACGGCGGGCCTGTTCGATCATCACCGCAGACGGCGAGATGCTCCGCTCCGGGTCCCGTCGGCCTCCGGAGACGGAGCTGCGTGGCCGGCTGCCTCTTTTTTTAAGAGATATTATTACCATGCAGCCATGAGTATTAAATTATCAATTGAGAAATATTAACAATAATTCACATAATAATTGCCATGTTTGGTGGTATTACTGTGGAACGTGGTGATGACACTCTTTATAACGCAACGAGACCTTTGAGAGACAAGTCTACTTGTGAAAGGACGTCCTGATGTCTGCAGTAGAACCCGCAGCAAGCGTTGTGAGCGCCAGTCGTTTCCGCAACACCGCTTCGGTCATTGATCGGACGCGAATGCATTTCGAACGGGCTCACCAACGTGGTCTCATGGCCGTTTACGGACGCTCGATGGAGGGGAGGACGGTCAGGCTCACGAGAGGCGAGCGACAAGGCGATACCGTTGCCGACTATGTACGCTGTTGCTACCTCGGCCTGGACAATCACCCGGCTATCATTGCCGGCGCGGTTGCCGCAATAGAGGAATACGGATCACTCCACTGGTCATGTGCACGCACGCGGCTGAATTTCGGGCTCATTGGTAATCTTGAGGAGATACTTTCCCAACTCTTTGGGGCGCACGTTATTGCTTATTCGACAGTCATGATTGCCAATATGGGCGCATTGCCAATCATCGCCTCCGGACATCTAACGGAAGGTCAAAGACCTGTCATGGTGTTCGACCATCGGGCCCATGCCTCCCTCGCCTTTCATAAGCCAGTCGTGGCCGAGGAGACCCTAGTTAAGACAATTCCTCACAATGACCTCGATGCTTTGGAGCAGATTTGCCGCAAGCATCCAATCGTCGCGTATGTGTGCGATGGCGTCTATTCGATGGGCGGCTTCGCGCCGATCGAAGGGCTTCTCCAGTTGCAGGAGAAGTATGGTCTTTTTCTTTACATCGACGACGCGCACGGAATTTCCCTCTTTGGCGAAAATGGTGAAGGCTTTGCGCGCTCGCAATTGCCCCGTGAGCTCGGTGAGCGCACGATCGTCTCGGCGTCCCTCGCCAAGGGCTTCGGCGCGTCGGGTGGCATGCTCATGCTTGGAACGGCGTATCAGGAAGAGCTATTTCGTTGCTACTCCATTCCGCATGCCTTCTCGGCTGCGCCCAACGTCGCAGCTGTCGGTGCCGCTATAGCCTCGGCGGAAATTCACCGGACGAGCGAGCTCAAGGTTCGCCAAGGTCAATTGGTCGAGCGCATCGCCTTTTTCGACGAGCTCATCAAGACAGATCAGGGAGGCGCCTCTCTGCCAATTCGTATGATCAAGGTGGGCGACGAATTCGCAGCCATCGATTTCGCAGAGCGCCTGCTGGATGACGGCTTCTATACATCCGTCACGTTCTTTCCGACGGTCGCTCGCGGCCACGCAGGCATACGCATCTGCCTGACCGCAAGCCACAACCTGTCGGATCTGGAGCGGCTCTGCAGCAAGATTCAGAGCTACCAACCCGTGTTTACCACAGCCTAAGCCCAGAATGACGCCGATGCTGACGCTACGCCCGGGTCGGCTCCCCGGGACGACTTATCGGGCGGAGCGTTCCGCCGAAGGAGTCTCACCCGGACACGAAGGATTTTCGGAGTTCGGATCATGATCAGCTATGATCAACTTAGCATCTCCCGCCTTGCGCACGAGCGCTCAAAAAAGGTAACGCCCGGGGGCAAACCGCGCAGCAGTGTCCATGAGGCGCACTTCTTTCTGGCATCCGGGGAAGAGAGCGTAAGTAACAGACGTCGACGAGAACTCCTATCTGGATTTCCAGAACAATTTCATCGCCCTGATCCGAGCTTATGGCCACCCCGATGTGAATGCCGCGCTCATGGAGCAAATCGGCTGGAAGCTCAGTTTCGCCAATCCCACCGAGAGCGAGATTGCGCTCGCCGAGATCGTTTGCGAAAGGGTGCCCCTCTTCGAGCAGGTACGCGTCACCAATACAGGTCGGAGGTAGTGATGATGGCCATCACAGCCGCGTGCGCCATCACCAGACGCCAGAAGATGGCGAAGTGCGAAGGCGCCCATCACAGCAATTATGACTATGTGGAAGCTAGCTTCGATCTCCTTCCCGCCGACGGGCAAACGGAGACGAAGGGCTACAATACTGGAACCCCGGGGTCAGTCCTGGCCGAGGTGGTTGTCATTCCGTTCAACGACATCGTTGCGATGGAGCGGGTGCTGGCGCAGCACAAGCAGACGCTGGCGAGCGTCGTCATCGATTCCTTTGCGTCCCACGCGGGGCTCGTACCTGTCGATTCCTCGTACCTAAGTTTCTTGTGGGAGTTTGCAGCCCGCCACGGAATTCTGCTGATTTCACATGAAGTTCCGAGTTTCCGGTTGAATCTCAGCTTTTGGACCCGCTATACTCAGATCGCGCTATTTGACCAGGTTCTCTCTCTTTCTGATGGCTTGGACATCCATGACCGTGCCGGTAAGCGAAATGTCGGTTCTGGTCGCCACAACCCCTCCCTTCGCGGTGCTCTTCGCTATATTTCCCGGTGCGAGTGGTCATCAAAAGCGACTATCTTCGGTCTGTTGGTAGGCTTCTTTGGCCTGGCCGCCTTCTTGGCCATTCCGCAGTATCCACGTTTCAGCCGAGCGGAAACGTGGCGTCGCTCCTAACCCCTCTGGGAGCGTCTGCGAAGCTATGCTCTGTCCAGTCATGCTATGGACCCGGCTGCGGGAAGGAAATGCCTCGTGAACGGAACGGCGGTCATAATCTGCGCCACTCCCATGCCGCTGCCGGTGAGCCTCGCCTTCGAGAAGCCTTGGACGATCATCCCGACTATTCAGGCTCTTAGCGCTCTCCTGTTCCTTGGTGTCATATCCACAGCAGTGGTCTACGTCGTCTGCTACCGGTTAATAAGCTTGTGTGGGCCAGCCTAGGTGATGACTTGCATCATTACTGGCCAAGAGGCCAAGTATTGGGACCGTCACAGCATTTTATGCGTAAAACAATACTATTCAATCAGGTCATACCGATGATTCCAAAAACGTCGAAACGTTGTCATAGATAGCAATATTGATGATCAACTAATTATGACTCTTCTTTTAGAGAACGATCGTGCTTGTTCTTGAGACATCGCGTCTTTTAATTCGTCCCTTAGCCATTTCGGACTTCGAAGACGTTCATCGACTTCACACCGATCATCTTGTCGTGGAATCGCTGTTCTCCGGCGAGCCTCCATCGTGCGAGAACACACAAGAAAAGATGAAGCAGTATATGCGGGACTGGCGGCAGAACGGCTTTGGCTTTTTCGGCGTTTTCCTGAAGGATTCGAAGGAACCGGGCGAGTTCGCGGGCCGCGCGGGGCTACGGTATTTCGAGGATACGACGCACGTCGAGTACGGCCTTTGCCTGTTCGGGCATGTTGCCGGCCGTGGGATCGGCCCGGAAGTCGGCCGAGTGATCCTGCGCTTTTCGTTCAAAGAGCTCAATCTGGAGCGAGTCGTCGCGGTAGTTCGGCCAGAGAACAAACGCTCTATTCGCGCGCTGGGAAAGATCGGATTCAAGCACGTGGAAGACAGAGAATACGGCGACCACGTGAAGGGCTTCTATGAGGTGCGCGCAACCCAGTACGGCGTCGCCCGCCAGAGCGGCGGAACCAGAGCACATACGGACTGAACGTCGGTCGCTCGTCGGCTGCTTTGAACGGGCTGCTATGCGCGTTCTCCTCATGGACAGCTGTGCTCGCCGGCCGACCTGTCAGGTGGGGATGAACTCGCCGCCGTTGACGTCGATGATGGCGCCATTGATGAAGTCGGAGTCCGGACGGACGAGGAACTCGACGACGCGGGCGATGTCTTCGGGCCTGCCGAGCCGTTCGATCGGGATCCGCGCGAGTGCAGCGCGGTTGCCGGCCGTCTCGGGCGGTCCCGTCATCTCGGTTGGGATGCGACCAGGGCAGATCGTGTTCGCGGTGATGCCGAGCCCTGCGAGCGCGCTCTTCGAGGCGACGTAGCTCGCACCAGCGATCTTCGGCTGCGTACGCGTCGCGAGCGAGCCGATCAGGACGATACGGCCCTGCCGGGCTTCCGCCATGCCGGACAGCACCTCGCGGCAACAGAGGAAGGCGCCCGTGAGGTTCACCCGGATAACGTGATCCCATTGCGCAAGCGGAATGTTGCTGAGTGCAAGTCGCTGACCGTCGGGACCTTTCGGCGAGTAGCCCGCATTGCAAACGAGCGCGGACACTGCTCCCCAGCGCTCGCGGACATTGGCGAAGAAGCGGCCGAGGCCATCTTGGTCGCGTAGATCGACCGTGTCGGCATGGATCTTGCAAACTGGGAAACGGGCGCGGAGCTTGACCGCGGCAGCCTCCACCCGCTCTCTCGTCTGGCTGAATAGGGCGACGCGCCAGCCCGCCTCGATAAGCTGCGCGACGGTCGCAAAGCCGATCCCGGTCGCTCCGCCGGTGACGCCCGCAATGCCCGCAGGTTCGCTGTCTTCCGTCACACTACGGACTCCATGTCGCGAGCGGCATCGCGGTCAAGCGTGCCGTCGAAGAGAGAGAGCGCTGGGTGGGCGTCCGGATCGGCAATGACCTCGACAAGCCAAGGTCGCCCTGAGGCGAGCGCCTCGTCGAGAGCAGGCCCGATGTCGCCCGGCGCCTTGACTATTGTCGCCCCGCAGCCGCACGCCCGCGCGATCGCCGCGTGGTCAACCGAAGCGAAATGGCAGGCGCTCGTATAGGCCCCGAACTTCACGGTCTCGGCATCCTTCTGGAAGCCGAGCACGCCGTTGTTGAGGACGATCACGACGACGGGCACGCGGCTGCGCACCATCGTCTCTAGTTCCGCCCAGCTGTGAGCGAAGCCGCCATCGCCCGTGACCGCCACAACCGGCGCCTCCGGCCGCGCGATCTTCGCCCCGATCGCAAGGGGTAGGCCCCAGCCGAGGCCGGCGAGGCCACGCGGCGTGACAAAGCGCTGGCCGGCGCGCTGCGAGCGCAACTGACCGACGATCCACATGGACGAATAGCTCGCGTCCGCCACGACGATCATTTCGGGAGCGAGGCGCATCTGCAGCTCCCGCATCACGCGCTCGGGCCGGATGGGACTCCTGGTGCTACCCGCGAGCGGCGCACGGTCCTCCTCAAAGGCGGCCCAGGCGGCCGCGATGCGCATTTCGGCGTGCGCTCGCGCGGTGCGGCGGTGCGACTGGTCGAGGCGCTCGATGGCCTCGCATAGCGCGCCGAGCGTCGCCGCCGCATCGCCCACGAGGCGCAGCGCCTCGTAGTTGCGGCCGATCTCGGTCGGGTCGACGTCGATATGGATGACGCGTGCGCCCGCCATAATCTGGCGCCAACTGTCCGTTCCGTTTTGGTTGGTGCGCGTGCCGACGAGGAGGACGACGTCGGCCTCGTCGAGGATCGCCTTCGTCCGCCGGCCGAGCGAGCGCGGACCTGTGAGCGAACCGAGCACCCCGCACGAGAGGGGATGGAGTTCGTCGACTGCACCCTTGCCCATGTTGGTCGTGAAGACGGCCAGATGTGCCGTCTCCTGGAGGCGGGCTAGCGCCACCGAGGCCATGGGCGAGGTTGCGCCGCCGCCGGCGACCACGACCGGCGCACGGGCTCCGGCGATGAGCGCGGCCACCTCGCACAGAACGTCGTCCTCCGGCCGTGTGCGGTCGATCGGCCAATGGCCGAAGCTCGCGCGTCGGATATGTCTTGGCGCAACGGCCGGCTCACGCAGGAGGTCGGCCGGAAGCAGGAGCACCGCAGGCCCCGGCCGGCCGCTGCCGGCCGCGATGAAGGCCTGGTCAACATAATCATCTGCCCGGTCAGCGGTAATGATGCGGCGCACCCATTTGGCGCAAGACGAGAAGAGGCCGAAATGGTCGAGCTCCTGGAAGGCGTTGCGGTCGACCTGCGGCCGCTCGACCTCCTGCACGAGAGCAACGATGGGCACACTCGCCTTGAGGGCCTCGGCGAGCGGCGGCACAAGGAGCGTAGCGGCAGGTCCGTTTTGGGCGGCGACCACGGCTATCCTGCCGGAGACGCGGGCAAACCCGTCCGCCATGGCGCCGCCCATGTTCTCCTGCCGGTAGGCGAGCTGGCGGATGCCGATCGCCTCGCAAGCGAGGATGACGGCGGAAGGCAGGCTTTGGCCAAAGATCACCTCGATGCCGTGGCGCTTCAACGCACGCGCAATCGCCTCTGCGACAGTCTCTCCCATGATCACTCGCCCTTTAGCGTATCGAGGAGCGCCGTGCGCTCGTCGAGGAAACGATCGAAGACGTTTGCGACGAGCGCGATGTCGTCATCGCCCATGGGTGTCGAGAGACAGGCGGCGGCCGCGTTGGGGAGGACAATGCCGTTCGCGGAGAAGAAGCGGGTGAGCTCCTTCATCACGGCGTCCTCTCGCGGGCCGAGGAAGGCTTCGCGGAACTCGTGGGGCGGCCTGCGCCGCGGGTGGATACGGAAAAGGGAGGAGGCGCCTGTGACGCTCAGAGGGGCGCCGTGCCGCGCGATGATGCGTTTGAGCCCATCCCGCAGCCTATCGCCCAGCCGCTCGAGGTGGTCGAAAGCGGCGCTGTCGAGGGCTTCCATCGCGGCGAGCCCGGCCGCCATCGAGAGCGGATTGGCCGAGAAGGTACCGCCCTGTGGCAGAACAGGACGGCCTGATCCGGCATCGAAGACTGCCATCACCTCGCTGCGGCCGCCGATCGCCCCGATAGGGAGCCCGCCACCGATGATCTTGCCGAGTGCGAAGAGATCGGGTGCGAGTCCGTAGCGCGCAGAGGCGCCTTCGTAGCCCTGTCGGAGATTGAGGACCTCGTCGCTAATAACAAGGATACCGTGACGACGGGCCGACTCTTGGATGGTAGATACGAAATCCGGCGAGGGCGAAGCGAGTCCACCGCGGCTAGGCATGGGATCGACGAGGACGGCTGCGAGGCGCGCTGCATGTTCCGCGATCTGCCGGCGCGCACCCTCAGCGTCGTTGAAGCGCAAGATCACGACGTCATCGAGCACGGCTTGCGGCATGCCGCGGTAATAAAGAGTGGACGCGGGATGTTCGGGATCGCCCCACGTCTGAGGCGTCGCGGCCTGGCTGACTTCTACCCAGTCATAGGCGCCGTGATAGGCCCCCTCGATCTTGGCAATCGCGGGACGCCCGGTGAACGCCCGCGCCGCCTTGATCGCGAACATGACCGCCTCGGTACCGGAATTGACGAAGCGGATGCGGTCAAGGTGTGGAATGCGGGCGCAGAGAAGCTCGGCGAGTGCAATTTCGATCTCGGTCGGGTTTGCGAAGCAGCTTCCGCTCCTGAGCTGTTGCGTCACAGCCTCGATCACGGGCGGGAAGGCGTGGCCGTGGATGAGGGTCGTGAAGTTGCCGTTAAGGTCGAGGAAGCGGCGCCCGTCGACGTCGACGAGAAATGCACCCTCTCCGTGATGCATGTAGCGGGGAATGGGATCGCGCTCGATCGTGACCCGCGCCGTGCCGTCCGGGAAAACACCACGCGCCCGGCCGAAGGCCTCGGCCGAACGCGGCCCGACGGGAGGATGGGGGGACAATGCTGCTTGCTCGAACACACGGCTCTCCTCTTGCTATGGAGGTCGGCACGATAGAAGAAAATGTAATTTGATGCAACAAAATATTGAGAGGAATATTGCCGGCTCAGTCGCCGCGAGCGTGCACGAGATTGCTCAGCCGACGGTATCCGTCGCGTAGGTCATTTTCGATGGCCGCGCGAACCGTCGCGGGATCACGATCCTTGAGGCCGCGCAGGGCCCACTGATGATTCGCCACGCCTTGTCGCTTGATGGCGAATTCGGGATAGAGACCGTTGAAAGACGGACCGATCCTGAGCCACTGCGATTCGATCATCGCGACGAGGCGCGGCATCTGCGAGCGGTCGTAGATGCGGAAGTGGAAGTCCTTGTTGAGCCGCAGCACCTCCATGTAACGCCTTTCGTCGAGAGCCGTGTTGAGCTTCTCCTGCGTGTCCTCGAGAAAAGCGATGTCGTCCTCGCTAACGTGTGGCGTCGCCTCTTGAGCGGCGAGGCTTTCAAGGGCCAGGCGGATCTTGGTGACCTCGTCAAGCACGGCCATTGTTAGCACGGGCACCACGACCGTCTTCGGCCCGAGATTGACGAGCGCACCTTCGCCGATCAGCCGGTTGATGGCATCGCGCGCCGGCGTCGTCGAGACGTGGAGCGCTTGCGCGACTGAGCGCACCGTGAGCTTAGTGCCCGGTTCGCACTGCCCGCGGATGATGGTGTCCTTCAGACTCTCATAGGCGAGCTCGCCGAGGCTGCTCTGGCGGTCGAGGGGCGCGAGTGGTGCTTGGACGATGTTCCGATGCATGAAAGACCAAAGTGCTAATCGCGGGCTTGGACCATGAACCTCGCAAGCCCGATTGACAAGGGCTCTGGGTCAATCCGAATGTTACATCAAATTTCAAAAAGTGGTGGATCGCGAGTGGAATGCTCGACGCCGGATCAGTGGCCCGGCAGGCCGCCGGCCCAACAAACCGAGGGGCGAGAGTGGACGCAAAGGCAAGCAACATGACCGGCAGTCCCGTATCGATCGAGGGCGTGTCGAAGGCGTACGGGCAGTTGCTCGCGGTGGACGGGGTGTCGCTCGTCACGCGCGAGGGCGAGTTCGTATCGCCTGGGGCCTTCCGGCTCCGGCAAGACAACGCTCCTCATGATGATCGCGGGTTTCGAATTCCAAGCGCAGGACTCATCCGGGTAGGCGCGAGGGACGCCACGCACGTGCCGCCAACAAGCGCGATATCGGCATGGTCTTCCAGAAATACGCGCTCTCCCGCACATGACGGTCGCCCAGAACATCGCCTTTCCGCTCAAGATGCGAAAGGTGGAGCGCAGCGAGATCGAGCGGCGTGTGGAGGCGACGCCCGCCTGCCGAGCGAACTGTCGGACGGCCAGCAGCAACGCGTCGCAGTAGCCCGAGCGCTTGTTTTCGAGCCGCCGGTGCTGCGTATGGACGAGCCGCTCGGCCTCGCCCTCGTTCGCCTCGAACGGCGCGCTCGACAAGAAGCTGCGCGGCGAGATGCGGATCGAGATCAAGACCCTGTAGCAGGCGCCTCAGGGTCACCGTCATCTACGTGATGCACGACAGGAGGGGCGCTCACGCGTGGCTGTGATGAGCGGCGGCGGCCTGGCCCAAATCGGAAGCCCTTTTGACCTGTACGAGGATCCGAAGGCGCCCTTCGTCGCCGACTTCATCGGCAAGATGAATTTTTTGCGCGGCGAGTATCTCGGCTCGGATTCGGCAGGAGCCATGGTGCGCCTCCCTGGCGAGGTCCGCATCGCAGCCAAGAGCGTCTATGGCTCGGCCGGTCTCTTCGACCCCGGCAAGCCGGTCAAGATTGCCGTACGGCCGGAGCGCCTGAGACTCGCGCCGTGCGGGGAGCCCCTTCGCCATTCCGGCGACGGTGGAGGCCGCCATTTTCGTCGGCTCCTTCCACGTCGTGGTTGTCCGCATCCCAGGTGCCGAGGAGCTGCTCTACGTGCAACTGCCGGCAACCGGTGCCCCCGCCCGGAAGGCGAGGACCTCCTCGCCGAGCGCAAGGCGGTGCGCCTCTTTCCCGCGGAGGCCTGAGCCATGGGCGGCGCCTTTCCTTAGACCACCGGACGGCGCGAGATCCGCTAACTCGCATCAGACTCTGGCCGGACCTATTCGACGGTGCTCTCACTTCTCCTCGTTGCGCCTCCTCCTGCTGCTCGTGCTTGCCTTTCTCTATCCAGCGGGCCGGCTTCTCTGGACGAGCTTCGCGAGCCCCTCGTTCACCCTCGCCAACTACGAGCGCATCATCGCCGAACCGCTCTACTTGCATGTCTTGTGGCGCACGCTCGAGGTCGCGTTCGTCGTCACGCTCGCGACCTTCCCGCTCGGCTATCCCGTGGCTTACCCTCGTCGGCACGCTCGCCGCATCGCGCTCGTGCGCGGCGCGCTGCCCGACAAGGCCGCGATCCAAGCGCTCACCCTGGGCCCAATAGTGGTGCCGCACCTCGTCGTTGCGATCGCCGTCTATCTCATTTTTGCGCCGCTGCGCCTTACCGGCAACTTCTTCGGCTTCCTCATCGCCCACACCATGCTAGCCGTTCCCCTACGTCGTCATCACGGTGACGGCGGCACTGCAGCGCTTCGACCCGGCGCTCGAACTCGCGGCGCTCAATTGCGGGGCGAGCCGTGCAGCACGGGCGTTCTTCTCGGCCGTTCTGCCCAACATCCTGCCCGGCGTGGCGGCCGGCGGCGTCTTCGCCTTCCTCTCCTCCTTCGACGAGGCGACCGTCGCCTTCTTCATCTCTAGCGTCGAGGGCAAGACCATCACGCGCAAGATGTTCGAGGACATCGACTTCAATCTCACGCCCGTCATCGCCGCCGTCTCGACGGTTCTCGTCGTTGTCTCGCTCGCGTTGATGGGGGCGTCCAACTCCTGCAGGCGCGGGGGAAGGCCTGACCGCGGCCGGAGCAGTCGACGAAAACAATCATAGCGAGGGGATCATCCATGAAGACGTCGTCAGCGCAACCGGCTCATGGAACCTCTGGGCGAGGGTCGCGCTCTTAGCTCTCCCGCTCATCGCGGGAAGCGCGGCCGCGCAGGAAGTCGTCGTCGCGACCACAGGTGGCGGCTACCAAGAAAGAGAGGGAAGCCATCATGACTACGTCGCCATTTCGCCGGGGGCAGGCGCGTCCTTCCGTTGCTTCCCTCGGTCTTACAGAATGCTCAGGCCGATGCGGCCGTACGCCTAATAAAGGCGGCCGCCTATGCCGGTGAGAAGGAGGTTGTAGTCGCCGGGCGACTACGGCGAACTCGTAACCAGCGACGACGTACAATCTCGCCGGAATAGCCGTTGTAGTAGACCATGTCGGCCTCGCCGTCCCCCGTCTGCGTCGAAACGTTGCGCGCTCCCGGTTCCGTTTCGCAGAGGCAGAAGTTGTAGTTGAAGGCCGTTCCACGAATGGTCGGCCGCAGATGCGGCGGGTGTGGGCAGGATCTGCTGCACTGGCCACCGGTCCCGCCAGGACGAGCTTGCCTTTGCCCTGTGCCATGGCCGGAGCGAGGAGAACAAACGGCAGAATCGCACCGACTACGCGTGCTCGAATGGACCATCGGCGTTCGGATCGTGGCCTGTTGCTCATGACTCCCCTCTATGTTGATACACGGCAGATTTGCAATTTGATGTTACATCTATTGACGTAAGTCCTCAATGTTCGATAATGGAGCCAGTTTGGTGCATCAAGTGGAGAAGAAATGGTCCGGGTGTTCGTGTCGAGCCTGTTCCACGAGGGCAATAGCTTCAGCGCGATCCAAACGACCCTTTCCAGCTTCTGCGTTGTTCGCGGAGCTGCGCTCACGGCCAAGGCACAGGTCTCAAACGCCTCGCTTGGCGGTGCCTGCAGGCGTCTCGGGCGAGCTGGAGCGGACATCCTTCCCGGCCTCTCGGCGGTGGCTCCGCCGGGCGGGCCGATCGTCGATGCCGTCTATGAGCGCCTGCGTGACGACATTGTCGCAGCAGTTGGAGAGGCGGAGCCAGAGGGTGTCTATCTCGACCTTCACGGGGCCATGGTGACCGAAACGCTGGACGATCCTGAGGGCGATCTCATCGCCGCGATCCGGAAAGCCGTCGGGCCGCGGGTCGTCATCGCCGTCAGCCTCGACCTGCACGCCCACGTCACCGACGCAATGCTTGCGAACGCCGACATCATCGTTGCCTGCAAGGAGAACCCGCACACAGACTACCCTCTCGCGGGCGAACAGGCCGTTGAACTCATGCTCGCGATGCTCGAAGGCAGGATTGTACCGATTACGGCCGCTGTGCGCCTACCTATGATCGTAGGCGTCCAGATGGAAACCGCGCGCGGGCCGCTCTGTGAGGTACACCGGTTGCGTCGCCAGGTTTCGGCGCAGGAGCCGGCCGTCCTGGACATCTCGATTTACAATACGACGACGCTCGTCGACGTTGCCGACGGAGGCCAGTGCATCACGGTGACGACTGATGGAGCGGCGGATGTGGCCGCGGAGATCGCGGCCCGGTTGGCACATGAGCTTTGGCTGAGACGGTTCGCCTTCAAGCCGGATTTCGTGCCTCTCGAGGACGTACTCGCGGATGTGGCGGCGGGACGTCTGCAGGGCCCGGTCATCGTGGGCGATCAGGGCGATCGCGTGCTCGCAGGTACCGTGGGAGATGGAACCGTCATCATCAGTGAACTGCTCTCGCGCTGGCACACTATCCGGGCTCTCATTCCGCTAACAGATCCAGAAGTGGTCGCAGCGGCGGGCAGGCTCGGTGTCGGTTCTGTCTATCGAGGACCGATCGGTGGCAGGCTGTCGAAGGGTATCTCTCCCGTAGACGGCGAATGGCGCGTCGAGCATCTGGGCGACGGAGATTTTGTTCACGACGGCCCTTTTCTCGCGAACGAGCCCGGCGTGCTCGGCGCGACAGCCGTGCTGCACCGGGACAATGTGACGGTCCTCGTGACGAGCCTGCCAGGCTTCACGCAAGATCCGGCCGCTTTCCGCAGTCAAGGCGTCGATCCGGCCGCCTATGACATTGTAGTCACCAAATCCGGCTATCATTTCAAGATTTCTTTCGCCTCGGTCGGCCCCTGCATCGTCGTCGACACGCCCGGCATTTCGAATTTCCAGCCCGGCCTGCTGCCGTTCCAGAAGCGCAGGCCGATCTTCCCGGAGGACGAAGTTCCTGAGCCGAACTTCGCGGCACGCCTGTTTGGGCGAGTCCGGCCCTAGCAGTCCCCGGAATTTCGTTGGGAAGGAACTCGCGACCGCGTGATGTGCAGCCAGGACAATGATCCGCCCCATGACTTCCTCCGTCTACCAGCCTCGACCGATAGGAGAAAATTACAATGAGCGTGATCGAGAAGACCATAAATCTGTCCGATTCCTCGCTGCTGAAGGCCCAGTGCTATGTGGACGGCGCCTGGGTCGGGGACGGTATCGACGCGGTCGACAACTGGCGACGGGGGAAGTTCTGGCCAAGGTGCCGCGCTTCGGCGAGGCCGAGACGATGGCTGCGGTCAAGGCCGCGAGCCGGGCGTTCAAGCCATGGGCGCGGAGGGGCGCCAAGGAGCGTTCGCAGATCCTGCGCACATGGTTCGACCTGATCATGGCGAACCAGGAAGACCTAGCGCAGATCATGACCGCCGAGCAGGGCAAGCCGCTGGACGAGCGCGCGGAGAGGTCGCCTATGCCGCCTCCTTCGTCGAGTCCTATGCCGAGGAGGCCAAGCGCATCTATAGCGAGACCATTCCGTTGCCGTTCCCGGGCTCGCGCATCATCGTGCAGAAGCAGCCGGTCGGCGTCTGCGCCGCGATCACGCCCTGGAATTTCCCGGCTGCGATGATCACGCGCAAATGCTCGCCAGGCCTGGCGGCGGGCTGCACTTTTGTGATCAAGCCCGCGCCTTACACGCCGCTGACCGCACTGGCGCTGGTCGCGCTCGCCGAGCGGGCGGGCTTTCCCAGAGGCGCGCTCAACGTCGTGACAGGCGATGCGGTCGCGATTGGCATGGTAATGACTTCGCATCCGGCGGTGCGGTTCATCAGCTTCACCGGCTCGACGCCGATCGGCAAGCTCCTGATGTAGCAGGCGGCCTCGACGGTGAAGAAGGTTGGGCTCGAACTCGGCGGTAATGCCCCTTTCATCGTCTTCGACGATGCTGATCTCGAGGCGGCGGTAGCCGGCGCGATCACGGCCAAATTCCGCAATATGGGCCAGACATGTGTCTGCACCAATCGGCTTTTCGTGCAGGAAGGAATCCATGACGCCTTCGTCGAGAGGTTCGCCGGCAGGGTTGCCGAACTCAAGGTCGGCAACGGCGTCGAGGTCGGCGGCTTGCAGGGGCCGCTCATCAATCAGCGTGCGGTCTAGGTCTAGGTCGAGCGTCACGTCGCCGACGCCGTCGCCAACGGCGCCAGGATAATTATCGGTGGCATGCGCCATGCTCTGGCCCGCAGCTTCTATGAGCCGACTGTTCTGTCGGGCGTCACCACGACGATGCTGGTTTCGCACGAGGAGACCTTCGGCCCAGTCGCCCAGTCTACTCCTTCCGGTCCGAGGAGGAGGTCGTCGCGCTCGCCAACGACACGCCCTTCGGGCTGGCCGGCTATTTCTACACGAAGGATCTCGGCCGCGCCTTTCGTGTCGCTGAGGAACTGGAATGCGGCACGGTTGGCATCAACTCCGCCATTCTCGGAACCGAGGTCGCGCCCTTCGGGGGCGTCAAAGAATCCGGCCTGGGCCGCGAGGGGTCCCTCCACGGCATCGACGAATTCGTCGAGATCAAATACGTCCTTGTGGCGGACTCAGCACCTGACGCTGGCGCAGCGAAGAAGGCTCGGCGGTCTGGGGCGCCGAGTGTACCGCGGCATTTTGCAGAAGTCTTCGGACAATGGGGCTACATCGACCATGCCCGGCCACGAACACTCCAGCCATATCTGCGGGTCATGGCGGTCCTGCCCCCGGTCTCGTCCAGGAAAACGAAGCGCTTGGATTCTATATGGCGCTGCCACCCCCGTCGACGCAGCCGATGCCGTGTCGCACCGGGGCGACGGGGCGAGCGCATTCGTCAATAGCCTACTCTGCGGCTCGCTATCCTATCCTATCCAATTCGTCCACCTCCAACGCGTAGATAGGCGCCAGCAACGTAGCTCGCCTTATCGGACAGAAGCCAAGAGATCGCCTCGGCGATCTCCCGCGGGTCGGCGGCCCGGCCGATCGGGATCGTGGCTTCAGCCTCGGCAATCTGAACGGGATCGGGAAGCTCGGTTCGTGTCGCCCCTGGGCTTACCGTGTTGACTCTTACACCTTCGCGCGCGACCTCCTGGGCGAGTGCCACGGTGAAGGAGTTGATGGCGCCCTTCGAAGTCGAATAAGGCACCCGCCCCCCCGAGGCTTTACCCTCCGGATCAGGCAGGAAAACCGGATCGGGCGATAGGGCACCGCCGGTCTTCGACAGCCCAGAGGAGATGTTGACGATCGCACCGCCCTGGCCGCCGCACCGCGTCGACATGCGTCGGATCGCCTCGAGCGAGCAGTACATCGTCCCGAGGAGATTGACTTCAATCACTTGACGAACACCGGCAGGGTCTAAATCTATGAAGCGCCCCCGCTTGCCGACGATGCCGGCGCAATTCACGAGAGCGGTCAGTGTCCCGAACTCACGGTCCAGGGTACCGAACATTCGCGCAACCTCGGACTCGTTCGCGACATCGCCATGTACGACGACGGCCCTGCCGCCGCCCCGCTCGATATCCGCTACGACACGGTTTGCCGGTGTTCGATCGCGTCGATAGTTGACGCCTAGAGCCCACCCCTGTTGGCCGAGAAGCCGGCAGGTGGCGGCGCCGATGCCCGTGCTTCCGCCGGTCACGAGCGCAATTTTCGAGGATCCTGTCGTCACTTTGACCTCCATTTCTAAAGATACGGCGTGCCGCGCCGCAAATCTGCTAAGTGGCAAGCCCGAGCACGCGCCGCTCGTGCCGAGTTCGGGCGGATCGTTGCCCCGACCATACAGATCCGGCTACCACCAGGAAGATCGTGAACCTCCCGGCGCTTCAGCATGTAGTCGATGGCTCAGCAACCGGAGAGCTTCGAGACAATTTGGCCCGCTCGGGCCGCATCCATTCCTCAAGTGCCTCCGCGATCGGCCGGCTTTCCTGCCGGCGTCATTCACGCGACCTCCGCTGGTGCGGGGAGGTGAGGGCGCGCTGATTGCCCTTGTTCGCCAAGGGTTGGAAACGATGAGATCGACCAAGCGATTAAGTCGACGGCACGCTGAAGTATTGCCTTGGTGTGGGCACTGTTCGGCGAAGCGGCGATGACATGTCCAATGCGGTCTCGGTGATCGCCCTTCCTCTCGATCAGCGTCTTGGGGTCAACATAAAACTTCACCTCGGAAACACCTGATATAGCAGCCGCCCGACCGCCGCCGTCAATCCAATCGAGGATGCCATCGCGATCAGGAATTAGGTACCGCACGGCCGCGGCGTGCGAATGCCTTTTGCGCAAATCCCATTCGCCGCCGATGACAACCTTGATGTGTTCGGTGATGAGATCGACACCGTGAGCTAGCTGAACCAGTTGAGGATCGGTCCCACCCGGAAGACGCGGATTGACTTCAATGACAACTGGGCCAAACTTCGTCCACCGGAATTGAATAATTTTTGGACCCCATTGAAGGCCGAGAGCTCGCAAACAGTTCAGTGAAATATCGGCGATACGCTTATGCTCGTCATCAGTCAGCGGGGCCGGATGGATGCACTCACGAAAGACAAAATGCGGTGGGGCGCCGAAGTCAGCGGCGGCAATCGCAATGACCTCAGTTCCCATTATATCAGCGCCATAGAATGGACCTTGTGCGAATTCTTCAACCAGTATCCTCGGCGAAGACCGCCATATATGCTTCCCCCCCAACAGAACAGCCGTGTGTTCGGCCACCTCATCGGCGTTACGGCACAATCTGACACCGCTGCTGCCGGTGCCTACGGCTGGCTTAACAATCACCGGCAGGCCGATCTCAGCGGCCGAGCTTTCTATATCCGCCGCATTCGCTGCCAAGCGATAAGCAGGCATTGGAACGCCGGCCTTCGCGAGGAGCTCACGTTGAGTGAATTTGTCGAGACATTGTTCAACCGATTCGGGGTTCGGTCCCGGTAGATTGAAAAATCGGCAAAGCTTGCCAACTGTCGCATAGACCTCCTCCTCGGCGGCCGTAATGCCAGCAATGTCATAGGTCGCACGCAGGCGGGAACATTCGTGGATCAGCGCATCGACATTGTCTGTGTCGACACGAATTGTCTCAATGCTTTCCGCCGCAAGATAGTCGTACCGAGCTGGATCAGTCGACAGGGTAATTGGGTGAAGATCAAGACGCTGGGCCGCTTGGATGAATAGCAGACCAGTACGCGCATGGCCTTCAATCATGATGAGCGCTCTTTTTGCCATTAACGTTGATTCTCCGTTCGTATTATGCGGCGGCTGAGCGTTACAGGGATCGCTTTATTCGCGCCCGCCCTCAGACCTTGGGATTAACGTACCATTGTCAGCGATTTGCGGTTGCAAAGATTCTGTGAAATGTACTTGCAGGATCTGTTGCATCGTTTAATTACCGGCGGTGTGGTAGGGAGCGTCTCGACGAATTTCGGAGGGTTGTGATGTTCCAGAGACGCCAGGTTAACAAGTCAGTTATCCTGCATTGCGTGCGCCG
This sequence comes from Mesorhizobium sp. WSM4829, assembly GCF_055811475.1. Classification (NCBI taxonomy): domain Bacteria; kingdom Pseudomonadati; phylum Pseudomonadota; class Alphaproteobacteria; order Hyphomicrobiales; family Phyllobacteriaceae; genus Mesorhizobium; species Mesorhizobium sp. WSM4829. The sequence goes on along the minus strand of NZ_JBVVQJ010000029.1, from coordinate 804 downwards.
GTACCAGGCCAGACCGGAGTTGCGTACAGCTCGCCTACTGAACAGATATACTGCGAGACCCCCAGGCTCGTCACGTCGTTGCTCTGCATGTCGATGCCTCTGAGTGCGCTGAAACAACATGATTTCTACTGTTGCCAGGCTAGCGCCGACGGCTGCGGTCGTGACTGCCGCGCGAGGTTTTGCCCTCGGTGGCAACGCGCCGGGGCATCGAGGTGCCTCGCCCTCACCCAAAACCGGAAGCAAGCCGAGAACAAGGCCGCATCAAGACGGTTCATAAGGATGCGCAGCCGGCGCGCGTTATAATGCCGTGGTGGTAGGAAAATCCGGATTCTCCTCGCCCCAGTCGACGACGTTCTCGAAATCGTCGCCGGCCGCGCCTTGTGCCGCAGACGGCAATCAACAGGATTTCCGGCTCAGCCAAAATCAGCCCGATCGGGATTCTCCGCGGAGGGCAAAAGTATAATCACCGACGTGCGTCTCACGCGTGCTCTCAATTGCACCAAGCTTCGGCGGCGATCACCCTTTACTGGGGGGTACCTCTGCTGGGGCGGAGAGGTGAGAGGCTGCTGATTGTCCGTGTTCGCCTAGGGTCGGAAATGGTGAGATCGACCAACTGATTAATTCGACGGCTTGTTGAAGTATCGCCTTGGTCTGAGCACGGTCGGGCGACACGGCGATTACATATCCCATAGAATCTCGGTAATCGCCTTTCCTGACGATCGGCGTCTTGGGTTCAACATAGAATTTGACCTCGGCGACACCTGGTACAGCAGCGGCCAGACTGCCGTTGTCGATCCAATCGAG